>CAZHNA010000049.1:0-11337 GCA_964532775.1 uncultured Methanosarcinales archaeon
AAAACTTGGGAATTAAAGTAGGAACTCCAATATCCTCCGACAGAGATTTTGCACCCCTTCTTAACGGCCTATACACATGCAAGGCCTTCGATAACCGCGCAGGCGTAGCAATGTTGATCGAAACCATGCGGCAGATTTCAGAAATGGATATTGACGCAACCATTTATGCAGTTGGCACTGTACAAGAAGAAGTAGGGTTGAAGGGAGCTCGCACATCTGCATACGGACTTGATCCCGATGTTGCTATTGCTACAGACGTAACAATACCAGGAGACCATCCCGGAATTGAAAAGAAGGATTCAGCACTTGAAATTGGAAAAGGTCCTGTAATCACAGTTGTTGACGCTGGTGGAAGAGGGCTTATGGCTGACCAAAACGTAGTTCGATGGTTGAGTGAAACTGCAGAAGAAAATGAAATTCCATACCAACTTGATGTCGGAGACGGTGGAACAACAGACGCAACTGCGATTCACCTTACAAAAGAAGGAATACCATCAAGCACAATCAGTGTTCCTGCACGCTATATTCATTCTCCAGTAGAAGTCATATCAATTGAAGATTTGAAAGCTTGCTCAACTCTTATTGCAAAAGCTGCCGCAAATGTAAGTAAATATTTTTAAAATGGTGAAGGGCAATTAGCCCTCATCATTAAATTTATTAAAATGTGGTTTGCCAAGAGGCTGCCTTAAAATGTTAAAACCTTATCAGAATCCACAACTATTTTGTATAAATCCTTCATTGTTGAAAGAGGGCAACTAGTAGATAATTCCATTTTTCTTGATTTCATACAACTTCCACATGCATAAATTTCTCCACCTTTTTCAATATACATAGCAATTTGCTCTTTTACATTAAATTTTGGATCATCAACTTCAGATTCGACCCCTTTCCCAAGCAAAAATATTTTCACATAATCACCTTCATTTAATGCATAAATTCCAAATCTATATGCATTCCAAACTGTTTCTGGGTCAGTCTGGCTTATTATGATACCAAATTTCATAATTGATCACTTAATTGGGTGAGATATATCTACATATAAGCGTTTTGTTTTCAATAAAGGGTCATTTCAGTCTGTAAATTTGTTTTGTAAGCCATTAATATGCCATTAAGCTCAAACTTGTCTTATTTACACGCCAATATTTGAAAAATATTGTATTTACTTTCTTTAAACCCATGCCAATCAAAAATGGAACCATCAATCCATTTCGTTTTTTAATTATCTTTTTGTATTTCTAGAAATTGGTTATTCTGTCCGGATTGGTGGAAATGATGCAAGAAGACCAACAAATGGTGTTCTTTTAAAGGAATTCTGCACAAAGGACGAAATACCATCTCTTGTAGATCGGATAGGTAAAGTCTTTGTCAAATATCGAACAAAACCCGGAAAAGAGAGGTTGGGTACTATCATTGGACAAATTGGAGAAGGGCAGTTCATCAAGGAAGTCATTGAGGAATGATTAGACTCCTGTCAATTCAATGATGATACAATAGCAATGCCATCGCTATTTTGATATTCAACAGCATCAGAAATGATTAACATGGACCATTCAGGAATAAAACATCTCTGACAGGTTCTTTTTATTTTTTGAAAAAGCAGATCCCTGTGATTGACCTTTTTTTACCAAAACTTAGCAACTAACAAAAGGTTTATCTACATTATGCATAATAATGCATAATATGGGACGTCCGAGAAAAAGAAGGATGGTTAACTTTGAACATAATGTAAGACACTTTAAGCCTTCTGGTGTGTACCTGAAAGATCTTGAAGAAGTCAATGTAACCATTGATGAATTAGAATCTATGAGACTTAGCTATCTAAAAAATATGAAACAGGAAGATGCAGCCAGTAAGATGCAAATTCATCAATCGACTTTTCAACGGATGCTCCACAGAACATTGGAGAAAATTTCGGATGCACTTGTGAATGGAAAAGCAATCAAAGTAGAGGGAGGAGATTATATTATGCCCGGAAAGGATGGAACAGGACCTGCACAAAGCGGAACATTTGGAAAAGGAAGACAAAATCAGGATCAGGGGAATTCCCGCGGAGGCAGAGGTGCAGGATTTGCCGGGCCAGACGGGATATGTAAATGCATAAGTTGTGGGCATGAGCAAACTCACCAAAGAGGAATGCCTTGCACTCAAATGAAATGCCCTGAATGTGGGCAACCTATGGCAAGGAAATAATCAAGGGAAATGTAAAAAGTCCAAATTATGCAACAATTTTCAGCACCATGGGTGATCAAATGAAATCCAGAATCATATATGGACCAATCCTTTCAAGAAGACTTGGAAGATCACTTGGAATTGATGTAATCAAAAAAGGTGATTTTAAAAAAAACTGCAATTTCGACTGTGTGTACTGTCAGCTCGGACATGTAGATTATAAGATTTTGAACCCTGCGGAAGCAACCGGACTTGTGACCACTGAAGAGGTTGTTGAAGCCCTCACCAATTATCACAAGAATGTTGATGACCTTGATTATATAACATTTTCAGGAACATGTGAACCTACATTGAACCTAGAATTGGGTAATATGATTAGAAAGATCCGGGAGGTTAGCAAGGTTCCAATCTGCGTGATCACCAATTCATCTCTCATGAGTAGACCAGATGTCAGGGAGAACCTTGCAAATGCAGACATAGTGGTTGCCACATTAGTATCAGGAAATGAAAATACTTTTAGAGCCATCAATCGACCTGCAATCGGAATAAATATTCATGATATCATAGATGGATTAAGGGAATTCAAGAAGCTTGGTGGTTCTAAACTTGCCATTGAAGTCATGTTACTGGATTCAAACAATGAATATCCCACAAATTCCAGTGATCAGGAAATTGATAAACTGATCGAAGTTCTAAAGTTCATAGATCCCGATGAGATAGAAATTCTTACCATAAGCCGACCACCTGCGGAAGGTTTTCTCGTTCCGGTTTCAGAAAACAGGCTTAAGGAGATAGCGCAGAAGTTTGATGAGGAACTTGGAAGGGAAAGAGTTCGGCTGGTCCTAAAAGGCATAAAAAGAAAAAGATCAAGCATAAAACATGAAAATATTATAGAAGAGGTCTACGATCTCATTCTTAGAAGACCATGTACCTTTGATCAAATCGTTCAATCTCTTGATATTGATAAAGGTGACCTGTTTCCAATAATAAAAGATTTGATTGATAATGGGAAAATTACCAAGATAAGTTCGAATTCTGCTTCATATTATCGCGCGGTATAAATTTTCCAAAAATGTACATAATTATATAGCATGATGGCGGGAAAAATGACCGTACATGAAAAATTAGTGTTAGGTGCTAAGGCTTCAAAGAACTCAACTATTGCTTTAGTTTTTATCGCAGCTTTAAAAGGCATTGTTGGTTTTTATTCGGGAAGCTCTGCTCTGGTTGCGGATGCGATTCACACATCATTGGATATTTTCACATCATTTGCTGTATGGGTCGGACTTAAGTTCAGTATGAAAGATGCAGAAGAGCGTTTTCCTTATGGGTACTACAAAGCAGAGAATATGGTTTCACTGTTTGTTTCTATTATTATCCTTTTTTCTGGCTTAATCCTTGTGCGTGATGCACTGAAAAATATCACTAATCCAATTGAAATTGAACTTCAGGGAATAGCACTTGGTACAGCCATATTTTCAGTATTGGCAATGTATGCCCTATCTCAATATAAAATTAAGATTGGTCGAAAAATCAATTCACAGGCACTTATTGCTGATGCCATGCATTCTTACACGGATGCTTTTACTTCTATAATCGTTGTTGTTTCAATCGCAGGTTCAATGTTTGGATTCCCGTGGTTTGATAGTGTCGGAGTTCTAATTATCTCTCTCATTATATTCAAGCTCGGAATTAGTATTGCTAGAGAATCCGCATTAACCTTAATGGACTCATGGCAGGATAAAGAAGCATTGATAAGAATCAGGCAAAATGTAGACAATATTCAGGGCGTAAAAGTGGTTGAGGATATCAGACTTCGTAAATCTGGCTTGGTTGTATTCGGAGAAATTGTAGTTGAAACCGAAGGTGACACAAATCTTAAAAGAGTAGAGATGCTGTCCGAAGAAATCGAAAAGACAGTTAAGAAGGAAGTAACAAATCTGGAACATTTAGTTATCAATGCAAAACCCACAAAGAGCACCTTGATGAAGATTGCAATTCCAGTCTTGGCAGACGAGGGATTACAATCAAGGATCTCCCCCCATTTTGGCAAGGCTCCGTATTACATTATTGTAGATGTTGAGAGTAATATAATAAAGAAATGGAATGTCAGAGAAAATCCGGCTGCAAGTTTTGATAAGAAAGTAGGCGTCAAGACTGCAGATTTTTTGAAAAGTATGGATGTTAATACTGTAGTAGTAAGAGACATCGGAGAAGGACCATTCCTCATTCTTCGCGACAGTTTTATAAAGATGCTCCAAATGCCGGAAACTGTGGAATATGTTGAAAATATTGTAGGAATGATTACTGAGTTAAATGTAATAACTTCACCTACAGAGTGAATTAAAAGAACAAATAGTATCTAAAGGAGATGTACTAGTAAATGGTTTTTGTTTCTCATCTTGTTGAATGCATCAAAAAAGATTTCTCTGACAGTATAAACAATTCGATAATCGATGATCTCCGAGTAGGTGTCATATATACGGGAATAAAGCTATGTGACGGCTATGGAGGAATGGCTGCAACTTACCTTGATTCTTCGAAGTTGCACTGTAATACCCTCCCCTCCGCCGGAAACCTTTCAGGTATAAAAGCTAATGAATTGTTAGAGATTGCAGATTCACGAAGTATGCTTCAGAGGGGCGTTGGAATCGCGACAATTAATGCTATTACCCAACAAATATATGCCACTGAAGTGAATGCTTTTGATCGCAGTTCTCTTGATATTCTTGATCTTATCGATGAAGGAGACAAAGTGACTATGGTTGGACATTTTGCTCCACTGGTTCCAAAAATACTTAAAAAGGTTTCTGCCCTTTATGTGGCTGAGAAACGCGGTCTTGATGATAGCAGGTTGATAGCAGTAGATGAGGAATCTCTTAGGGAAACCATTTCATCTTCTGACGTTGCGATAATAACTGCAAGCAGCCTTGTAAATGGTACTATTGATGATTTTCTTGATGTTATTCCACAGGCATCAAAAGCAGTACTATTGGGCCCCAGTTGCCCCCTTTACCCAGATCCATTTTTTGAGAAGGGTTTTACTGCAGTCATGGGCACCGAAATAACGGATGCTGATTTGATGCTCGATATCGTAAGTCAGGCAGGCGGTACTCCACAAGTTCTCAAAACATGTGGAAAAAAAGTATCTTTTGTTGCTAAAGATTAAAATCATGATGATATTTTTACCAAATTCCACAAGCATGAATGTCCTGTCTGAAAGGCATTCTTTTTCGAGCTTCAACATCCAAGTTGTATGGGTTATAAATAAGATAAATCAATATTTCCTATCGTGGATTTGGTATGAACAAAATGAAGATGATTCCAAAAAGGAATTCTCTTTAATGCAGACATATCACATATTTGCACACTACTTACAAAAATGCCGGAGGGATTGTAGTATTCGGAAATATACGCTTTTTAGACACTACACTCCGAGATGGTGAACAAACACCTGGAGTCGCACTGAATACTGAAGGAAAACTTGCAATCGCGCGCAAGCTAGATGAGCTTGGCGTTTCAATAATAGAAGCGGGTTCTGCCATTACTTCTGAAGGAGAGCGTACAGCAATAAAAGCTGTCGCTGCCGAGGGGTTAGATGCCGAAATTTGCAGCTATTGTCGCATAATGCAGCAAGATGTTGATTATGCCCTTGAATGCGATGTAGATTCAATTCATTTAGTAGCTCCTGTTTCGGATCTTCACATTAATGTGAAACTAAAGAAGGAACGTGAAGACGTTATCGAAATGGCTATTAATACTACTGAGTATGCTAAAGAACACGGCCTTATCGTAGAACTTAGCGGCGAAGATGCATCCAGAGCCGATTTTGATTTCCTGAAATCATTCTACCAGAAAGGAATTGAAGTTGGGGCTGACAGGGTGTGCTACTGCGACACAGTCGGTTTGCTTATGCCTGAAAAAACAACCGATATTTTTGGTGAACTGGCAGACTTTTGTGAAGTTCCCGTGAGCATACATTGCCATGATGATTTCGGCATGTCAGTTGCAAATACAGTGGCTGCATTACGCGCAGGAGCACGTGAAGCTCACTGCACCATAAATGGAATTGGAGAGCGAGCAGGCAACACTGCACTTGAAGAAGTAGTTATGATTCTGGAATGGCTCTACCAATATGACACCGGAATCAAACATGAAGAATTATACCGCACATCGCGTCTTGTTAGCAGACTCACCGGAATACCTGTTGCAATCAACAAATCATTGGTTGGTGGAAATGCATTTACACACGAAGCAGGAATCCACGTACATGGCCTGCTTGCAGACACCTCAACCTATGAACCGCTTAAACCCGAAATTGTCGGAAGGGAACGCAAGATAGTTATTGGAAAACATGCAGGAAAAAGTTCAGTTACACTTGCCCTTAAAGAGCTTGGGCTTGACGTTGACAAAGCACAACTTAACGAAATATTGGTACGTGTAAAAGAACTCGGTGATCACGGTAAAAGGGTTACAGATTCAGATCTGCAAACAATTGCGGAAACAGTTCTTGACACTTACATAGAAGCCCGCGTGAATCTCGAAGAATACAATATTGTATCAGGAAGCAAAGTAATGCCAACTGCATCAGTCAGGCTTACTGTTGACGGCGCAGATGTCGTTGAAGCAGATGTTGGAGACGGACCTGTAGATGCAGTGGTTCGTGGCATCCAAAAAGCTGTTGCAGGAATTGCAGACATCCAGCTTGAAGAATACCATGTTGATTCGATCACAGGCGGAACAGATGCACTTGTAGAAGTGCGTGTAAAATTATCCAGAGATGGAAATATGGCTACTGCGAGAGGTGCCCGTACAGACATAATAATGGCATCTGTAGAAGCAGTAATCAACGGAATAAACCAGCTTATAAAACAAAATAAGGGATAATATGAGCGAAAATAAGCAGAGGATGACAGGTGCTAGAGCTATCATCGAATCGCTATATAGAGAGAATGTCGAGGTGATCTTTGGATATCCTGGTGGTGTCCTACTACCTCTTTACGATGAATTGTATGATGCCGACATCAGGCACATACTGGTGAGACATGAACAGGCGGCAGCTCATGCTGCAGAAGGATATGCAAGAGCAACAGGAAAGGTCGGTGTATGTCTTGCAACATCCGGCCCAGGTGCGACAAACCTCGTCACAGGTATTGCAAACGCCTACATGGATTCTATTCCAATGGTTGCATTAACCGGACAAGTTCCCCGCGCCCTCCTTGGAAACGACGCGTTCCAGGAAGCGGATATTACCGGGATAACGATGCCAATTACCAAACACAATTATCTTGTGAAGGATGCAAATGATATCCCCCGGGTTATTAAGGAAGCATTCCATATTGCTTCTACCGGCCGCCCTGGTCCTGTATTAATAGATATTCCAACAGACGTTACAACCGATAAAATTGATTTCCAATATCCTGAAAAGATTGATTTGAAAGGTTACAAACCTACAGTAAAAGGAAATCTCCAACAGGTTAAAAGGGCAGCAACTGCCATCGCGAAATCATCCAGACCTCTGCTCTATGTTGGAGGGGGTATTATCAGTTCAGGTGCCCATAAAGAGCTCCTTGAATTGGCAGAAACTATACAGGCACCTGTAACCACAACCCTGACAGGAATCAGTTGTTTCCCTACCGCACACCCCCTATACCTTGGAATGCCCGGTATGCATGGGACAAAATATGCAAATTATGCAATTCAAGAATCCGATCTGTTGGTTGCAATAGGCGCACGATTTGATGACAGGGTAACAGGCAAACTTCAGTCTTTTGCACCGAATGCGAAAATCATTCACATCGATATTGACCCTGCAGAAATTTCAAAGAATATCACAGTGGATATCCCAATTGTAGGTGATGCCAAGAATATTCTGAGTTCTCTTGTCAAGCATGTTAATAAAACCGAAAGGAAAGAATGGCTGGACAAGATTAACGGCTGGATAACTTCCTATCCGCTTCATTACGTCAAAGAGAAGGAAAATTATAATCTTAAGCCACAGTTCATTCTTGAACAAATTAATGAAGCATGTGATGATGCTATCATTGTGACTGATGTAGGACAGCATCAGATGTGGGCAGCCCAATATTGCAAATTCAAGGAAACAAGATCGTTTATTAGTTCAAGCGGGCTTGGAACAATGGGATATGGCTACCCAGCCGCTATAGGCGCAAAAATAGGCAAACCCGACAAAGTTGTTTTCGCCATAGCCGGTGACGGATCATTCCAGATGAACATGCAAGAACTCGCCACAGCTATGCAAGATGACATTCCGGTAATTGTTGCAATTATGAACAATGGTTACCTCGGAATGGTGAGACAGTGGCAGGAATTATTCTTTGATAAAAGGTATTCATTTACCTGTATCAAAGGTAGTGTGGACTTTGTGAAACTGGCAGAAGCATATGGTGCTCTTGGAATCCGGGTGGAAAAAGAGGAAGATGTTAGGCCAGCTATTGAGAAAGCCATTGAAGCTAACAAACCCACTGTAATTGATTTTGTAATTGAATGTGAAGAGAACGTATCGCCAATGGTTCCCGCGGGTGCTGCAATTAATGAAATACTTGATCTGGAGAGGAAAGAATGAGACACACACTTGCAGTTCTAGTTGAGAACAAGTTCGGAGTGCTGTCAAGAGTTGCCGGACTTTTCTCAAGACGTGGATATAATATTGACAGCCTCGCAGTTGGCATTACTGAAGACCCAAATATCTCACGGATGACAATTGTAGTTCACGGTGATGATCATGTCCTTGAGCAGGTAATTAAACAGCTCAACAAACTCATTGATGTTATAAGGGTAATAGACCTTGGTGCGGAAGAATCCGTAGAAAGAGAACTTGCACTTATCAAAGTCAACACGGACAAAGAAAACCGTGCAGAGATTATCCAAATTGTTGACATATTCAGAGCCCGGATAATTGATGTTGCAGCCCGTACCCTGACAATTGAAGTAACCGGAACAGAAGGCAAAATAGAAGCAATGGAAAACTTGCTTAAACCTTTCGGAATAAAAGAACTGGTACGTACAGGTAAGATAGCACTTAATAGGGGATCTAAGAGTTCCTAATTACATTGATAACAGGAGATTGAATTATGGTAGAACTATTCTATGATAAAGATGCGGACTTTTCCGCAATGGACGGAAAGAAGATTGCAGTTATAGGTTACGGAAGTCAGGGTCACGCACAGGCGCAGAACCTGCATGACTCCGGCCTTGATGTAGTGGTAGGTCTTCGTGAAGGAAGTCGTCGCTGGGCACAGGCTGAAAATGATGGTCTTAAGGTCATGACTGTTGAAGATGCAGCCCGTGAAGCAGACATCATCCAGATCCTCATGCCTGATGAAATTCAGTCTGATGTTTACAAGGAAAAGATTGCACCAGGCCTCGAATCAGGCAATGCACTTGTCTTCTCCCACGGATTTAACATTCACTACAACCAGATTGTCCCACCAAAAGATGTGGACGTTTATATGGTTGCACCAAAAAGCCCAGGTCACCTTGTCAGAAGGACATTTAAGGAAGGCGCTGGAGTACCCGGTCTTATCGCAATCCATCAGGACGCAACAGGCAATGGAAAAGCATTGGCCCTTGCCCACGCACGTGGTGTAGGATGTACCCGTGCAGGTGTAATCGAAACCACATTCCGCGAGGAAACCGAAACCGATCTGTTCGGTGAACAAGTTGACCTCTGTGGCGGTGTTGCATCCCTTATCAAGACTTCATTCGAAGTACTTGTTGAGGCAGGATACAAACCAGAGATGGCATACTTCGAGACACTCCACGAACTCAAGCTCATTGTTGACCTCATCCACGAGGGCGGTCTTGAGAAGATGTGGTACTCCGTATCCAACACCGCAGAATACGGCGGTCTGACTGTTGGTCCACAGATCATTAACGAAGAATCACGTGAAGCAATGTACATTGCTCTTGAGCGTATCCAGAACGGCGAGTTCGCCCGTGAGTTCGTATTGGAAGGCAAGACAAACCATGCTGTACTCACATCCATGGAGCGCCTCGAGAACGAGCACCCCGTAGAAGTCGTTGGTAAAAAGCTCAGGGCAATGATGCCATGGCTCAACAGCGAACTTAACGAAGAGTAATTTTTTACTCTTCCTTTTTTGGAGGAAAGATTGTGGGAAACACAATCGATACTGTTTTTTCCCGGCGTAGTGTCCGGGAATTTACTAAAGAGGATGTGAGTGATGATGACATCACCACCATTCTTGAATGCGGACGCTGGGCACCTTCAGGACTTAACAACCAGCCCTGGAAGTTTGTAGTAGTTCGTGAGCAGGAAACAATTGAGAAGCTTGCGGCCTGCACACGTTACACGAAAACGGTTCTGAGTTCAAATATCCTGATTGCAGTTTATTTTGACAACAATACATCCTATAACAAAACAAAGGACATACAAGCGATAGGTTCTGCCATACAAAACATGCTTTTGGCATGCGAAGAGCTTGGCCTTGGTGCCGTGTGGCTTGGAGAAATCCTCAATCAGCAGATCGAGGTTGATGCAATTTTGAATGCTCCTGAAAACGTAGAACTAATGGCTGTAATTGCTATTGGCCATCCTGTTGAAAAAGAACGTTCATCCTCACGAAAAGAACTTGAGGAAATTGTTTTCAGAGAAGATTTTAATACAAAATGGTAATGTGAACATCACCTTACTTTTCTTCCCATGGTAACTGAGGGTATTTTTCTTTAAATCCCTACACCTCTCCAAGAAGGGATACAAAGTAATTTTGTATTGCTGTAATGTGATCTTCTTCATTCAAAAATTTATCAAGACTCGTTTCTTGCTTAATACTAAACCAAGCATTGGGTTTATCCAAATCAAAGCTAACCCAATTGGATTTGGATATTTCAGCAAATGAATCAATTATTTCATCTTTTAGTAATACATTTGGACCAGCCTCAATAACGACTCCAATTGTTGGATAACTTGTTATTTTAGATGAATCAATCCAATATCCAAGCAAGATATTGAAGTTGGGTGTTCCAAAACCCTGTGCAAAAACGTAGCGATTATGGACTTTCAACTGATTAAAACAAGTTGAAGCATATGGGATTTTCTTTGCAACCTCTTTGTATTTTTCAGATACTATTCCCCCCATTGTTTCATCCATAATTTTTCTAACCCTTGGAAAATTCGACATGGCTAAA
>CAZHNA010000050.1:0-11279 GCA_964532775.1 uncultured Methanosarcinales archaeon
GATTGCCGAAAAACTTGGCGTAAACTTCACATCAAGCCCTGAAGAGATCATTCCGGAATGCGATATCGTAATCGTATCGGTACCTATTGACATAACATCTGAAATAATCCGGCAAACTGCTCCGATAATGAAAACCGGAAGTTTGCTAATGGATCTTACATCCATTAAGAAAAAACCTGTTGAAGCGATGATAGAAAGCGCACCTGAAGGCGTGGAGCTACTGGGAACCCATCCGATGTTTGGCCCCTCGATACCATCATTACAAGGACAAACTTTTATTCTGGCGCCTGTAGAAAACAGATGTGAAAAATGGTTTCCGAAAATCCAAGACCTCTTGGAAGAACACGGCGCCCACATAGAGATAATTACTCCACAGGAACATGATCATATCGTATCAATTGTTCAGGGATTAACCCATTTTGCGTACATTACGATTGGAGCAACCCTTAAAGAACTCGATTTTGACGTGCAGGGATCACGCCGTTTTATGAGCCCTGTTTATGAAATTATGCTTGATTTTGTCGGAAGAATATTAGGCCAGAATCCATGGCTATATGCACAAATACAGATCCAGAACCCTGAGATTCCAAATGTGCACAAAGCATTCATTGAGCAATGTGAAAAGCTCTCAGAACTTGTCGTGAAAAACAATGCAGACGATTTCTGCGAGGTAATGAAAAATGCCTCAATACATTTTGGAGACACAGGGGCTGCATTGCATAGATCTGATAAACTTATTAATTTAAAGTTAGCTGAATTTGAAGAGTTGCTGCAATCCATTGGAAAGGAAAAAGGACTCTACCACATTTACTCCAACAAAACCCATGTTGGAACTATCGAGAAAGTAATGGCACGCTCAGTCATCCTTTCTGAAGCCGGAAAACAGATTAACCTCAAGATAGAAAACATTCAGCTTTTGAGTTCAGAAGAACTTGAAATCTGGAAAAATAAAAATTTTACACGAAAAACAAGAGATATCTCTGTTTTTATTCCGGATAACGCTGATCCTGACACACTTTGCAGGATTAGCGGGAAGAGCCATGAAGGCGTAACTTGCGAAATAATGGACATCTATTCAAGTGAAGATAGAAGGAAGAGTGTTACTTTTAGGTTAACCATCCGTCAGGATATTGATATAAACGAAATCCAGAATGAAACGGAGAACTTGCTTAAGGGCATCGGATGCACCCTTCGCTAAAGCAAGGATTTATGCAATCATAGCTACTTTGCTTTTAAAAAGACTATCTTGGCTTGATAGCGTGAAATTTGATTTAAAACGAATCCGGAGGCAGCGGGACTTCCAACCGTTTTTGGAAAGGATGCCCGTGAATTCCTGCAATTTTACAAAGGTGGGCTACTTTTAATAGCTGCCCTTGGAATTTACCTTGGAATATAGTGGTTATGCCTGATAATTGTCCAGAATACCTACATAGCTGGCATATTCATGTTTCTTGCTGTTTTGATAATATCCCCACCACCTTGGAATATCAAATATAGCAGATAGAAATCTGAGACTAGAACTAACTATGGGAATCAAACTTGGGTTTTCAGCATTGCTACTCGTGATAGCATACCTGAATCTCTAATTATTTTAAAAAAAAGATTAAAGAAAGCTGACAAGATCTTCAAGTGCAGCTTTCGGATTCTCTGCTTTTATAACACCTGAGGCAAGTAATACCCCTTCGGTTCCAAGTTCAAGTGCAGATTTTACATCTTCGCCTTTTGAAATCCCTGCACCGCACAAAACCCGGACATCCGGGTTAATATTCTGTACAGCACGAAGAGAGCCTTCCACAACCTCCGGGTCGGCTTTTGAAACCGGAATGCCGCTTCCGATTAGTTCCGGCGGTTCAACCGCAACATAATCCGGCGAAAGGGCTGCCGCTGCAGCGGTCGTTGGAATGTTGTTAGTACAGACAATTGAAGTCAACCCTTCAGCCCTTGCGGCACTTACGGAAGCCTCAATGTCTGCAAGTCGGAGACGGTGTTCTGAGTGGTTGATAAGGGTTCCGCAGGCACCTGCATCTTTCAAGCAGTGTGCGAGCACATGGCCGGTCTGGCTACCTGGAGCCATTCCGTCCAGATGCTGCCCATATACGGGAACATCGACCTGTGAAGCTACACGGTAGACATCACATAGCTGGGGTGCTACTGCAATGGTAACACCGGAAGCATCTGAAACTTCCACACAAGCTTCGGCTATTTTTACAGCCTCGGGTCCTGTGCCCTGCAAATAGGTCTTGAAATTCACCACTATAAGCGGAACCTGCATTTGAACCATCTCAGAAATCAGTCATTACTCTAAACTGATCAATTTCCGGTGCATTCAGAGCTTCGATGAACTGTTCAGCAGACTGACGTACATCTTTAGAATTGGTTATAGCACGGCCTACCACTAGAATATCCGCACCTGCTTCGAGGGCTTCTGGGATAGTGCCTACACGAATTCCACCTGCAACAGCTACAAGCATCTTCGGGGACAATGCTTTCATATCCTCGATACTGCCCCATGCATGAGCAGTTTCTTCGATATCAATTGCCCTGTGAAGTTCCACTACATCAGGAAGCTCGTCGAGCTGTTTGAGTACTGAAAGTGGATCTGGCTGGTTGAGAGTATCCATGACAGCATATATACCAGTCTTGTGAGCTTCAGCGATCGCTTTGTTGAGAGTTGCAATTGGTGCAAGAGCTGAAACCACAATGGCATCTGCTGTAGCATCTGCAACCATCCTTGCTTCAAGGTTACCTGTATCAAGAGTCTTCAAATCAGCAACAATGAAAGCATCAGGTTTGATTTCCCTGAGTTTTGAAATTACGTCAACACCATATCTCTTGATTAGAGGAGTGCCTGCTTCAAGAATCAGGTGATCGCTCTTTGGAAGCTGTTTCACAATGCTGGTAATTGCCTCAATGTTGGGGTTATCCAATGCTACCTGCAGGTATGGTGGATTCCATAATCTTGAGACTTTGAATCCCATGACCGCATGTGCCATCCTGTCTTTCTCCTCAAGTACCTTGTCAATGCTTGGGAAACCGGCCATTGCGCGTTTGACTGCCAACTTGGTGGCTCCGTAATTGTACCTGAAAATACGGTTGTAGTCCTTTGCTTCAGGGTGAATAAAGACACTCGCAACAACAACAAGATCTTCAGCTTGGTCTTTAGGAATCAATCCTTCCTCGACTGCGTCAGCTACTGCTTTAGCCACTGCGGCCTGCGCAGGTCCGAAAATCAGGGATGCTTGATCCATGTTCTTTACTGTGACCTTCGGGACAATAAGGGTAGAAGGTTTTGTCGGCAAATTTGGCCTGATTACCGAAAGTAAAGGAGTGTGCCCTGCGGATAGCTGGGTCATTCCTGTAGCAAAAGCCTGGCCCACCGGCCCTTCTTTGTCTCCGATCATAAGATCAATGTGGGCGAGCTCGGGTGCCTCGCCGATTAAAGCTTCTCCAATTAACATCATTGTATCAATTCGGTACATGGGCATGAATATATATATGGTTTCTGATGAACCAAAATTACAACAAACTTTTTATAAATAACAACTGATACTAACACGTGGCTCTGAAAGCTGAAAATATTCTAATAAAAAATCCACAAATTCGTAATTTACTGGTAATAACTGCTTTGATCATTACTTTTTTTGCAGCGTGGTTACCTGACTTTGAATTTATTCTGGGAATAGAGCAAGGGCGCATAAGTTCCATGCTTGCTTTCGGAACGTTTAACGGCTTTTTGCTGGGTCCTGTCATAGGCCCCATAGTGACCATTTTAGCAATGCTTTTACACTTACCTATTAATCCCGATTATCTAGGAAATAATCTGTTTACAATCCTATCTCCCGGTTTTGTTGGCATTGCATCATTGGTAGCAGGATTATGTATTACAGGTAAGCAAAAAATTGCTGCAGCCATCTTTGGCATACTGCTTTTGCTATGGTTTTTCACACCCATTGGATTGGAAGCTTATTCATACATATGGTTCCACGTTATAGTGTTTGCAGCCTTTATTGTAGTCTCAAGAGATCAAATTTTCAAACGGATATCAAGAAAATGGCAGATATTCCTTTTCATTTTTCTGACTTCTTTGCTTGCAGTTCTTGCAGACCACCTTGCAGGAAGTATAATTGCTGCATTCGTCTTCAATTTAAGTGCCGATCTGTACAAAGAAGTAATCTTTATATATCCTGTTGAGCGCCTCGTACTTGCATTTTCAGCATCTGTCTTTGGATATCTCATTTTCCTGTGGGCACAAGTATTTTCCACAGAAAGTCACGATGATAAAGAAGAGCCGTTTGTAGATGTTAAAGAAATGATAGACTACATTGAAACCGATGTGAAAGCAATCCTTCAGAAAAACAAAAAGTGACTTTATTTAATGTGTTCTTTCACACTAAAAATGGCTTTGGAAAAGGAATGGGAAGGATCAGCAAGAGTAAATACCTGTTTTGTTCCATTTTTTGAAACATCGCACATGCAGGGAATTGTGGCAAGCAAAGGTATTTGTTCACCAAATGAAATTGTGTTGACACCATTTAAATTCATATTTTCAATCGCACCACATCGTTTATCGAGAGGTTTGTATATGCCATCTATGACCGGTTGAACGCCCCTGCTTTCGCCTGATTTGAACACTGTTAAGACATAGTCGCTACATGCAACTACATTTACCGAAGTATAGTCGACTCCTGGACTGGAATCCATTATAACCACATCAAATCCACGAGAAAAAAGGGTTTTTTTACAACTCATAAGCTCCTGAAGAGCCTGTGATTGCCAATTGCGATCTTTTAGAGACATTTCCCTTATTGCACTAATAGCCGGATTTGAGTACCCGATACATAATTTCCCTTTTGTACCAAGCCTAGCGGTAGCGTCCACAATGACATCATCAATCCCTTGATTTCCTTCAAGCATATCATTTAGCCAGCAATCACTAACCGGAAAAAGCTCATTAAATAGGCTGGGTGACTTGAGATCAAGATCCAGAAGGCATACGTTTTTGCCGTCCATTGCATAAGCGGCTGCAAGGTTCTGAGCGATACAGGTTTTCCCTGTACCTCCTTTTGATGAATGGATTGAAATCGAGATATTCAT
The DNA here is from genome assembly GCA_964532775.1 of uncultured Methanosarcinales archaeon. Taxonomy (GTDB): domain Archaea; phylum Halobacteriota; class Methanosarcinia; order Methanosarcinales; family Methanosarcinaceae; genus Methanohalophilus. Next base: position 5,095 of record CAZHNA010000050.1, read on the forward strand.
ATTGACTTACCGTACTGTACTTTTACAATGTATATTTCTCTAACAAACCGAAGCTTTTTTCAAAAGATGTGCATAGAACCTTCACTAAGGTAATATACATTAATTGCCCTGATGAATATTAATCGCATCGATTAATATAAACGCATTTGATCATTTTTTACAATGCTTCAAGAGGAAGATTGAATTTCAAAAAATACTTTTTTGCCATTTCGAAATTTATGGACATGCCCCATCCTTACAAGCTGATTCAGATAAGAGCTCTCTACTGCCCTCTGCTTGGATGTTTCCTCGGCCAGTTCTTCAGCAGTTGAAACACCTGCCCTCATGAGAGCAGTTGCCGTCGTGCGCAAATGGTCCGGCAAATCCAGAAGAGTCATAACGTCGAGTCCCTCTAGAACTTCATTTGGAGAAGCTTCATTTTTCTTAATCAGAAGCTTATCAAGCTTTTCATTAATGACATTCAACAAAAAAAGAATTTCATCTGCTTTCTCTTCAGTCTCCACTCTGAAACCTCTCTAATAGTAGATGTGTGCTACAAAAATACATAAATGTAGCGCTAATTTCAAAGAAGTCTGGACATATAGACACCCTTTAACCGGTACCCAAACTTCCTGTAGTATTCCCTTGCCCCAATGCCGCTAATTATTGAAAGTTCTCTATACCCTGCTGTCTTTGCCACCTCTTCAGCAGTCTTCAGTAATTCTGCCCCATAGCCCCGATGCTGCCAGTTTCCACTCTTTGCCTCTTTTCCCGTAGGAACAAGAGAACCGTAAACGTGTAGTTCCCTGACAAGAGCAGAATGCTCAAGTTCCTTACGATGTGGATCATTTGGGAAACGTAGACGTAAAAATCCTATCAGTATATCCTGTCGCACATCTTCAAAGGAAATAAAATGTTCCAGTCCACCACATGATTTGTAGCTTTCCATCTGTAGTTCGATGTCGGATGAGACAGGCACCTTGCCTTTCAGGAGATTGTGCCCGACTTCCCGGCATCTTATACACTTACAACTTCCGCCTCGCTCTTCAAGTCTTTCGGAAGCCAACTGCCTGATATTACTCTTCCTGACCCCAGCCAGAATCTGGTTTGAAGGAATATCCCTCTGTATACGTTGTAGCCTAACCCATTTTGGAAGCATTGTTTTTAGATCTGCCATCAGATCGACTGCCTCATCGTCATAAAGAGGTGAGTATTGCCCATTGTCCCACATTTTATTAAGCTCAGTTCCTTCTGTCACAAGAGTAGGATATATCTTGAGATAATCAGGCATAAACTTTGAATCCGTGAATAGTTTTTTGAATCCATGCAAATCCCTTTCATTGTCTGCCCCCGGAAGGCGTGGCATCATATGGAAACCTACCTTTAGGCCACTGTCACGTAAAATGCGATTTGCATTTACAGTGTCTTCCACCGTATGCCCTCTTTTCATGCGGGACAATACGAAATCAAAAACACTTTGAACCCCTAATTCAACCTTAGTTGCACCTAACCGGAGCATTCTGTCCACTTCAGCCTCGGTGGACCAGTCAGGTCGTGTTTCAAAGGTCATCCCTATGTTGCGTACGGAAGCAGTTTCATTTGCTTCCTGAACCTGCTCAAGCGGGACAAACTGTCCACTTGAAAAGACATTTTCTCTCCACCCTTTTCCACGGTAATCGTTCATGGCTTCGAGACAACGTCTTACAAACCAATCCTGATAATCAAGGGAGCGAGAAGGCATGGTTCCGCCCATAATAATCAATTCAGCCTTGTCAACATCATGACCGATGGCTTCCAGTTGGGTAAGCCTACCACTTACTATCCTGTAAGGGTCATAATCATAATTAATTGCCCTCAATGCTGCTGGTTCCTGACCCATATAGCTCTGCGGGGAATTAAATTTTGAAGACGGGCCACCCGGACATGGAACACATATCCCATGAGGACAGGGAGCCGGAGAAGTCATGGCGGCAATGACAGCAACGCCTGAGATAGTGCGTACGGGTTTGCGGCGCAGGAGAGCTTTTACTTTTTCACGGGACTCAGGAGGAGAAACTGCAATAATATCGGAATTTCTAGGCAATGTTTTTAGAGACATTTCCCTGCAAATTGCAAGTTTTTCACGGTTTATCAGGACTTTGTCTTCAATTCCATTTTCAAGAACAATATCCAGAAGTTTTCTACACGCTTCAGTGAATTTATCATCTTCATCAGACATCAGCCATCTCCGTGACAAGAGCTTCAAGCTGTATCCTGTCGCTGGCACCGCTTCGCATAAGCAGATCAGCATCGGAAAGCTTCCGCAACATTGAAGCAATATCATCAGGCTGTAATGCTTCTTCCCAGATTACCTTGTGAAGGTGGCTTATTACTTCCACCCCGGACATACCTTCCCTGATGAGAAGTGGATCAATAGCTTTTCTGGCTGCAGGAAGATCCTTTTTCAGAATTGCCCTGTAAAGTTCCCTAACGCCTGCCGGAATACTTTCCTGAGATGCATTAAAAATCATTTCCGTATCTACCTTTGAACCGCTGCTCTCAAGGGATACAGATTGCAGGATATTGAGACCACATGCAATATTGCCCTTGCATAGCATGTACAGATTATCCCATGCTTCATCGGAAACATCTAGATTTTCGGCTTCTGTTACAGTCTTGAGGAAACTCGTGAATTCTTCTTCCTTAACATAGGTGAAGAATAGTTCCAGACCCCTGGATCGCAGTGGAGATATCAACCTTGATGGCTGGGTTGTGGAAAATATAAACCTACAGGTTTTGCTGTAGCGTTCCATTATCCGTCTCAGAGCATGTTGGGCATCTTCCCTGAGGGATTCGGCACTGTCAATGAAAATTATTTTGAAATCAGCATCTAAAGAACCCATTGCTGCATATTCGTTAACCAAATCTTTAAAGATGGAAATTACACTAGATTGGATCTTTTTGGGATCGTCTGTCCCAAGGAATCGGATGAAACGCTTGTCCCTTACGAGATATCGTTTCCCCTGATCAAAAAAATCAGATGCATTGAAATAGGTGAGATTTCGATCGTAATCCTCACCATATATTTCGTGTGCTAGAGCAAGGACTGCCGTTGATTTGCCACAGCCCTGTGGGCCGTGGATTACAAGATGTGGAAGGCGACCTGATGATACTATCAGGCTTAGCATGTCCACAGCTTTCCGATTACCTACAATCTCATTGAGATTGCCGGGTCGGTATTTGACAGTCCACAGGTCTTGCGTAGCTTAACCCTCCTCTTCGTGCAGGACTTCTTTTATTACCTTACCATAAACCGGTCTTGCAATCAAGACACCAATCATAACACCGATAATGGTTGTTATGGCAAAGCCTTTCAGGGCACCAAAGCCCATTACCACAAGTGGTGACATTGCAATAACGGTAGTTGTGGCTGCTGCAAATATGATACCGAATGCACGGGTAATGCGTGAGAGATATACTTTTGTTGGAGGCAATTTGCCCTCGTAAAGCACTTCATCTGTAATTATTACAAGATGGTCAATACCGGTTCCAATAGCTGCAATAATTCCTGCAATTGCCGGAAGGTCAAGTTGCCAGTTAATTGCGGAAGCAAAACCAAGAATCATTACGACTTCGCAAAGGGAAGTTCCTACCATTGGGATAAGAATCTGTTTCTTACCATACCTGCGGAATACTGCAAATGCTACGGCCAAAAGAGCGAGCAAACCTGCGATAACCGCCTGGAACTTGAACTGGCTTCCGAGAGCTGCATCCACCTGCCCGGAACCCATGAGTTCCACGTTCACAGGGAGAGCACCAGAGCGAAGGTGTATCTGAAGTTGTTTTGACTGATTTTCACTATCTTCGTCACTTCCAGTCGATGCCTGCCATGCATAAATTGGAGTTTGCTGGAGTTTTGTAGCTGCAGAAAAACTAAGCGGTGCACCATAAATCTCCTCGTCATCAAGATACATTATCAACAGGTGTGCATCCGGATTGGTAGAGGCTCCTGTTTCAAGTGCTACCTTTTGTAGTGCAACCGCCCCAGCTTCACTCAAAGTAAAGGGTGTAAACCATTGCCCTTCATGGAAGCCGGCTATTCCAACGCTTGCAATATCATCGCCATAAAGTACATGTTTGGTCTGGTTTCCAATGGTCTGGACACGAATTTCGAATTTACCGGGTTTCAGGGCAATTTCTTTGGCTGTTGTGAGATCGATTCCCGCAAAGTCCATGAGAATGTACTCATCGCCCACAGTCCTCACAGGGATGTCCTTGAGACCAAGACCGTTGAGTTTGTCACTAAGGATGTCCTTGGTCATGTCACGCGTTTCAGTGCGGACACCATCACGATAAAGTGATTCTCCGGAGTCATCGGTAAGTATTGAGCCACCTACTTCAGCAAGAAGTATGTCAAGCTCTTCTTCAGACACTGCTGTACGAATTTCGTATTCCACAAAGCCTTCATCTGTTGTAAACGGAACAACCTCTGAGCCCAGTGAATTTGAGAGATAGGATAGCATCAGGGCTTGTTCGCTTGAGAAGAGTGTGACCGCGGAACCATTGCCTTCACTTGCAATAGAATATTCACCTAATCCGAGCAAATCCATCTGTGAATTTACAACTGGCGTGTCTGTCACCAGCACTATCGTGGTTGATCCAGTCGGAGTTTCAGCCGAGCTTCGTATACTGGCGTCATTCCCTGTTACGAATTCAAGTAAGGCATCCGCCATCTGACCGGAATCTGCATCAGCCTGTATTACTGCACCCTGGAGCTTAACCTGAAGCCATGAACCGCCTTCAAGATCGAGTCCGTAATTGAGATTTGTGTCAAAGCCTTCATCTGCGGAATACCATGGGTGTATTGCTACAAGGGACAATATGAGAGCTAGTATGAAAATCCGAACTCTCCAGTCCTGCCATATGGTTTTTGGTTTCTGTTCTCTTTCGTCGCTCATGTCTTCACCCCCTTGGGGTTCTTTGCGACATACCATTTCAGGATGCCAGTGTTGAGCAACCAGGTATTCATGATATCAGCCATCAGTCCGAAAATCAGGACTATTGCAATGTCTGAGAGCAGGTTAATCTGGGACGCTGTGGAAGTTATGAGATAAGAGAAAGTTGTTACAAGATACATTACCACAAGAGCTGCTAAGGTTGTGGTTGTCATGGTCAAACCGGTATGCATTGCACGGGATATTTTTTCTTCAATGCTTCCCCTGCGCTTGAGCACGCGGGTGGTAAGCAATATGTCACTGTCTACCGAGTAACCGATAAGCATCAAAAGTGCTGCTACTGTTCCTAAAGATAGTTCGATACCTGCAATACTCATGAATGCAGCAGCTATTGTGATATCGGAGAGTGCCGAAACTACTACGGCTACGGATGGTACAAAGGATCTGAAAATCAGGAAGACGACTATTGCCATTCCAAGGAATGAGAGGACAAGCGCCTGTAGTGCCTGTGCCTGTAAGTCCGCACCATATACAGCCCCAATTTGCCGAATTTCAACATTGGAATAGGTCCCCATTACACTTTGTTCAAGGGTGAATTGTTCATCGTTATCCATGGGACCGAATTGCATTACAGCACGATCTCCGGCTTTACGAACATCAACCAGTGCGTATGAAGAGTAAAGTTCCTCAAGCTCTGATGCAGAATTATCTGCCTGCATGGAAATCATGGTTCCTCCCTTGAATTCCATACCAAGACTCACAGGTGAGCCTGCTGTTGCAAACAGGAATCCAAGAATCAAAAGTGCCACTACAAAGACACCCAAAGGAATGCCTACTAATTGCTTTATGTCACGTCCCCGAACATAAGCTTCAAGCCAATTTCCAAAACTAAACATGGGTATTATACTCCGAATACTGTCTCCACTAGATTTGTAATTTCATAGCACTGGATTATATAAACAATTTCCTTTGGTTGTGGCAAACATCAACAAAACTTTGTAATCAGAGGTCTAATTCCAATTGTAAAAAATGCTTGACCATTACTTTCAAGGTACATATCAAATACTTATATTATTGTTAACTCTAACAGTGATACTATAATCAATAACAAATGAATTGTTAATGAACCACATAACAAAGAGATTCATATGACATTAACTCACAAGCAAAGGGCCCTATTGTATACCATAAATAAACTAAACGATAGTGATAACGCATCTAAATTTATGGTTATTAAAAATCTATTTTTACTATCAAAAGAAGAGCAAGTTG
>CAZHNA010000051.1:0-11245 GCA_964532775.1 uncultured Methanosarcinales archaeon
GCCAAAGAGTGGATTTTCACGCATAATTATGTAATTGATAAGGCAACTAATCAATTCGGATCGGTTGTACCATTTTCTTTCGATACCATTGTCAAAGGGGGTGATGATGCTGTCAAAAATTGGCTTGCAAAAAGTTATGAGAATGTTAAAAGGGAACTTGAGAGGATGCAAAACAAAGCAGAGTACTCTGTGCAGATTTTCTGTGAACATGAAAAGCTCAGAGAGATGTTTGTGGACAGTGACTCCGAGCTAAATGTATTGAAAGAAAAAATGGGGGAAATGTCAAAAGGAGCAGCCTATCTGTTTGAGCGAAAGTTAGAATTAAAAATAAAGGATGTAATCGCGGCTGGCACATCAAAGCTCGGCAGTGAATTCTATTCTATTATAAGGGAACATGCCGATGACATCATGGTTGAAAAGAGAGTTTCTCAGATGCCTGAGAAACATAAGGATAAGAAGCTTATAGTGACATTTTCCTGCCTTACCATTAACGATAAAATTGCGAACCTCGGTGAATATCTGGATGAAATAAACAACCGTGATGGTTTTGCTGTTCGCTTTACAGGTCCTTGGGCTCCGTTCAGTTTCGCTAAATTGAAGGAGGCCTGATGGGTGGAACCTGATCGAGAAAACTGTCTGGTCGATCTGCTTGACAGACTCCTTAACAAAGGCGCCATATTACATGCCGATCTGATCATATCCGTCGCTGGCGTGCCTTTGATTGGAGTGAACCTTAAGGCTGCTCTTGCGAGCATAGAGACGATGCTTGACTACGGGATGATGGAGGCATGGGATAAAAGTACAAGGCAGTGGTATGCTAACGAAATATCAAATACACCAGTGCCACTTATTGAGAACGAATATGTAATTTCCAAGACGTTTGGATCGATTTGGCACAGCAAAGGAATTATCGATACATGGAGGCCTGGTTTCTGCTATATTACAAATAAGAGGCTTTTCATGTGGAGGGATGAGGAGATGTTACTTGAGACCTCTTTGGATGAAATAGGGGGTCTTATGATAAGGACTGAACCTCACATGGGGAAAGAGCGGGAGGAGCTTGCTTTGTATCTTAAGTGCGGTGAAGTGGGTCGCCTTCGTATATCTGATGTTGGGAGATTTAAGGACGCAATTGAGGATGCTTGTGTAAAAAAACTTGAAATTGATGCCAAAAAAGAATGCGTGGTAATATCCGCTTGAAGGGAGGATTATGTCTATGTACGATATATCGGTTTGTATAAAACCGATTTTCCGTTTAATTTTCTCATAAAAGTTTAAAAACTGATTATTCTCCTGAGTATTACGTATCAAAGAAAAAAATAAGGGGATGAATGTGTTTCGTTCCAGATTGAAATCTGGAACACACTTCCTAAATTCATTATAAGACTCACCACTGTTCATTTCAGTGGATTGCTACAGCAAACACTGAAACTCTTTTATTATCATGATGAAAAGGTTGAGGTAAATGCCATGATTCGAGTGGATTTACTAATGGTCATTGTAGTTACTATTTGATTCGTGGAGACGTAGGATTAACTAAAAGAGATTGAATTCAAGATTTATTCAAATAAGGATTTCTACAGAATCAATATACCTATGTAATAACAATTGAATTATCATTAGAGGTAAAGAATGAGCGAAAAGGAAGAGGGAAAAAAAGAGAACGAGGCAAGCATATCAGATGCATTTGGTGGCAGTCTTAATATACTTGGCATGAAGGTCGATCTGGGTAAACTTTTTGAGTTTGCCGAGAATTCCGGAGAACTCGCATACAATCTCGAAAAGTTTAGAAGTGAATTGGAAGGTGCTGGAGGTAAACCGGTTAAGGTTGGAGGATACATAAGAACACGCCCAATAGTTGGTGAAAAAACGGGATGGCAACCCGGTGAACACAAAAGAAAAGAGGCAAAAACAGTTTACGCGGAAAAAGAATTTGAAGGCAAGTTAGAACCCCTTACAGACGTATTTGATGAAGGAGATAAAATAAGAGTTCTAGCCGAAATACCCTTTCATTACAAAACTGAGGATGTCAAGTTGGAGTATGAAAGGAAGAATGGTGGTGGCGAGCTTACAATAAAAGCTGGCGAATATGAACGATTTGTTCAAATAAAAGACGAACTGGCTGCTGAGCTAATTGGAAAAGTAAATCTGCGTTCTTTTAAGAGTGGTATCGTTAATGCAGAACTCCCTAAATAAGTAATGGCAGACATGAGATTGAAATCAATCAGATTACTTTGAACAAGAAGCATAAAATCGTTCATGAATCTGTAAAAAGATGTTAATAATTGGAATGATATGCGATTTCTATTTTGTTCTATGTGGATAAACGTGCCCAGTGGGAGAGGGTCTGAAAGCTGTGGTTGGAAACTGGAGTGAGAATATGACAACGGATGAAATAATACTGCGTGTGGCAGAGGCACGCCATCGGGATGCTGGCAGGGGTATTGCTAGAATCGGCAAGGATGCCATGGAAAAGCTTGGGTTGGTCAGCGGTGATATTATAGAGATTCGAGGAAAAAGTATCGCACCAGCTATTGTATGGCCTGCATATCCAGAGGAAAACGATGCCGATATCATGCGCATTGATGGAAATCTCAGAAGCAATGCTGTCGTAACAATCGATGAGAAAGTTAAAATAAATAAAGTAGAGCCTTTGAAAGGCGAGAAAATCACCATTGCATCTACACAACCCATTAAAATTATTGGAGGCAGTGAATATCTGCTCAAAATACTGGAAGGACGTCCGGTTGCCAAAGGGCAGAAGATTAGGGTGGAGATGCTTGGAAATCCCCTAACGTTTGTGATTGCAGATACACAGCCAGTGGGTGTTGTGATTTCAACCAAAACCACGCAGATCGTTTTAAAGGAAAAACTGCTTGAGGAAAAGAGGCTCACTACGCACGTTGCATACGAGGACATAGGCGGCCTGAGCCGTGAAGTGGGTCTTGTTCGAGAGATGATTGAGTTACCATTCCGCCACCCGGAACTGTTCCAGAAATTGGGGATAACCCCTCTCAAAGGTGTACTGCTGTATGGACCACCAGGCACAGGGAAAACCCTGCTGGCAAAGGCTTTGGCAAATGAGACCGATGCATGTTTTATTTTTATCAGCGGTCCCGAGATCATGGCAAAGCACTATGGCGAAAGTGAGCAGCGGCTTAGGGAAATATTCGAAGAGGCAGAAACGAATGCTCCGGCAATAATATTTATTGACGAGTTCGACTCAATAGCTTCAAAAAGAGAAGAGGTAAGTGGTGAAAAGCAGTTGGAGCGCAGGGTTGTTGCGCAGTTACTATCTCTTATGGATGGGCTGAAGGCAAGGGGCAATGTCATTGTTGTAGCGGCAACCAATAAGCCGAATCTGCTAGATGAAGCACTGCGTCGGGGTGGACGGTTTGACAGGGAAATTGAGGTCGGCGTCCCGGATCGCAATGGCAGACTCGAGATTTTGGAAATTCATACAAGGGGTATGCCCCTATCAGAAGAGATAAAACTGGAAGAAATTGCAGATCACACTTATGGGTTTGTGGGCGCAGATATTGAATCCCTCTGCAAAGAAGCGGCAATGCACTCTCTGCGTAAGATTTTACCTGAAATCGATATTGAGGCACAGATGTCATCTGAAGTTCTGGACAAGTTGGAAGTAACAAAAGATGATTTCTATGAGGCCTTGATGAGTGTCAAACCCTCGGCTATGCGTGAGGTGTTTATTGAGGTGCCACATGTGGAGTGGGGAAGTATTGGAGGCCTTGATGAGGCAAAGCAGGATCTGGTAGAAGCCGTAGAATGGCCTCTCAAATATCCGGAGGCGTTTGATGAGCTTCGTTCAAAGCCACCGATAGGTATACTGCTGTTTGGCCCTCCGGGTACAGGTAAAACAATGCTGGCAAAGGCAGTAGCAACTCAGAGTGAAGCAAATTTCATTAGCATCCGAGGCCCGGAATTATTCAGTAGATATGTAGGGGAATCTGAAAAGGCGGTCAGGGAAACCTTTCGAAAAGCAAAGCAGGCAGCTCCGGCGATTATATTCTTTGATGAAATCGATTCTATTGCTCCTACAAGGGGAGCCACCTCCGACTCACGTGTAACAGAGCGTGTGGTAAGTCAGATCCTGACTGAAGTGGATGGCATGGAGGAACTGAAAAACGTGGTAATCATCGCTGCTACGAACAGACCCGATATAGTTGACCCTGCGCTTATGCGTCCCGGTAGGTTTGACCGCTTGATTTACATAAATCCTCCCAATGCAGAAGGAAGGGGGAAGATCTTCAAAATCCATCTGGATGGAAAACCCTTATCAAATGATATTGATATTGAAGAATTAGCGCGTATGACTGAGGGGTATGTAGGTGCAGATATCGAGGCGATATGCAGAGAGGCTTCGATGCTTGCTTTAAGAGAATTTATTAAACCAGACATGGATCGAGAGTTTGTAAAAAAGCAAGTTAAAGACATTGTAATTAAAAAGGATCATCTCGAAAGGGCAATAGGACGTATTAGACCTACAGCACCAGAAGAGAAGCTCAAAAAGTATGAAAGCATAGTAGAAGAATTTATAAAACCTGTGGATAAAGAATAAAGATAGCAGAAGATAATAGCAGCCTCGAGATAGGAAGGAGCATATGATGTTAAAAGAATCAATCAGTTTCTTGGATAAAAAGCTAATACTATTCGGTGGAAAAGGAGGTGTTGGTAAAACAACATGCGCTGCTGCTACTGCTATATATCTGGCTAGAATAAATCTGGATAAGAAGATTCTAGTTTTATCCACGGATCCGGCACATTCACTATCAGACAGTTTTAGCTTTAGCATAGGTGATGAAGTAACGCCCATAAAGGGGTTTGATAACCTCTTTGGTCTGGAGGTTAGTGTCAAAAAAACACAGGAAGAATTCAAGATCAAACACGGAGTCGATATTTTTGAACTCGCTTCAAGAGTTCCATATATTGATCGGGAGGTAATATCCAATCTTTTTAGTTTTTCTATGCCGGGTATGGATGAAGTTATGTCGATGGTAAAAATTATCGACCTTATAAAAACTCATGAATATGATCAGGTTGTTATGGATACAGCTCCGACCGGACATACGCTCAGGTTATTGGAACTTCCTGATGTAATGGAGCATATGCTCGATTTTATAGAAGAAACACAGGAAATGTATCGATTAAACAACTCGCATTTCTCTCGTAGAAAATATATCAATGATGAAGCAGACAAATTTATAGATGGATTGAGAGCCGATGTCAAAATATTGAAATCGACACTTACAGATAATGAAATAACCGAGTTTGTTCCCATCACGATTCCAGAGGCGATGGGCGTTTATGAAACCGAGGACCTGATCGAGGCTCTTGATAAGTATAAGATTCCTGTTAACACTATCATTATCAATGGGGTTAACCTTCCGATAGAATGCGATTTTTGCGCATCTCGAAAAAAAGAGCAGCAAAAATACATCGGGATGATCAGACAAAAATTCTCAAGACTTAATATTATCAAGGTGCCTTTATTTCCTCATGAAATTAGGGGGACAAAACTTGAAAATTTTGCAGATATTTTGTTTGGAAAAACCTATGAATACAAAACCAATTACGTTACGCCTTTTGAAGAGTCCAATGTTACTAGATCCAATATCTCAGAGATTCTGGAGAAGGATTTAAAGATCATACTCTTTAGTGGAAAAGGAGGAGTTGGCAAAACAACATGTTCAGCTGCAACAGCCCTGAGCATCGCCAGAAAGCGTCCGGATAAAAAGATACTGATATTTTCCACAGACCCCGCTCATTCCTTATCGGATAGCTTTGGTTTTGAGATTGGTAACAAGGCAACTTCTGTGAAGGGTTTTGACAATCTCTACGCACTGGAGATTAATCCGGCAGATGTATTTAATGACTTCAAGAAACCGTTTCTGGAAAAGATACATGCGATGATTGATACTTTGGAGTTGGATGGTGTAGATCTTTCTTTTGAAAGAAGATTGGTATCCGATTTTTTTACTTTATCTCCACTGGGATTAGACGAACTCATGGCAGGAACAAGGATATTAGATTTCATGGAACATAATGAATACGATATAATTATTCTCGATACGGCTCCATCAGGACATACTCTAAGGTTATTAGAGCTTCCTGAAATCGTTATTGAATGGTTCGATAAAATTATCAACTATCTTCATAAATTTAATGACCGTGTATATGTTCACAATAATATAAAAGAACTAATGAAATTTCTGACTGAAATGAAAGAGAAGATACTAAACATTCAGGAAATCATTAATGATGTTAATAAAACATGGTTTGTTATTGTAACAATCCCGGAAGCTATGGGTGTACTTGAAACAAAGAGACTCCTAAATTCTCTACAAAACCTCCACATTTCATCAAGGCATATCATAACAAACAAGGTTATTCCTGCTACATCATGTAATTTCTGCATGTTCAAGAGAAATGAGCAGGCAAAATATATTAAAAAGATAAAGGAACTATTTGCCGGGATTGATATAACATTAATACCCTTGTTGCCGCATGAAGTCAGGGGGATAGATGAACTTTTAAATTTCGGTGAAATAATGTATGGGCAATCGTGATATTATAAAAAAGTTAATCCAGTTTTTTCACCTCTATGTCATCCGGCAGTTCAGGCACAACATTGTGAGCGGCACCAATGAACAACAGCCCGGTTTCATTATTTTCTAATGTGGTATCAATTGCTTTTGCAATATATGCGTCTCGCTTCTGTATTATTTCATCCTTTATCTGTTCATATTGGCGAATCGAGTCTGCCTTTTTTTTTGCATTTGCTGCAGTTACAATAGCTTTGATGTACTCGTATTCTTTCTGTAAGAGTTCCGGACTTTCAGTTGTCTCTATGGTCCCCCCTCTCTCAATTAATTTCCTGACTATCTGATAGTTCCTGCTTCCCTTATCTGCTGTTTCATTGACGATTTTCAATCCCAATTCACCGCTGCATGGCAGACCATCTTGATATATTCTAGTTCGACTATAATCCAGATTGAGTTCATCTACTTCCTTTTCTAGATCATTCCAGAAGTTTTCAATTTTTCTTTGGTTCTCAAGCCATTTTTCCATTCCCATCTTCGCCACAGCTTCTTTTATCAGCCCTTCTTTCATTGAGCCCATGTCGGCTGAAGTATGGACAATTCTTATCAAAATTAATTTTCTCATCCAAGACCCCGCTCTTGCTGGATTTCGTGCTTTTTTGTATATGTTAACAGCTTATTCAAAGTGTTTTTGACTAAGCTTTAAATGCAGTTTTTCTTACACTTCTATTCATTTGTAATGTATTTTTGTATCAAGATAAGTATATATTATTTAGTAGTATCCATTTAATTTTCATTTTGATACGTGGTATCAATTATTATTGCACTATCAGATACTTATTTTGACTATTAAATTAGGCTTTGTAGAAAACCTATTTCCATTTAAAGTTTGTTGATGCAGCGCTAGCTGTATCAGGTAACTCACACCTTCAGATCTTTAGTTGCAAGTATTCCAAAAGAAACTATACACAACATCAGTTATTGACATGGTTTTATTGAAAGAATATCTGAATGAAGATTATGGAGGTATTGTTGAACTTGTCGAAGTAATGGATAGTGTCAAATAAAGGATCGGAATTAAACAGGTTCCACACTTTACGACACTTCATAAATTTGTCACAAGACTCAATTCTGTTTATTTCAGTGGATTGCTACAACAAACACTGAAACTCTTTTATGTTCATGGTGAAAAGTTTGAGATCACTGCTATTGATTCGAGTGGATTTACTAGTGGTCATTGTAGTTACTATTATTTGTGGAGAACTAGGGTCAATAGCTATGATTCCTTTGAGGCAGAGGAAAAGAAAGAAGGTCAATTGTAAGTACCGTCGACAAATGAGATGGGAATTTGATGAGGGCTGTATCATCATGGAAATCTGGTAGGACCGATGTTCTCTGTCCTGAAAAGAAAATATGGTAAGAAATATGTCTACAAATGCAATTGAGAATCGCACAGGTTGGACGAAATTTGGGCAATTATTTTTTTTACTCCTTAATGCTTCTGCGAATGTAGGCTCACATCAAAGATGGTAGCCGAAGTGGGATGAGAGTGATGCTCGAAGCGTGGAAGGGGGTTATGATGTTGTTTGTTAACATATCCTAGTTTTTCTTCTTCTGAAGTTGGTTTGTTGAGCTGGTAATCAAACTCTAATTGTTGCTCACAATAAAATTGTTTAGCAAAAAGGGACATAGGCACATAAAGTAAACCATGCCTAATTTTTGATTCCGAAGGAGAAGGCTCCGTTCTCAGAGATTTTTTCCATTGTGAAGTAGTCATATTTATCCATCTGAATATTGTTGTAATAACTCTTTTTAGTTCATTTAATAAAAATAATTGCATGTCCTCCTAAAACAAGTGAATATGTTTCTGTATTATCTTCACACAACCCCGTACAAAAAATTAGAGATACCTATAACCTCGCATTAATATTTGGGGATCTATACAACGCTAAAAAAGTGTACGCTATTTTCTATGAGTTCGAATTATACCCATCGCAAGTAATATTGGGGTTATAGGTATCTCGTAAAAATGCCACTCTTTGAAAAATTTAATTATCCTTCCGTTGCCTTTTTCTTCAAATAAACCAAAGCGCTCCTATGCTTGATTATGTTGATGGGTATTATCTACCAATACCGGTGGAAAGACTGACAAATGAAGGCAGAATCACATACCTGTGATTTTTAAACATCTCTAAAAACATCTCCTTTTCACTTTTTACATTCAATCTCAGGCATAAAACATTTTTCTGAAAAATTGAATTCCCACACACCTTTACAAATATTTATTTATATATCCAGGGTGTCATAATAACTATGTTATCATCATTAAGACACACATATCTTTTACTCAGTATAGCATTGATCGGTGCTCTGATCATGACCTCTGGGTGCCTCTCTGAAAAAGAAGGCATCTCAGCTGATCAGAATGATGCCATTGAAATAACAGACCTGATATTTTACACTGAAGAACTTCCACCCTACAATCATCAGGAGAATGGAACCATTCAGGGAATTTCTGTCGATCTTCTGGAAGCAGTGACTGAAGAGATGGGAAGTGAGGTTTCCCGGGAAGATGTACAACTCGTCCCATGGACAGAAGGATATCAGGCAATTCTTACCGGGAACAATACAGTTCTCTTCAGTATGGCAAGAACTCCTGAACGTGAGGAACTGTTCAAGTGGGCTGGACCTATCTATGCAAACCGGAAGGTCCTGTTTGCCAGAGCTGATAGTGGAATTACCATAGATGAAACTGAAGACCTGAAAGATTATCGTATAGGAGTCATCACCGACGATGTTGCTATCCAGTACCTGCTCAATCTTGATGTGGACCAGAGCCAGATGGTGACAGAAAGTGATGTGCAAACACTTATCGATAAACTGGATAAAGGTGATGTCGACCTCTGGGCATATCCTGAGGCTTCAGGCAGATACTTCGCTGAACAGAGGACCGAGGACTACAACAGCTACACGGTTGTTTACGAATTACATAGCCAGGAATCGTACTATGCTTTCAGCAAAGATGTCCCTGACGTAGTAGTCCAGTCATTCCAGCAGGCCCTCGATACAGTGAAATGGCAGAAAGGAAAGCAGGGAATCAGTGAATATGAACAGATCGCCTATAAGAACCTCGGTGTCAGTTTTACTCAGCAGACCTTTACTGATGAAGAAGTGATTGAACTTGTGAATACAACTGTTTCCGCAATTGAAAAGAATGAATCCGATACGATCCAGCGCATCAACTCAGGTGAAGTACCTTACAAAGATCAGGAACATCCGGAACTCTACACATTTGTATATGACACAAATATAACAATTGTTGCTCATGCAAATAATATCCAGCTGGTAGGCACCAACTTCAAAGGCAAGACAGATGTCACTGGAAAATCCTTCCGTGATGAGATCGTTGCCGGAGCACTGGAGAGCGGAAATGGATGGGTGGAGTATGTATATACTAATCCTGTACATGCGAATTTGTACCACAAGACCACCTACTATCAGTTAACCACAGGAAGCGATGGTAACTCCTACATTGTATGCAGTGGGAATTATAAGGCATGTAGTCCATGACCAATATTTGATCAGTCGTACAGGTTATGTAGAAATGCTAGATATTAACAATGTTTTCAGCGTCTTTCTGAGAAATAGCAAGAATCTTCTTTTTATTCTTCTTTTGTTTTACCGTTTCCTTTATCTACTACTAAAATCTCTTCACTATCCCAATCATAACTAAAACTTTTCAATTGTGTTTTAAGATCATCAAGAGAATTGGCTTTTGTTTTTCCTACAAGCACGATGATTACGCCCTTGTATTCTTTAGTGTATCTGTGAACTTGTCCAACCAAACGATCAATTTTTGCTTTGCTGTTCAAATCCTTTTTTAGCTCTATACCGGCCAATTTTTCATTAACTGTAACATCACATAAGCCTCGACCATTTTCACATGAAATGCGGGCACTAGTTCCCCAATATTCATCGTTTAATTTGTCGCGTAAATAGGCTTCAATGTCTTTGCTATATTCTGTTTCTTTTTTGTATTCCTGATCTGGCTTCCATCTCTTAACAGCTCTTAATACATCATCAAAGTCAACGCTCATAATAAACAACTCCCATTATTTTGATAAAACACAATCGTTTAAATAAATTCTTATTGGGAATAGCAATATTGATTGCTTAATGATAGAGTTTGTTTTTAGAGTTTATCTTAAAAAAAGTGTACGCTAATTAATCCCTTTGTTAAAAATCATCTTGTTGGGAAGAGGAAAACACTTGATTTTATGAAGCCTTCTTATCAGATTGAGAGGCCTGATTCTGATGATATGAGGCAAAAGATACAGGATATATCTTACTCAGAATGGCAAACATTGGGTTTTTCTAAGGGCAGCTTGCATTATATGAAGGAGAATGCTAAATCAGGCAAAGCGTTTAGTCTTAATTCTCATGTAATAGAAAGGTTGGAAAACTGGAATAATGAAGTTTCTGTTAATGGATAATTTCACATGTGTAATTGTAAATTTATAACCTTTATTTTACATGTGAAACAGAGATTTTACAGGCTTCACAGTCATGGTGTTAAAACAGATACATAAGGCGTTGTTATGTATATAACAACCTGTTAATTGCCTGTTAAATCAGTTGCAGTAGCTTGTTTATAATATTAAAGGTAATATCGATTGCAACAGGCT
>CAZHNA010000052.1:0-2634 GCA_964532775.1 uncultured Methanosarcinales archaeon
TCATCTCGATTATTTCTTATGCGGTAATAATGTGGGATGAGTTAAGTTTTTTCCGTTGGAAAAAGCAAAATCATTAAAACAGGCATCTCCTGTTTTTTGTATACTCTCTTTTAGAAATTTTTATAACGAATCAAATACTCTTTTAAACAATAATGGATTCTCAGGAAGAATTGACTGAATACCTAAGTAGAAACTATAAAGGAGAAGAAGCCGATTTTCTACTTGAAAATGTAGAATTGGGACAAATATATTTTGAAAAGGTAATTGA
The DNA here is from genome assembly GCA_964532775.1 of uncultured Methanosarcinales archaeon. GTDB lineage: Archaea > Halobacteriota > Methanosarcinia > Methanosarcinales > Methanosarcinaceae > Methanohalophilus. Next base: position 269 of record CAZHNA010000052.1, read on the forward strand.
TGGTTATAGGACGAAATATAATACGGAACCAAATGAAGAGATAAAATCTGCAATGGGCTTCACTGGCGGTTATTATTCGGCTGTTTTACCCATATTAATATATGAGCAATATATATTTCCCCTCATAAACGAGATTGAGAAATATTACAAATTGATGATTGCTTCCTTTGTTTTACTTCTTATTTCAACACTCCTAATTTTAACAGCGGTTAGTTTCGATACAATCAAAGTTTTTATATTTCTGATACTACCAGCAATTATAGGTATGGCCATTGCTACCCTAAAGGGAATTAAAATATGGTCAGAAGTAAAGAAAAACTTGCTAGAAGTTAAGAAATTAGAACGGGAATTGGAATGAATTATTAACCACGGTGTTTTCAACGTGGTGACCACATGAAAAACACAAAAGGTTGATTAATTCACTTCAGTAAATCCACCAATGCAACCCTCTCAAGCACAAGATCCGGCAGTCTTCCATCCCCCACTGCAATAATCTCTGCTTCATGAATCCCAAAATGATCCATCAGGACAGCTTTTTTCTCAGGCTTGAATTCTATAACAGATGATACTTCAACAAAATCACGAAGCATTGCAGAAGCTTGTAAAACTGCTTCCTCCAATTCACCCAACACCACGAAAGCCACATGATTTTCTCCCTCCGAAAGACCAAGTGAAAAAGCTTCGGCTATCTGGCGTTTTCCGGAAGCGTATCTCATCATTTCAACCCCGAGATCACGGGCTACGTTTTGCTGCTCCTCGAAAGCTCGCATGGCTTTGCGCATTGCCAGATCAATATGAGATATTCCCACAAGCTTGCTTGCATCCATTGCCTGGATTATAACTTCGTTTGAAGTTGCAAGAGAGCGAATCTCGCCCAGAAATTCCTGTAAATCTTCTACAAAAAGAATGCCTTCGACTATTTCTCTCTCCATAGCAAATGTTACTGATTCTCATTTAAATAATAAATATGGCGGTGAAAGCGAAAAATCATAACTAAAAACTAATTCAGAAAAGTGCACAAATACCTTTAATAATAAGTACATACTAGAACGGGATAAGCTCGGAGAGTATTTAATTTACATTATTTGTTTATAAGGAGTCAAAAAGGACCCTTTTCACCTAACAGAGGGAAAATTATGGAAGATTACAACCCGCAGAAAGTAGAGGCAAAATGGCAAAAAATATGGTCTGAAAGTAGGGATTTTGAACCCGAACCTGACGACCGGGAAAAATATTTCATTACCATACCCTACCCATACTTAAACGGGAATCTTCATGCAGGCCACACACGTACATTCACAATCGGTGACGTCGTGGCACGCCACAAAAGAATGCAGGGTTATAATGTCCTCTACCCCATGGGTTTCCACGTAACCGGAACCCCAATTGTCGGTCTTGCAGAACTTATTGCAAATAAAGAACCGCAAACCATGGATGTGTATTCCAGATTCCACAGGATTCCGGAAGATATACTGCCAACACTTGACAACCCCGAAAAAATCGTGGAATATTTCAGTGTGGAAGCCGAAAAAGCAATGCGATCAATCGGCTACTCCATTGACTGGAGACGCAAATTCACAACCACCGATGATACCTACAAAAAGTTCATCGAATGGCAGTACAACCTGCTTTATGAGAAAAACCTGATTGTGAAAGGTTCACACCCTGTCAAATGGTGCCCTAATGATGACAATCCAGTTGAAGACCATGACATCCTCAAAGGCGAGGAAGCAACTATTATCGATTACACATTAATCAAATTCTCTTACGATGGAGTCATCCTGCCCTGTGCGACACTTCGTCCTGAAACTACTTTTGGTGTCACAAATCTCTGGATCAACCCGGACGTTGAATACGTAAAAGCAAGAGTGAAAAGCGGCGATCTTGATGAAGTATGGATTGTCAGTAAGGATGCGTATTTCAAACTAACTTTCACTGACCGTGAAGTGGAATTTATCGAAGATGTGGATGCAAAGGATTTCATCGGCATCAAAGTGAACAATCCGCTCACAAAGGATGACGTAATTACACTACCTGCATCATTTGTAAGAGGAGAAAACGGAAGTGGAGTTGTAATGAGTGTTCCTGCTCATGCTCCATACGATTACCTTGCACTAAAAGATCTTTATGATGCCGATCTTTCAGCTTACGGAACAACCGAAAACCTGAGAGACATAAAACTTATTTCACTAATACAAGTTCCTGAGTTTGGCGAATTCCCCGCAGTTGAAGCGGTTGAAGATTTCGGTGTAAAAGATCAGGATGATCCAAAAGCAGAAAATGCTACTAAAGTCGTTTATCGCCGGGAATTCCACGGCGGTGTCCTGAAGGAAAATACCGGGAAATATGCAGGGATGCCTGTTTCA
>CAZHNA010000052.1:2644-11198 GCA_964532775.1 uncultured Methanosarcinales archaeon
ATGACAGAAAAAAGAATTTTTATAAAAACCAGGGGATGCCTGTTTCAAAAATAAAGGACGTCCTGACCCAGGATCTGGTTGAAGAAGGTGTCGGAGAAGTATTCTATGAATTCAGCGAACCGGTAACATGCCGCTGTGGTACACCATGTGTTGTAAACATGGTAAAGGGACAATGGTTCCTTAATTACTCCAATCCGGAATGGAAAGACAAAGTCTATCGCTGCATTGAAAACATGGACATCATCCCTGAAGACCTCAGGGTTGAATTCAACAACAAAGTTGATTGGCTCAAAGACAAAGCATGTGCCCGTAAGAAAGGTCTTGGAACAAGATTGCCTTTCGATCAGAACTGGCTCATCGAATCCCTTGGCGATTCCACGATTTACATGTCCTATTATATTATTGCAAAATTCCTTGCAAACGGCATAACCACAGGGCAGCTCGTACCGGAACTTTTTGACTATGTATTACTTGACAAAGGAACAGCTTCAGATGCATCTGAGAAGAGTGGAATTGATGCTTCTACAATCGAGGAAATGAAAAAAGAATTCGAATACTGGTATCCCGTAGACCTCAGATCTTCAGGAAAAGATCTCATTCCAAACCATCTGTTGTTTTATCTCTTCCACCACGTTGCAATATTTGACGAAGATAAATGGCCCCGTTCAATTGCTATCAACGGATTCGTATCCCTTGAAGGACAGAAGATGAGCAAGTCAAAAGGACCACTCCTGACACTCAGGGAAACTGTTGATCACTATGGAGCAGACATTTCCAGAATGTATATCCTCTCAAGTGCTGAACAGACACAGGATGCAGATTGGAAAAATGATGGTATTGAAACCTCCAAGCGTCAGATCGACAGATTCTACAAATTTGTAAAAGATGTCAGTGAATCCGGAGTTTGTCTCGGAGACACTAAGGATTACAATACCATTGACAGGTGGATGCTGAGCCGCCTCCAATATCGTATACAGCAAACCAATGAAGCCTTGAAGAGTATTCGTACAAGACAGGCATTGCAAAACGCCTTTTTCCTCTTATTAAACGATGTTAAGTGGTATCAGCGCAGGGGTGGCGAAAATATGTTGTACTGTATCCTTGATACATGGGCAAGATTGATGACCCCATTTACACCTCACCTTTGTGAAGAAATATGGAATGAAATGGGACATGAAATCAATGATCCAATATCCCTTGCACCATATCCAGAATATGACGAGTCACTCGTGGACAATAATGCCGAAGCTGCCGAGGAACTCATTGATAATACTCTTTCCGACATTGAAGAGATTACAAAGGTTACTGGAATTAATCCAACAAAAATCATATTGTACACAGCAGCAGCATGGAAAACAGAAGCATTCAACAAGGCCATTTCAATGCATGCTGAAGGAAACCTGAATCCAGGCACACTTATTAAGGAGCTCATGCAGAATCCCGACATGAAACGTCATGGAAAGGAAGTCCCGAAATTTGCAAAAAAGCTTGTTGATGATATCAAGGCCATGAGCGATGAAAATCTCAGGATAATGTCAGGGTTCACACTAGCTGAAAAGGAAGCCTTCAATGAAGCAAATGTATTCTTTGAAAAAGAATTAGGTTGCAAAGTGGAAGTATTCAATGAAACAGATGCTTCGTATGATCCTGAAAACAAAGCACGTTTTGCAGCACCTTTCAGACCTGCAATATACATTGAGTGAGGGAAGTAATTCCTTCATTCATGAAAATTTTTCAATCGATACCTGTTTGCTTGTTGGAATTAGACCGTGAAGATCCACTATCTCTTTTGAGATTTCCACCAATACCGGAAAAGCAGTAGAGAGCAATTCCTTATTTTTACCATCTACATCATATGCTGGATCGGAGTCAGGTATAACAATTTTTGTAATGGATTTACGTAACCCTTTGGCATCGGATTCTGGGACTTGTTTCACAATATTAGAACTCTGGGACATTGAAGAATCAATTAGTTTTTCAGTTATCCCGATGAACCTAAATTCTTCCCTGAAAACAGGGCGTGCAAAAAGGCTTGACATAACATGAACAGCCACATAAAAGCGTTCGTGAGGTTCGATTTCCTGAAGGGCATTCCCTAAAAGCGAATATATATTCTTCGCACCCTTTACAGACTCTTCAAGAAGTTTGTAAGTCTTTGAAGGAGGAACTTCAATTTCATCAAGTTTTCCCACATCACGAAGTGCCCTGAGATATCCTGTAATTACAAGACGATGTTCTTCCATATCCATTGATTTTAAATCTCTGGTTATATGGCTGATAGATAGTTGTTTGCCCCCTTCAAGGAGTTGGACAATTTTATCGCAAAGAACATCTGGCATATGTATCCTAATTGATAACAGAACTGAATAAACTTATCGGTGTCTAATTCAGATTGAAAGGTTTATTAATCTTCAAACCAATTACTATAGACAAAATATACGAACCGCTCATCTTAAATTCCCCACCCTTAACCGAGGTTTGGCAATGCCAAGGCGTACCCGAATAATAAATGACCCCTCAGAACTAGTTCCTCTTCTTCAGACATTCAAGTCAAAAGAGCACAAACGTGTGTTTGATGCACTGAGTAATGAATGGATGACGAAAACCCAGCTTAATGAAATAATGGGTTTTGATGTTGAAGAGAGCTTGAATATTTTGAAAAGATGCGGATTGCTGGAAATTCAATGGCGAATGCCAAAACCCGGCGAAAACCCCGAAAAAGAGTATCATTCATCTTACTCTAAGGCGCAGGCAAACTTCCAGTGCTCATTTGAAGACCTTAGTGAAATAATTACCCTGACATTTACTCCATATGAAGATATCAAGGATCTTATCAAAGAGCTTGAACATGAAGTGGAAAATGGAAACCATTCGATGAGTTCACTCACAAGATCCCTTAACAGGAGTCCCCTGTATGTAAGGGCCCTTGCAAGACGTTCTTACAAGTTAACTGTCATGGGTCAAAGGCTCAAAATGAATGAGGAAGATAAATGATTGATATCCTGCAAAGTAAAAGTGGTATCACTAAATTCCAGATACTAATCGAAGTTGCTGCACACCAGCCAAATGTGAGGCAAAAGGAAATTGCTGAGAAAATTGGAGTTACTCCACAGGCAGTTTCTGAATATATCAAAGACCTCACTGCTGACAGTTTCATTTACTCAGATGGAAGAGTAAGGTACCGAATAACAAAAAAAGGTGTGGAATGGGTTCTGGAAAATGCTTCTGACATGAAGAAGTATGCTAATTTTGTCATGAGTGATATCATTAGTCATGTATCCACATGGACAGCTATTGCAGATGAAAAACTGGAGAAAGGAGAAGAAGTATTCCTCCACATGAGAGAAGGACTCCTTTACGTCAGTAAAACTGATGAGGTCGATGCAAAGGGCATTACAATTTCGGCAGCTGAAAATGGAGAAGACGTAGGTGTTACTAATCTCACCGGGATGATAGACCTTGAAACATCTCCCATCACAGTCTGCAAAATTCCCCGTAGTGAACGTGACGGATCACGTAATGTCGATCTCACACGCCTCAAGACCCTCACTGGATCAAAGGACTACATTGCTGCAATCGGAGTGGAGTCACTTATAGCATTGCGCAAGATAGATGTCGAACCTGATGTCCGCTATGGTGCAAAGGAATCTATTGTGGAAGCAGCATATCATGGCGTTTCATCCATCATTGTAGCCATTGATGAAGAAGTTCCTCCAATCATGAGCCGCTTGGAAGCGGAAAACTTAGAATATGAACTTGTAGATCTAAGTCTTCGCTGAGGAATTCATGAAGATGCTTGTGCTTTCAGATACCCATCTGAAGTCCGGGAATATCCCTGCTTGCTTGCATGAAGCCATAAAAAACCATGACATGGTAATCCATGCAGGCGATTTTGATTCTTTTGAATGTTACAAGACCTTTAATGATAGCGGAAAATTAAAGGCGGTTTATGGGAATTGTGACCCTTATGAAGTTAGGAAAGTACTCCAGAAAAACCTCAAATTCGAAGTTGAAGGAATAAAAATCGGAGTTGTCCATAAAGGAGCTCTCTCCATAAATGACACAACTGCCATCAGGTACAAAGCACTTGAAATGGGAGTTGACATACTAATTTTCGGCCATATACATCACCCGATGTATGAAAAGAGTGATGTAATACTATTATGCCCTGGCTCACCTACAAATCCTAGAATGTCAGATCCAATGATGGCAGAGCTAATTATTGAAGACGGAAAGGTTGAAACAAAGTTTATAGAAGTTGAGGACAACGGTTGCGGATGTGACAGTTGCGGATATATTAATTTTTCACGAAATCTTGAAAGTGAAAAATAATCCTTAATCTTTTCCGTTGATAGTTTCTATTTTGAACATTACATTCATGCCTTTGAGACTAAAACATACTTTGTCACCGAATTTTACAATTTCATCCAGTTCAACGCTGTTTCCCCAATCAAAAACATAGTCATAATTTCCCGAAACCGGCTTGAACCCAAGGACATCAACCTTCTGCTGATCTCCGAAGGATTTGCACCTTCACTGCTAAACCAAACCAAAAGATATGTTTTCATGATATCGTCAACTCCTGCATAAATCAGTATTTAGCAAGTATGCTGAAAAAGTCAAAGGGATATGGAACACATATCCCACCTTATAAGATATCAGGATTTAAGGGACTTTAACGCTTCCAAAACCATGTTAGAATAATATTTGGCATCTGTACTATAATGCTCTTTTGCCTTTGAAATATATTCATCATTGCTTTCGAGAGAATTAACACGTTTCATAGTCTGGAGTGCTGCATCAAGAACCCAGAGATCCCGGGTTTGATCATCAACAATATTAATAGACTCCGGACGAACCGAAGTTAATACATCGCCATCCGGTGTTGTGAAAGTGCTTGGTTTCCCCACCACCGAAACAAAAGCGGGCGTCTCACATTCTGCAAGGATACGAGCAGCATCTGGCTGGTATTGACCTGCATAAATAAGGAAAGAACCAGTCGGATCAGCAACCCTGCCTCTCCAGTATTCGGATTCGGTTCCTATATTCTCTGTTTCAAGCAATGTGCCTACAAGGAAAAGACGATTGACTTTAGCTCCCGTAGGTGTTAGTAGATACTGAGGAGAATATACATCATCCCCATCCCTGAAAGATAGATCTGAATTGCGGAATTCCTGTGCAAAAACCCTCTTAGAAACTTCACGCATGTAGCCTGCCATTTACTCCACCCCCAACTCGCCGATAAGTTCGTCTACAGCCGACATCTCAAGTTCCGAAATTGCCTTTACAGAGCCAGCAAGCAAATATCTCTCAGTAGGAGAACCATCAACATAGTAATATTTACCAACAAGTTCAGCCCGCATGCGGGTCAAAACAACACTCTGATCGAGTTCATCTGCTGCAAGACTAATGCCTTCTTCCAAACTCAAACCAACCAACTGTTCGGATAATTCCCTTCCGATTAACACATCTTGGACACGATTGCCATCATCGAGTATTGCCTTGATTCTCAGATCATAATTACCGTCTACTTTTCCATGGTCCATACATGCACCCTTTGTCAGGGCACGGTTGCATTCCGGGCAACGTTTGATTAAGCCAGAACCTTCCTGAATCCCTACCATTGCACCGGTAAGGGAAGTAGGACCAATTTCAATATCTTCAGAAAGAGTTTCAATGCTACTGGTACGATTAAGGCCCACTTCAAAACGGCCATTCCATTCGCTAACCACAAGATTGTTAAAACGATAGGATTGTCCTTCCTCAAGATCAGGAAGGGAATCGCGAGCCCATTTAATGATTTTTACACTGCCGGTTTCATCTCCGATAATACCAACTTGAGAAATGGATTCATTAGTATTATCCCATAGCTGAATAACCCGTGCAGAGATGTTTACCCATTGGCCAGCTTCACTGATTTCCCCAATGGTGATATCTGCCGTAGGAGATGATGAGGCGACTTCTATATCCTCTGAAATCTGCTCTACAGTTGTAGTTTTATTTAGAGTGATTTCAAAGCGGCCGTTCCACTCATTTGTAACAATATTATTAAGCTGGTATGACTTGCCTTCCTCAAGATCAAGAAGTGCGTCACGAGCCCATTTGATAAATTTAACACTACCAGTTTCATCCCCAATAAGACCAACCTGGGAAATAGATTCGTTAGTGTTATCCCACAACTGGAGAACTTTTACACGGAGATTTAGCCACTGGCCTGAAGCATTAATATCCCCTACTTTTGAGGACTCAGCGGTACGTTTCTTGAAAAGTTGCTCTCTGCCCACACCATGCTTTTTTGAAAAATAATTGATAACAGTCCTGCGCGCTTCATCCGTAGGCACTTTAAATTTCGTAATCAATTTGTCCAGACGCTCTTCAATTTCCTCAGCGGGAATTGAAACACCCAGCTGTTCAAATTTTTCTTGAATTTCTTTAACTATTTCTTCCATGCTAATACCTCAGACCTCCGGTTTTTTCTCATTTGGGGAGGCAAAAGGCAGTATGTTCTTGGAAGATATATAGCTGCTTAAAGCAGTCTGAAAGTAATATTGTAATTATCTTTCAAACGTTTCTGCAACCTGTTGCGCGGATCCACCTTCTCCAATAACCGTAACGATGTCATCGTATTCCAGAACAAGATCACCATTTGCAATGAACGATTTTTCTCCACGCCTCACCATTAGAAGAAGGCTATTTTCAGGAAGTTTTAGCTCTTTTATGGCTTTGCCGGAAACTTTCGGATTACTAACACGCACTTCAAGAATGTCAGCATCTTCACCAACTTCGCACATGGAGAACATATGAGGCCGTCCCACCATATTGTCCAATACAAGAGCAGTTGTCATGGCAGGGCTCATTGAACGGATTCCGAGATCCCAGAAAGCATGAAGGTTTTCGATATTGTTTACTCTTGCAACAATTTGATCTTCCTTAAACCCGAATTTTGTTTTTGCAATCTGTGCAACAAGCAAGTTTGTGTTGTCCTGATCAGTTGTAGCAACAACATACTTGGCATTTTCAATGCCAGCTTCTTTCAGGACTTTTACATCCTCAGCATCACCATGAATCGTCCTTATATCTGATTCCATCAACTTCGCACAGTTTTGTTCAGAGGAGTCAATGACAATAACATTTTCTCCTCGTTTTTCAAACCTTTCAGCAAGAATTGCTCCTACTTCTCCTCCACCAATAACAAGAATTTCCATTGGGATTACTCCTAAGAATTTTGCTACGTATTTTGTAAGCGAACCAGTCATCAACACTGTTACTATGATTGTAATAAAAACGAGTCCTACAAGTGCATCCCCTCCAGCCATTCCAAGTGCATTCAGCCTTACTGCAAAATATGTTGCAATGGAAGCTGGAACTACACCACGTGGACCTACAAATGAAATGAAAAGTTTCTCCTTGGTCCTGAATGAACTAAAAGCTGTAGAAGCAAATACCATTATTGGCCTTATTACAAATATCAGCAAAAGGACAACAACTAAGCCAGCAGCTCCGATTTGTATAATAGAATCAAACTTGAGAAGTGCTGCCAGAAGTATGAAAATTACTGACAGCATCATCAACACAAGATCAGCTTTGAATTCTTTAAGGGCAGCTTTCTGAGGGACGTCGGAAGATCCAACGATAATCCCGAAAAGGGCAACTGCAAGTATCCCTGATTCATTGCCAAAGGATTCTGCAATAACGAATGTCGCAATAACCATCGCAAAAGTCAGTAAACGAACGGTCTGATTAGAAAGAACAGCTTGTGAAAGAAGCTTTTTAAGAACAATTCCACTAATTGCACCCAGTGTGATTCCGAGGAAAAGACGGTATGCAAAAAAACCTACAAGCTCAATCCCCGAAAGTTGGGATATAATCCATTCAAAAACCAGTGCTGCAAGTATAACACTGGCAGCATCGTTAAGAACACCTTCCAATTCCAATACTTTGCTCACTTTATGATTGACACGGACATGTCGAACTAGAGGGGTTATTACGGTTGGGCCCGTGGCGGTCACAAGTGCACCAAACAAGACAGCAGTTTCAAAGGGCAAGCCAATAATTGCCATACTTACAAAAGTTGCAAGGACAAATGTGATTAGTACTCCAATTGTTACCATTCGAAGAATACTTTTCTGAATAGTCCGAACATGGCGGAAATCAATATTTAACCCACCATCAAAAACAATTACAGAAACACAAAGTGAAACTATAGCTGCAAGCCCTTCGCCCAAAATAGCAGGATCGAGGATACCAAGGATTTCAGGTCCAGCAATTATTCCTTCAAATAAAAGAAAAATCAGCAGGGGAACCTTCAACCATTTGCTAAGGGAAAGAGCAATGATAGTCATCACAAGTACTGCAAGGGCCATCTGCAAGAAGTATAGCGAATCCACCGAAATTCTCCACTCGTTGATAAGTTCAATTAAAAAACGTGCTCTCCATATATATTATTTATCAAATATATGCAAGCAAAAGGTGAATAATACTTAAAAAAATAAAAAAGGGTTGCCTGCTAAAAGCAGGCAAATCAGAACTGTGTTTACTGGGTAATATCCCTGAA
>CAZHNA010000053.1:0-11105 GCA_964532775.1 uncultured Methanosarcinales archaeon
AACCAATGTTTTAAATAGCGGACAACATCTTCTGGAACTTATCAATTCAATTCTTGATCTTTCAAAAATAGAATCCGGAAAAATGGAATATTATCCCGAAAAAATTGATTTATCCGGAATCATTGATGATGTTAAAATATTAATGCAGCCTCTTGCAAAAAAGAAATTTATTGATCTTACACAGAACATTGAAACTCAAGACACCGAAATATTGGCTGACGCGATGAAAATGAAAGTTATTCCGTATAATCTTATCAACAATGCAATCAAATTTACACCTGAAAATGGGAAAATAACCGTCAATGTCAAACACATTGACAACAAACTTCAGGTTTCTGTGTCTGACACCGGTATCGGCATTCCCGAAAAAGATCAGAAATCCATATTTGATCCATTCAAGCAAATTGACTCATCCACTAATCGCGAATATAGCGGAACAGGTCTGGGCCTCGCACTCGTTAAACAGTATGTTGAGATGCATGACGGGGAAATATGGCTTGAAAGTGAAGTTGGAAAAGGAACTACATTCACTTATACTATTCCAATAAAACATTAAGGGAACATTCTGTGAGCTCACTCCGGGCCAACAAACCTTTGACAATCCTAATAGGAGGTTTTCAGCACTTTTATAGATAATCGCAAATGGATTATCTATAAATCAGCTTTCCAACAAATCACGTTTTTTGCACATGGAGGCTTCTGCCGCCACCCTCATATCGCATAATTCTTTTTCAGCCCGCCTGAGTTCGGTGATATCGGTCACTATACCTTCGATTGCTACCGGATTCCCGTCATCGTCTTTTACCAGGACATTCCTCTGGTTCAGGCAGCGCTCTTCACCGGATTTGTGCATAATACAGACTTCATAGAACGGATCAACCTTTCCCTGCAAAAGATCCGCCCACTTTTTCTGGAAGTAATCAATGTAATCCGGATGAATAACTTCTTTGATCAGCAGGGGATTTTCATAGAACTCTTCCGGCGAATAACCAAACAACGCCTCTGAAACCGGGCTAACATATTCATACTTGCCGTCCGGGAGAGACATCCGATAAATCATATCTCTGGCATTTTCAGCTAACCTGTGGAATTTGCTCTCACTTTCCCGGAGATCACGTTCGGCTTTTATCCGGGCAGTTTACATCTTTACAAGTAATAAGAGCTGCACGTTTCCCATCCAGCAAAATCGGGGCTGAAACTGCTTCCAAAAATAGCTCGGAACCGTCTTTCTTTCGGAACCTGATATTGATGTATTCGTTTTTTTTGCCCTTAACAATATTCTTCATTCGTTTTTTGATTAGCTCCATATCTTCAGGGAAAACCAGATCAAAGGGAGACATATCTAGAAATTCATCCGAAGAGTAACCGACCATTTTGCAAAATTCAGGATTTGTAAAGAGGAACTTCGAGCCACTAACTGCGTAAATGCCTGCAGGCACTTCTTCAAGGAGGATACGGTGAAATTCCTCACTTTCCTGCAGATTTTGTTCAGCTTTTACACGAGCTGTTACATCCTTACCCTCAACAAGGACAGTTAGTTTCCCATCCATCATCACCGGCACAGATACATACTCAACATAACTTATTGATCCATCTTTCTTTTTCACCTTTATTGCAATAGGATCGTTTCTCCCTCCCCTGCCAACGTTTTCCAGACGTTTCTTGATGAGGTCACGGTCTTCAGGATAAAAGAGATCAAGAGGACTTTTACCCACAATTTCATCTGGAGAAGAAACACCAAATGTTTTGAATACTTCCGGATTTGCAAAGAGGATCTTATTGTCCCTGATTGCCATAATTCCCATAGGAGACTCATCAACAAGAGATTGATACAATTCTTTACTTTCCTGAAGATCTTTTTCCAGTTTCTTTCTTTCAACAAGCTCCCGAGCAAGTTTTAGATTGCTGTAACTTAGGTTTGAGATAAGTAGAGCCAAATGACTGTAAAAATTCATTGTTGCAACGACTTGCTTTTTGCTCCACCGTGGAACCCTGGAAAGTGCTTCAAAAAACTCACTTTTGTTAAATCCATATTGTTCTGCTTGCCTTGAAAATAAGTCATAATTCGGAACCTCATCCTCGTAAAAAAACTGACCAAGGAAAATATTTCCGAAATGTTTCCCGCCAATAAAAATTGGGGTTGCAATATCCCACATATCGTTCATACATTTGTAGCCACGGATTTCTCCTTCTTTCAAATTTTGAGTCAGGACTAAATCACTTTTAAGGCATTTTTCATGAGTCTCCTGATGAACCCTGTAAAAACAAGTGCAAACATCCTGCCATCCTGCGCCTACCAAAACTTTTCCCTTCAGATCAATTATACCAATACCAATTTTTGTAAGGGTATAGAAATCATCCACCAGTGTCTGAAGCTCTTTAACATCAATGATATTTTCCAGTTCCAACTCCCCAACATCGTAATCGGTAGACAAAACTGAGGAAAGCTTTAAACGAAGCTTCTCTTCATTTTCCCGAAGTTCATCTTCTGATTTTTTGACTCTTGTTATATCATGCAGAATTACAAAAACCTGATATGGCTCTGCGTCCCCTTCCTTGAATTGGGGGACAGCATGCATACACACCCAAATATAATCGTTTTCCGTCGGGTTATAGATACCCACAACTTTTTTCTTTACAGCTTGTCCGGTTTTTAAAGCAATCTCCTGAGGATACTCATCAGTACGAAGCTCCAAACCATCTTCACCAATAATATTCCATCGTGGGTCCCGAACAGTCCTCGTGACAAATTCTTCACGAGTCAAACCGAACATTGCAAGAGCTGCGGGATTTACATCAACGAGAGTGCCGTCAACTCGCTGCCAAAATACGCCCTCTACCATCGCTTCAAAAAGCTGATGATATTTTTCCCCGGGATCCTCGGGAAAAGCATCCAATTTTTTATTCCCCATATGCACACCCAAATGCAATTCCTAAAGTTAATTTATATTTTTACTCCTATAAATAGCGCTCCTTTATGCGAATTTATGTAAAAATTGAGTACTGTATGTGGAATTAATCATTAAAGTGTGGTGCACAGCAGACCTGCTCTGGAAAATGGTACTGAAATTGAGGGAAGAACACTTAAAGTAAAGTTCCAGATATAACGCAGAGCCTTGAAAATAATTATTTATGGCAATGTTTAAGATAAAACGGTGAAGTACATGGAAGACTTAAAAGAATTCTTCAAGCGGGATAATTTTGCAGATTTTTGCGGAATCGAGTTGTTGGAAGTATCAGAAGGATACGCCACCGCAAGCATGAAAATCACGGAAAATCATTTTAATGGAGTTGGGACCGTGCAGGGTGGAGCAATTTTTACACTCGCGGATTTTGTATTTGCAGCCGCTGCAAACTCTTACGGAACCGTCGCTGTTGCTATCAATGTAAGTATCTCTTTTACAAAGGCAGCAATTCAAGGCGTGTTGTATGCTGAGGCAAAAGAAACATCTATAAACCCAAAAATATCAACTTACATAATTACAGTTACAGACGAATCCGGTGACACGATCGCTATTTTTGATGGAATGGCATATCGCAAGAAGCAAAAACTTGAAGATTTTGTGAATTAAGCTAATCAAAGAGACTGAAGATACTCAACCAACTCAGAATGGTTGGAAAACACAATATCTGCATCAGAGAGTAAAGAAGAGTCGACATAAGTTGGAACTGCAACGCAATACATGCCTGCCCGCTTTGCCGCTTCAACTCCCAAAACTGCATTTTCAACGACAATGCAGGATTCGTTGTCTACGCCAAGCATTCCCGCAGCTTTGAGAAAAGGATCCGGATTTGGCTTTGCACGTTCCACATCATCCCCGGTCAAAATTACATCAAAAACAGAAGGGAAAAGAGAGTTTACTGTAGAATGAACAATACTTCTATCGGCGCCTGAAACTACTCCCAGCAAGAACTTGTTTTTGAGAGAAGGTAGTATTGATTTCAGGTTTTCAAATGGAACGAATGAAGATCTTTTTTCAAACTCTTTCCTATACTCTGAAAGGATTCCATCAAGATCAAGAGATGATGGGTCTACCCCGTCGTTTTCAAGGAATTTGTAGACAATGTCAATTGTTTTTGCGCCTTCCATTTCATAGATAATTTGAGCATCTACCGACACACCTACCTCAGCAAAAAGTTCTGAAATAATCGACACATGGAAGGGCATCGAATCTATAAGAACTCCATCCATATCGAAAATTATTGCTTTAATCATGCGCATCAGGACAAATTAATTTTGTATCGAGTGTTTGTAAAGAGATAGTTCAATGTTATTTCGGAGATCTTCTACTTTGAAAGGTTTTGATATAAAACAGTATGGTTGAGTAGCTTTTGCTCTTTCAAAAGTGTCCTCATCCATACATGCAGACAGATAAATAATTGGTAAATTGAATTTCTCACGAATTATTGCAGCAGTCTCGATACCATCTATGTCTCCCTAAAGAGAAATATCCATCAAAACGAGATCGGGGTAAAGAAGATCTGCTTTCAGGATAGCTTCTTCGGCACAGGAAGCCACACATGGAACATTATAGCCAATATTCTCAAGCATATCCCTGAGATTTGTGCCAAATACTTCCTCGTTTTCAACAATCATTATTCTGGCATTCCCCATTATTAATACCCCCTGAAGTCCTTAGTTTAAATACCAAGTATCGAGTTTATAGAGAAACATCTCCAAATTTCCCAGACAGTCGCAGCAAACAATAAGTTCATTGAGTATATATTTATTGTGTTTGTTTATACTTATTGATTCTATTCAACAGATCGGCTTCCAAAAGTGGAAACCCAACAAATACAGTGTCTAAACCCTTAATGATAAATGCTAAGGAGACTGTTAATATATGATCAATACAATGTCTCCAAATATGGGAAGTATCGGGAAACCTCTGCTATTAATGATACTTGACGGCTGGGGTTATTCACCTGTGAAGAAAGGAAATGCTATAGCTTCTGCTAATACACCAAACCTTGACAGACTAATAAATAATTACCCAAATTCATTTCTTCAGGCTGCCGGAGAAGAAGTGGGACTGCCAGAGGGGCAGATGGGGAATTCAGAAGTTGGCCATCTAAACATTGGTGCAGGAAGAGTTGTATATCAGGACTTAACTCGCATAAATCTCTCTATTCGTAATGAAGATTTTTACAACAACGAAGAGTTTCTTAAAGCAATTCAAAATGTAAAAGAAAACAATTCCAATCTTCACTTGATTGGACTTTTCTCCTACGGTGGCGTTCACAGTCATATGGATCACATGCGTGCACTTGTCGAAATGGCAAGTCGGGAAGGACTGGAAGAAGTCTTCATCCACACATTCCTTGATGGAAGGGACGTTCCTCCAAGAGCAGCACTTGAAGATATGCAAAAACATGAGGAATTTTGTACTGATGGAATTGCAAAAACTGCCTCCGTTGCAGGACGTTATTATGCAATGGACAGGGATAAACGCTGGGATCGGACACAACTTGCATACGATGCCCTCACAAAAGGCGAAGGATTAAAAGCAACCAATAGCGTAGAGGCTATCCAAAATGCCTATGACCGAGGAGAAAACGATGAATTTGTCAAACCAACTGTTGTAGTTGATAACAATGGGGAAGCCGTTGCTACCATCAAAGATGGTGATTCAGTAATCTTTTTCAATTTCCGCCCGGACAGGGCTCGCCAGCTTACATACGCATTTGTTAATGACAATTTTGAGGGTTTTGAAAGAGAAGTGAAACCTGATGTTCACTATGTATGTATGACTCAATATGATGAAAATCTGAACATTCCACTTGCTTTCCCTCCAGAAGACATTCACAACACGCTGGGAGAAGTATTAAGCAGGGAAGGAAAGAAACAATTGCGTATTGCTGAAACCGAAAAATATGCCCATGTTACATTCTTTTTCAACGGTGGAATAGAACACAAATTCGACGGTGAAGAAAGGTGCCTTGTTCCTTCACCAAAAGTCGCTACCTATGATCTTAAGCCGGAAATGAGTGCATACAAAGTAACCGAAGAGTTAATTCAGCACATCCATTCCGGAAAATATGATGTTATTATTCTCAACTATGCAAACATGGACATGGTCGGACATACTGGATTCTTTGATGCTGCAGTGCAAGCGGTAGAAGTGGTGGATGAATGCATTGGAAAGGTCATACAAGCATTGCAATCAGAAGGTGGGGAAGCATTGATAATTGCAGACCACGGAAATGCAGAAAAGATGGAAGATCCAAACAGTGATCAACCACATACTGCACATACAAGTAACCCCGTAAGATGCCTCTGCGTCTCTGATCGAATTAGTGAGATTCATAATGGGATTCTTGCGGACGTTTCACCAACAATCCTTGAAATGCTGGGAATAAAAAAGCCAGTTGAGATGACTGGAAATTCTCTTATCGAAACTCAGAACCACTGATCAAGTGTTTTCTGACCACTTTTTTTGGCAGCATTCTCAAGTCTTTCGATTGCTTTCAAAACACGCTCTTCTGAGAAGTTGTGTTCTCCACACAAGAAAGCAACAATTTTCTCCTTATCAGGAGGATTCCAGTTGAGTTGGTAATCATCTGTTACAGGAGGGTGAAGGAAAAAGTATTTCTTTTCGTCAAGCTCTTCAATTGATTGTTCTTTCAACTCGAGTATACTCTCAATAGTACCATGCTCGTGAACTAGTTTAAGCGCGGTTTTTGGACCTACTTTTTCAATACCTGAGTTATAATCGGTTCCAACACACATTGCAACAGCAATAAGCTGTTCACGATCGACCTCAAGAACACCTAAAGTCTTTTCAAGATCGACAATCTCAGGTCTGACTTCCACGTAAAGATTCTTGCGAGGAAGTTTTCGTTTTCCGGTAATCGTTAAATTTCGCACTACACGAGGTGCACCAAATAGAAGGGAATCATAATCCTGTGAGGCACTAAAATCTGCATCTCCTTTGATAGCCATGTAAGCAGCCTGAGCTTCACCTTCTGATGGAGCATTAACAATCGGGATACCCATATATTCTAACAGACGTTTGGAATCATCCACCATTCCGGGTTCGAGTGACGAAGATGCCTGAGCGTATTTGTAAGCCTCCTCCATAAGACCTGCCTCTTTTGCCTCATCCCGTTTAATCGCTGCAGTTTCACGGATTTTCCTGCGTTCTTCCAGAGTCCCGGATTTGAAAGATGGTGGTTTACCATCAAAAACCATGATTGGCTGGATCCCAGCCTCAAGAAGATTTGTGAACCTGTAAAGAAGACCTGAAAGGTGGGATGTAACCCTTCCTTTTGAATCCTTTAACGGAGTACCATCTCGCTGACGTATGATACTCAAAAATTGGTAAAGTGTGTTATATGCATCTATTGCAACAGTCTTATTCGAAAGATAGGATAGTTCAACCGGGGCTTTTTCCAGTAATTCCCCAATGTCAGTTCCCATGAAAAAACCTGCAAAAATTAGTCGTTAGCAATAGCAACAGAGTCTGAAACATCTGGACGAATGTCGATGACCGAATCATCGGTGGCATTGATTTTTCCTATTTTAAGGATATTGCCCACCCTCTCAATCACTTTTGCCCTTGAAATTTCGACCTGATGAATGTCGTCACTATTCCTGCTTTTGTGAACAACAAGAACATCCTTGCCTTTAAGCGATGTTTTCCCTACTTTGGAAACAAGGCTCTTGACAACTTGTTCAAATTCTGAATAAATCAGGATTTCTGAGTTTTTTCCTGATTTTTTTATAATACCTATTGGTTCAAGATCAATGCGCATTAGACGCACTCCAAAAAGATGATAGATTAGTACAACACTTCCATACGTGTGAACCCATTGATATGCTTTTCGGCATATGTCGATAATTTAAGTGATTAATCGTTAATAATTCGACAAAAAAAATAATAAGAAGGATAATAAAATCATCGGTAGTTACGGCGATTGAAGATATCAAGAGCGTCTTCCACAACACCGGTAACTTTATTCATTTTTCGATCAATGTTTTCCTCGACACTCTGCAAACTAATGCGCGTAGAACGATCGCTTGAGTCAATAGTCCCCTCAAGGCGACGAAGTCTCATGTCCACTGAAAGAATCATAGCTGCCAATGCACCCACCATAACGATAGCAGAAAGAACTATCAGAGAGTTTGCAGGGCTATACTTGAATCTTCCAAGCCACTCATAAGTGAGAACGAAAGCTGAACCCACCATAACAACAGAAAATACTATATCCCTCGTCTCCATTTTAAAGCCTCATCCGCTTGCAATATGTGTCAATGTAAGCTATGTTACTATTTAAGGCTTACATAATATTAAATAGGTTACAGAGAATCTGGATTGCAAATATTTAGATCTATTTCCAAAAAAAAGGGTGACGGATACTTGGCTGAAGAAAAAAATAATATCACTGTGTTTTTACCGATAATCGCAATGGGAATCATCATTCTCATCGTACAGGCCATGGCTTTGATTCTTGCAAAACCAATGGATGCACTTGGAATGCAGGCAGTCGATGATCCGCAATCCACTGCAAACTCAATTTATTACATCGGATTTATTCTCCTATTTACCCTCTTTATCCTCATAGCGATCAAGAAAAACATAAAATGGATTGTACAGCTGGTGATTCTTGGCGCTGTCGCATCGACCCTTTATTATGGATTTTATCCTTTGCTCTACTTGATTGGAATCGACGGAATGGCAGCAATGGTTCCCTCGGCATTTCTAGCATTGGGCCTCACTGTAGTGCTTTATAAATATCCAGAATGGTATGTCATAGATATCATCGGAATAATTGTCGGAGCTGCGGCAAGTTCTATTTTTGGCATTTCCTTTGGAATCATACCAGCCATAGTGTTGTTAGGATTACTGACAATATATGACGCAATTTCGGTGTACAAAACGAAGCATATGATTGATCTGGCAGAGGGAGTAATGGATCTTAAGCTGCCAATTCTCTTTGTAATTCCCAGAAAGAAAGGTTACTCATTCATCAAAGACAATCCCACAGCAGCTGATGGAGAGCGGGAAGCATACTTCATGGGCCTAGGAGATGCAATCATGCCTACCATACTTGTAGTCTCTGCAAATGTATTCACCGAATACAGCGGATTTATTTCGCCATCTGCGGCTGGGGCAATTATTGGAACCCTCATCGGATTCTTTGCACTAATGATTCTTGTAATGAAAGGAAAACCACAGGCAGGTTTACCTTTCCTTAACACCGGCGCAATCGCAGGATATTTTATAGGTGCATTGCTTGCAGGAATGCCTCTTTTAGGATAAAATAAAAGCAAAACAGTATGGATTGATCAATCCATATCTTTTATTCTGTTGATATTACAAATATCACAGTCTTCATTTGATCCGGAGCTTTCACCGCGGATTTCCGAGTCAAGGGCACGCGTCCCTTCTGCCAGAACTGAAGCGTTTGAAAGTGATCCGCCGATCAAAATTGAATCAAATATCTGCTCTTTGCTCAGGCCAAGTCTTCGAGCTACACGGATATGCATTTTCAGACAGTGATCACATCTCAGAGCAGAAGCCACACCAATACAGATCAATTCTATTGTCTCTGGCTCAAGGCGCTCAAATTCCCGCATAATGGAGTTATCGTACATCACTTTTGGAATCAAGAGCTCTGGCATGTCTTTCATGAAATTAAGAATATAAGGGATCTCACCATAACGTTCCTCAACTGTAGAAAGCACGTCAGATACAGCTTCTTCTTCATCCTTTTCAAGTATCTCTTTTATGTCTTCAAAATCCATGTATGAATTCCCCTATTAAACCGATGGTTATATTACAAAACCCGCCTCTGATTTACGTTTTATTTTTACAAGGACATAATCTTTCATTTTTGAAGGCGTAATGTTGGCCACATCCGAAAGGACAGTGGAGTCATCCAATTCAAGATTTTCAACCGCCTCATGATATCTTTCAAAGGGAAGTTTAACTCTTATTCCATCAATCTGCAATGTCAAGGGAGCTGGCGCAAGCACGTTATTGATATCAGGAATTTGTTCCTTTATATCTTTCATAACCCTGGCAGGAAGCACAACTAATGGATCTTTTGAGAGATCTTCCCTCATCTGATCTACTACTTCCCCTACCACCTCATTCATCTTCCCGAGACTATCCATTTCCCGCCCCTTCCTCATACGGTGGGAAATCCGTCCAATGTTTCCTACATAGGCATCTGCTCCCGGAACATCTTCTGTTTTGAGATCTGGGCCCCCGGTCACAATTATGGGAATGTGGATGCCTTCAAACAGTTTGGGTTTTTTATTGATGATGCAATCACTGAAGGTTCCGAATATGAAAACTGCAACATCATGTTCATTAATGAGTTTCCGTTCAAAATCAGCTGAAAGCGCAACCCTACGACCCATCCCTCGGGCTAAACCAATCATATTTGTATTAGCACCATCCCTACGGAAATGTTCAGCAATGTCGCATGCTGAATGTGGTAAATGGTGATAAGCAAGAGTCGGAGATACAACTGCAACTTCAACTCCTGTCAAAGGAGCCTTTGTCAGTGTTCCAAGAAGCTTTGTTGCAAGATTTTCCATTAAGTGAACATCTTTTTTCGGGATCAGCATATTGAGTGTAACTTCAGTTGCTGCCGGAGTCCGCTGTACTAGATATCCACCAATATCCTCAAGAAGTTCAACAAGGAGGCTGTGTTTGTGAACACCACCCTCATAAATATAAGATTCAAGAACTGCTGCCATTCACATCATCTCCTTTCAGTTCTTCAAGAAGCCTGTCGGCTTCCTTGATCCATTCCGGTTTCATTTGATCTTCTGTAGCAACAAAAATAAAATCGGATCCACTCAAGGAATGATATCTGACCCTGAATCCTTCAGGGGATGCCCGAATTGCCATATCCGCAAGGTTGGCTTTGAGGGTCTTGTGGGGATCATCCACAACAATCTCTTTAATGGTATCAATCTCTGCAGAATCTCCCGTATTCACAATCATTGTACGCCTTTCGGGTTGATCTACACTATTTCTACCATATTTACCCCATAGCAACTCAAGTAACTTGGACAAAGGTTTCTCTTCAGTAAGCTCTATTACAACCGTGCCTTCTGATTTTCCTGCCGAAATCTCAGCGATATCTGA
>CAZHNA010000054.1:0-11016 GCA_964532775.1 uncultured Methanosarcinales archaeon
AGAAACACAATTCTGCGTTTTTGCGGAAACAGGGTAAAGCTGTACCAGAGATTGTGAAAAATAAACAGAATCAAGATTGTCAATACTATGAGCAATGTTATGAGTCAGGCACCATGTTGCGCCTTCTTCTTTGGTATCGGTATCATCAATACCTATAAGGACACGTTCCCTGCGTGGGACAACGATTCTACCTTTGGCTGCACGGCCACCGCCAGATTCGGTCAATGAAGAATTGATGACTCCGTGTGCCATTGCCCTGCAACGGGTAGCGCCAACGCCTCCTCCACCTAGGCCTGCGTAAGTAATCTCAATTTCAGAGCCTTTGACTTTGACTGTTTCAATTCCTGCAGCCGCAGAAGATGGCACAAGGTTTAGCTCATCATGTCCGGTTTTCACAAGGAAACGATTCATGTTTCCGAGAGCTTTTACGTTCTGAATAAGGGGTGAATGTGAATAGTGGTAACGAGACCATGCTGCTCCACCATAGCAATTACTGTGCTCGATTATTTCTGCAAGGGTGTTATCCTCATTGCAAACGGCGTAAATACCCTTGTAGGGTATTGCGTAAGGATCAGATAGTTCAATTTCTTTCATCTGCTGCCTTATTGGTATCCAATGGCTTAAATGTTTTTTCAGTTCTTGAAAATCAGGAAATATATCCTTCGTCTTTCAGGCTGACATACCGCCCGTCTCCAATGATTACATGATCCAATACTTCTATTCCCAGCAATTTTCCACCATCAACCAGTTTCCGTGTGACAGCAATATCTTCCCTGCTGGGGCTGGGATCTCCGGAAGGGTGGTTGTGTGTAAGAATAACAGATGCTGCAGATTCAATAAGTGCTGATTTGAATACTTCTCTTGGATGAACAATATTTGAGTTCAGGGTTCCGATGGATACGACTTCTTCCCGGATAACATTATTTTTAGTATCAAGATGAAGGGTGGTAAGTCGTTCCTTTTTTAATTCCCTAACCTGTGGGTAAATAATTGAATAGACATCCGCAGACGATTTGATTTTGCGCTTTGGCTCATCGCAAAATCCTTCCAATCTCCTCGCCAATTCAAAAATAGCCGAAATTTGAGTAGCTTTGGCATTTCCTACTCCGTGGATTTCTGTAAGCTTTGGAAGACTTGCCTGACTGAGTTGCTTGATGGTGTATTCGGTAAAAATACGATTTGAAAGGCTGACAACATTTTCTTTTGCAGTCCCGGTTCTCAGGATAATTGCCAGAAGCTCAGAGTTGGATAGGCTTTCTGGTCCACTCTTCAGAAGACGTTCGCGAGGTCTTTCTTCTTTAGGAAGGTCTTTTATCCTGATAATCTGATCATCCATACTTTCAACTTAGGAGTGAATAATACTAAACATTAATGCAAAAAATTAGAATAGATCTAAAATTATGTTGTTTCAACGGGTTTTAATAAATATGTACGTCCTATAAATTGCTATGTATGCCATATGTTTTACAAAGTGTTTTATATAACAAACACAATCTATTTCTGAGATATTCTTTCGAGGTATGATATGGTAGTTGCACATACGGGTTTTTGGACATATGTTTTGATCGCGGTAATCGCCTTTATAATAATAGCAGCTGTAGCACCTGACGTGGCAGATTCAATATTAGAATCTATAAACGATCTATCGAATGCTGTTAGAGGGGAATAACGAAATTGGGATTGTTTAATTGAAGGTTCGTGTGAGTCAGTTTCATTCCTTTCTTTTATTGAAACTAGATTCACAAAGATCTATTTTTAGTCAATCAGCAGCATTCCCCACCACTCAATCTTATCCGTGACAGGAAATTCCAATTTAATCCCTGCATTCTCCAGTGTCCCGACTACGTCGATTCCCATACCTTCCATGGACGGCCTCGCACTAAACGGATGTCTACACTCTTCACCGCTCTTCACACATTTGTCGCAATAAGTGCAGTCGCCGCCTGAAAAGCCGGTTGCAAACCTGTATCCCCTTTTCAGTGCTTCACCTTCAAGAATTAATAGTATGTCAGAGAGCTGCCTTGCTTTCTTGTTCAATTCATGTTCAACAGAAGCAGAATCCTGAAGGGATTGTGGTTTGGGTGGATTCTTGTGTTCCAGTGCAAGAACCATTCCGACATTGTATCTGGAAACAATTTTTCGGACTTCATCGATCGCCGGAAGATTAGGAGGACAAACAAGATCACCATAATGGTTGCATCTTGGGACCATACACTTTAACCGGACACGTTCATCAACAACAATTTCAGAAGCCTGCATAAGTAATGCCCTTGAAGCCCCATTCTGGATTGCAAGGGATACAAATTCTTCCAATTGTTTATCTCCATTTTCCATTTTGTATTCTCCTATTATTTTAGAGTGGTTTTAGCTTAGATCAAGTCTTCACGTTGTAATGTGGTTATAGAGAATGGGCAGCCTCTCCGGTAAAGTGACTGCATTGTCAATAATCGTGTATCCAACATCTGAAAAAATCGAATCCATATAGTCACTCGCTTTGGTATCGACCGTTATGCAAAAGAAATGCATGCCAAGAGTATTGCCTTCCTGAATAGCCATTCTTGTATCTTCAATTGCGGCCTGTCCCTGATATTTCCCGTCAGCAAATCCAAAATCATAAGGCTCCCCATCAGAGAGTAGAACCAGGAGTTTTGTTGTTGCATCAACCTGCTTAAGTTTTGCAATTGAATGCCTTATCGCAGATCCAAGCCTTGTATTGTATGCAGGTTCAAGAGCGCCGATTTTACACTCTATATCCTCTGAGAATTTTTCATCAAAATCCTTGATGCTATAATACTCAACATCAGCCCTTGTGTCGCCGGAGAATGCGTAGATTGCGTACTGATCCCCGATGCTCTCAAGGGCTTCGATCATAATTACCAGAGCCTCTTTCTCAACATCCAGAATGCTTTTCCCGTTATCCAGCTCTTTATCAGTAGATGCACTTATATCCACAAGGAAAAGAGTCGCAACATTCCTTTCACGTTTGTCCCTCCGTATGTACAGACGTTCTGTTGGATTAATTCCACATTTCCTGTCTATGAAAGCTTCAGTAACTGCATCAATATCAATTTCATCGCCATCAACCTGTCTTCTTAGTTTTTGGAACGATGCAGGTTTCATCATCTTAAAAATACGATTTATAAGAGAAATTTCGTGGGTGTAATGTTCCAGAGTATCCTGGTAAAAACTGCTGGATTCACCCATTGGCAGTACTTCATAGACCGTGCACCACTCGGATTTATAATCTTTAATTTCCGCATCCCATTCATCATAGGTATAGCTACCCAGTACATCCCAGTTTTTAGCAATTGCACATCTCGGACCGGATTGCAACTCTTCCTGCATTATTTCATCTTCATCCAGATCCAAAACAGTTTGAGGAATAAACCTTTCGAGAATCTTTTCAACAAAGTCTTGCTTCTCTTCCATATTTGATGGTGATACAATCCCCTGTCCACGATATTCAAGATTCTTTATGAAATTATATTTTCTGGATTTCAAAGAACCCAACTGATCTTGAATCATTCCATAAATATCAAAAGTTGCTTCAAGAGAATTAAAGGAAGTTGAATCTGGTTGGAATATTTTCTCATCCAGCATACTGCGAACTTCTTCAATTAGAACTTTGAAATCACCATCAATTTCAAATTCAGGCTCATGGCCTACAGAGATCAAAAGAAGGGCTTCCATGAATTTTTCAAATGGTTCTTCTGGTGGTTCCCTATCTACAACCATCTGATTCCGGATTTTTTCAAAATCCTTGCGCAATCCTCTGTAAACATTTACAGTTTGATACTCAATACGTGCATCTTCAATTATCCCCATTATATCCGTTGCAATGTACGGATTTGGAAATAGGGCTATGGCAATTGAAATATCGATCGTGGTTTCTTCACTATTTTCATCCTTTGTATCAACAAAATCCTCCAAAAATGCAGTCTCCATGTCTGCTGTAATTTTTCCAAAGAGAGGCAAAAGGATCCGAACAGGACATTTTGAAGTTCCAAATTGTGCATGTCCTACTTCGTGCATTACACTTAACTTGTAAATCCTGAAATTATCTTCAAAATCCCCATAGCCTTTCATTGTTGGCGTTAGGTAGATTGCTTTACCTGAAACGATCGGGTGTGCAGATGGTGCATGTTCTTCTGGTAAAAGGTTATGTGATCGGATGACAAAATTAATTCCTGAAATTCCAAATGCATAATACTTCAGGACTTTTGCAACTCTTTTTAGGGCTACTCCACTCATCAATTTCTCAACAAATTCCTTTGAACTTCTGGATTTCAATGAAAAATAAAGTCTGGCACTGGACTGTTCACTTGCAAATATTTCAAGTCCATGCGTTGCCCATTCATCAAGCTCTGTTACATCCAGATCCTCCAGTAGTGTAATTGAATTCCTAAAATAACCAATAGCAATTTCTCTGTTAGTCTCAAACAGTTGGATACCTGTATTCACCCATTTTTCCAATTCCTTCGGATGAATATTTAGTAAAATTTTCGAAAGACTCCCAAAATAGATTCCCGCAAGCAGCCGATCTTTTTTCAACAACATTTTTGCATTGCTAAAAATCAGTTGATAGAATTTAGGATTAACTTTTTTCAAGGCAATTAGTGAATTGCTGAAATAATCCGAACCGTAAAAGCTGGTTTCTTCCGCTATTTCCTTTCCTATTAGCAGCCATTTTCCAAAGTCTCCCACTGTGAGTTCTTTCATGGCTTCAGGAGCATTTTCAAAATAGCTTTGGACACATTTCCAGTTTGCAATTGCAATTTCTGCACCAAAATTAAGTATATGAAATCTCTCTTCACTAGTTGTATTCTGCAATGCGTTTGCAAGTCCGCTAAAACTTCCTTCGAAAAACGCTTTTGAAACATCCGTGTTTTCAGAAATTAGTTCCTTTCCTTTTTCCACCCAGCCCAACAACTCTTCCATTTCTAAATCACGAAGTATCTTTGGAGTCATATTCAGGTAAATAATTGCAATCTCTGCATTTTCTTTTACTAGATCCAATGCAGTTGTTTCCCATTTATCAAAATCTGGTTCATCAAGGGTTGCCAAC
The DNA here is from genome assembly GCA_964532775.1 of uncultured Methanosarcinales archaeon. Lineage (GTDB taxonomy): Archaea > Halobacteriota > Methanosarcinia > Methanosarcinales > Methanosarcinaceae > Methanohalophilus. The sequence goes on from CAZHNA010000054.1 coordinate 5,066, forward strand.
GCAAGTGGGGCATTCTTAAAAAAAGCAATTGTCGTCTGGATATCATGTCCAACAAAATCTCCAGTAGAACACAGGAGTTTTTGCCGGTGCTGCATCGGTATAACAGAAAAAACGTTTTTTGCCTGCTTAACAAAATCAATTGCAGCTCGGGTCTCCTTTTCAGCAATCTGTTTAATTATCGATTGCCATAGCCGGAGCATTTCCAGATCAATTAAGGACATAACTTCCGGCAAGGATTCCTGATACGTTTTTACAACTCTTTTATCAAGAGTTGCCATTTCTTCCACTTTGTCCTTAGACAACAGTTTTCACTCCACAATTGCGGATACTATTTCATTTATGCTTTTCTGGAGATCAAGATCATCAGTAACTGGTTTAATCATTGCAGCTTTACATGCTTCCTTTGGATTGATTCCAGATTTAATCAGCATGCCGGTGTATATCAACAGTCGTGTGCTTACTCCTTCCTCAAGCCCATGCTGTTTAAAATTCCGTATTCTCTGTCCAATTTCCACAAGTGTGCGGGCAGTTTCTTCATCGATTCCACTTTCATGTGCCACTATTTCAGTTTCGAGATCAACAGGGGGGTATTCAAAGTCCATGGCGACGAATCGCTGTCTTGTACTTTGCTTGAGGTCTTTCAAAACGCTCTGGTATCCCGGATTATAAGATATAGATAGCATGAATTCAGGGGGCGCATGGATTATTACTCCCAGTTTATCAATTGGTATTATACGCCTGTCATCTGTAAGGGGGTGGATAACAACCCTTGTATCCATTCTGGCTTCTACGAATTCATCAAGGTAACAGATGGCTCCGGTTCTGACAGCTTTTGTAAGTGGACCATCATTCCATTCGGTAGATTCTCCTTTGATCAGGAATCTTCCAATAAGGTCACTGGCTGTTAGATCCTCATGGCATGATATGGTTATTAGGGGACGCTTTAATATGTACGCCATATACTCCATAAATCGTGTTTTTCCACAACCTGTTGGACCTTTCAGGTTTACTGGCAGGTTGTTTTCATAGGCCGCCATGAATATTTTGACCTCATCACCGACTGGAAGATAATAGGGTTCTTCTTTGATGATGTACTCCTCAACCGGTTGTTCTGCGCAGATTATATTTTTCATTAAATTACCCATGTTTACACTTTGTATGCGCACTTATTTGTAGATAGTGTGGATTTTCCTAGTTACATTAAGCAAACTGCTTCTTACATTGCTCAGACCACTCGGGAACAATGCAGTATTCAAAGTCCATAACGCTTACACTATTATTTGTGCAACTGATAATTCCATCCTTTCTGAGTTTGACTATTTGTGGAATGAGTTTTCTAGCACATGGTCTTTTAGACAATCCATGCAATATTTCTCGTAAAGTGAGGGGTTCATTTGAAGCCACAAGAGCTCGAAGAACACCGCGCTGTAGTGATGTGAAATACATATTTTCCTCCAGATGGCCTTTTTACTGAATCGATGATGAGTAGTATTCAGAGAATAAAAAATCCTTAAATAGTGGTGAAAGGAAACGGTTTTGATCCTTTACAAATGAATGCAATCAAATCAAAACCCTCCTTTTTTTGGTTTTTGGTTTTTGGATTTAGGGGATGATGGGTTAGAAGGTTTTGACGTTCCTCCCCCACATAGGCGGTCACCGGTTCGATGATGTCAAAACCTTCTATCAAGAGTTTGGTATAAATCAAGGGAGATTACACCAAACATTTCATTGTTTCAGAACTCGAATTCCATGCCGAGATCTGTTAGTTTTGCCTTGGATTTAGTCCACAAGTCTTCAAATTCCTTGGATGGGCGAACCTTTTCGAGGTCATAGCATTCCTGGAATTTCTTACCTGCTGGGGCATTTCCAGCTTTTATGGTATCTGCATATGTCTTCTCGAGTTCAACACAGAATTCGTTCATGTCAGCCAGACTCATTTTGGCAGATGCTATTGCAATTTCTGCAGTAATCCTTGCGTCCATTCCAGAATATGTATCAACTCCAGTTCCACAGGTCGCAGAAGCTCCTAAGGGAATGTCTATGCCTCCTGCAGTTAATGCACCGGTGTACACTGCTACTTCATCAATCATCATTTCAGTGCACATTCCTGAAGATGGGAAGACATAGTTGCTGTACAGTCCTTTGGTATTTCTCTTTAATGCAGCTCCGGTATATGCTGAAACAAATGTTGGAGCAGCACTTGTTCCCTCCCCCGTCATCGGGTTGAATGCCGGGCAAAGTGAGTAACATGAAGCACCAAAGATTATGTATGCAACAATACCTTCAGCAACATTTGCGATAGTAGTTGTTGCAGGTCCGCCAGTGTATCCTCCCATAATTGGACACATACAACCATCAACTGATAAATTGTTCTGGCTTGTATTGACAGCTTTCTTGAGAGTATCCCAATCAACCTTCATATCGTTCAAGAGGCAAAGAAGATGCAGATCTTCAGGTCTCATTGCACCGGGGCCATCACCAAAGATCTGTCCTTCACTGGTAACTGCAGACATGATACCTATCATTGGCATTCCCGGCCTTCCGGCCATGCGCATACCCTCTCTGGTCCAAACGGCTTCTGCCCTTGCACCCAGCATCTCAATAGGAGATCTTGCTTTCATTTCCATTCCATGCATTGTTGCAACTGAACCGGTGTGGATTCCGGCAACCAAAGGTTCCTTGGCAATAGATTCCATCACCTTTGCATAGTATTGTTCACTGATTACCCCCCCATCAGGGCCACCAAATATTGTTGGGGCTCTTTTGTCACCAATTTTTCTTTGCACGACTGTAATCTTTTCGTTTCCGACTCCGCATGTTTTTTCGCCAGTCAAAGTTCTGAGTTGGGCTTTTATTTCGCTTTCTTCGAGCTTAAGTACACTGTTAGTGCTTATGTTGTAGATGCCCACATCGACGATGAGGTCCATGGCTGCTTTGAAAATTGAATCAAGCAGGTCCATATCTTGAGGAACAATCTCATCAGGGTTGTATTGGATGTCGTATTCCTTTGCAAGCTCGTTGAGTCTCTTTGGAAGTATTCTATTATCAAAGTTTTTTTCCTCAAGCTTATCGGCTTCAATGAATTTCTCATAAATATCAATAATGTCCAGCATTTTGTTCACCTCGTTTACTTGGATACCAATTTCTTTGCAGCTTCTACTGCTTCGTGTGCATTACCCGCATATACATCTGCATTGATACGATTTGCATAATCCGCTGTAACTGGTGCACCGCCAACCATCACTTTATGGTTGTCCCTGATTCCCATGCCTTCCAGCATCTTGACGATATCACCAAGGTATGGCATGGTGGTACTCATCAGTGCAGAGCCGACAATAATATCTGCATTTTTGTCTTTTGCTGTCTGTACCATTGTTGTAACTGGGACATCCCTGCCAAGATCAACTACTTCGAAGCCACCAGCCTTTAACATGCCTCCAACGATATTCTTTCCAAGGTCATGGATATCACCTTCAATTGTTCCTATGACAACAGTACCCTTTGTCGCAGATTTTTCTCCTGCTGCAGCCATTTTTGCACCAAGTTCCTTGCTTGCTGCATCCATTATCTCTGCTGCTATCATGACTTGTGGCAGGAAATATTCCAATGTCTCAAATCGTTTTCCAACTTCAGCCATTGCATCTGCCAGCTTGTTTAACAGTTCAACTGAATCAAGATCATTGCTAATCCATTCTTTAACAACTTCTTCAGCTTGATCTTCGTCGATGTCGACAAGCGCATTATATGCTTTTTCAAGCAATTTTTCTTTTGACGCCATTTTGTCACCTTCCTTTTACAACCCAAGTTTATTCTTGAGCAAATTAACTGTTGTCGTATCTATATTTAAACATTGTGTAAATACACTTATATATTAGTTTTTTAAATAGATAAGTTTATATATTAAAAACAAAAGGTTGTTTTTTGAGGTGTTATTAAATATCTATGTATCAAAGTAGGTGCATAAAATAAAATCCGCCTGTTTTTTATATGATCAAATTTCAGGGGAACATATATATGCCATATTGCAACATTAGGGCAATTTGCTTATACTAATAGTCATTAAAAGCCATGGACATGATTATTTATACAAAAAAACTAAAGTTGCTTGAATCGAAGAATAAGTGAATCTTGCTTGGTGATTTTTATGCTAAAAGGCTTACAAGGGAATATGAGTGGAAAGTTACAATTTCTTTCTGGGGAAGAGTGCGAAAAAATACATAACTCCTCGCTCGAAGTGCTAAGTGAAGTGGGTCTTAAAATCGAATCTAAAGATATGCTGGATTCTCTTTCTGATTTCGGTTGCGATGTTAGTAAACGGACTTCAATTGTCAAATTTCCAAATTATGTAGTAGAAGAATCTTTGCGTGCATGTCCTCATTCTGTAAAGCTGTATGGTCTGGATTCAAAATATGATCTAAAGATTGAAAAAAAGAAAACTTACGTTTCTTCAGCTTCTGGTTACGGATTATTAGATCGCAATGACGATGTAGCACGAGATGGTACTTTACTTGATGTTGCAGAGGCAACCTTAGTTGCTGATAATCTGGACAATATTCATTCCATAGTTCCTCCGCTGGCTGGAGTTTCGGATGTTCCTGCAAATGTTGCAACGTCAGTTATTTTGGCTGAAACACTAAAGTACACTCAAAAAACGCTTGAATTTTATTTGACAGGTGCACCAGATCCAAAAAAGGAAATTAATTCTATTATTTCTTTGTGCGAACTGGTTGCCGGAAGTAGTGCAGATCTTAGGAAGCATCCGTTTATGATGATTGTTATTGATCCGCTGTCTCCTTTGACGTATACGGAAGATCAAATTATTGCATTGTCTCGGACCGTGGATACAGGGTTGCCTGCGGTACTCATGCCTGGGGCTGTTGGGGGCGCTACTGCACCGATTACTCTTGCAGGAATTCTGACGCAAAGTAATGCGGAATTCCTTGGTGGTGTTGTTCTAACAAATATTATTAAAAAAGGTGCTCCTGTCCTTTATGGTCACTATAATTCAATGATGAATATGCAAACCGGAATTTATTCTGCTGGTGCAGTGGAAATGGGTATTCTTGGTGCCTGCATTGCTCAACTTGGTGACTGGTACAAGGTACCAACGAATGGGTTTTTCCCAATGTCTGATTCCCACGTTCCAGATCAACAAGTTGGCTATGAAAAAATGATGCAATGGGTCCTTTCTACTCTTGGCGGAATGAATTATCTGACTGGCGCAGGAAATATTGAAAATGGAACACTAATATCCCTCGAGCAACTTGTGATTGATAATGAAGTTGTTGGGATGGTGGACAGGATGCTTACTGGAGTCCAGGTTGATGATCAGCGGATAGGGCTTGATGTAATCAGGACAGTTGGCTCAGGTGGTGACTACCTTAAGCAAATGCATACTCGAAGATGGGTTGGCGAAGAATATTTCTCCCCGAAAATTAGTGAAAAAGAATCTTTTTCAAACTGGCAAGGGGATGATGTGGTAACTCGTGCGAAATCAGAAGTAGAATTAATTCTTAAGGGTGCAGAAACTCCGGTTGCTAGCGATATTATCAAGGATCTCGAAAAATTCCAGAATGGTTTAATGTAATATATTTTGTCTATCTTTTAAAAAAGTAAAAATGCCCGGGTTTCGGGCATCATCTAATCTTAGAACTGGGTCACGAATGCACGTGCTTGCCAGAGTGCAAGTCCGGCAAGGAGGAGCACTACAATCATCCAACTGTATTCTGCAGCTGGGAATGGTGCAGCGTACAAGTCGTACACGCCTTCTCCATAGTATGCATTAGTAAAATCTGCCATTGTTCCCATATTTCTACCTCCTTATTAGACATACTCTAGGCATGCGTCGGATGCTCTACTCTTGCCAAAGTCTGTTATCACGTATTTGTGTAACAGGAAACCTTTCTTGTAAGTTCCTTCTTCGTCAACTTTGGTTTCAACTGATTTCAGCA
>CAZHNA010000055.1:0-10879 GCA_964532775.1 uncultured Methanosarcinales archaeon
TGCATTTTCTTAAATATTATTAACTTAAAAATGTTTATTTAATGCAATTTCATTCTTTTTAGATGTTGCATCGTTTTTCTTTATATTTGGAACCTTATATGCAAATATCATTTTCAAAAACGGATTTGAAGGACCGATGCTATCCGAATGGGGCATCACCTATGCGTTTAGTAGTGAATTATCAACGTATATCTATATTTTTGGACTTTTCGTCATTCCAACAGCAATGATTTTGGGAATACTTGGAGTGATACTTTTCAGGAAAATGCCAAAAAGAAAACGGTATCATATCACATTTAGCCTTCTAGCAATTTCTTTTGTCCTAGATTTTGTTCTTGTGGATCTAATTTCTACAAATCCAGGAGTGCAGATTGGATCACGTATCTTCATACTTATCGGAACTACTCTTGGATATCTGTCACATTTCACCCCGATGAAAATTGAAAGAACGCTCGGAATTCAGGAAAGTAACATCGATGAAGAAGAAATCGATGATGAAGATGAGATTGAAAGCCTGACCCGAAATGAGGTTTCAGATAATGCCTAATATTGATGCAAATCTAGAAGCCAAAATTGCGGAATTCTACCAATCGCTTGGGGTAAATCAGGGCCCAGGAGATGTTCAATACAGGATCATTCTCCGAGTAATGGAACAAAACGAAGGAAACATGGTTGAATTCTCAGAAATTCGGAAGCATACTGACAGGTTTGCGGATAAAGGAAGCATTGGAAGCAAAATGAAAAATGTATTCCAGTTTTCTGGCCTTGTGAAGAAAGTGAAAAGGGGCGGTTATACAATTACTGACAGGGGTATGATAGCAGCCGATTTTCTGGAAAGCAGCACTGCTTATTATAAGAAATCCAGAAAGATTGTTGAGATGATGGAAAGGTTACCCTAATGCAACCCATAAATATAGAAATGTTTATGTACAAATTAATACATTGATGTGCATAGGTGTTCTATTTGAATCCGTTAATCAATGATATTATCAAAAAGACAAATGCACGCATTTCTGAAACCGGATCAAGAGGGAAAGCGGATTCAGAAAATGCTGCGCCAAAAAGATCAATACTTGATGCAATTAATGCAGCCAAGCAAAGAAACCATATTGCCGTAATTTCTGAAGTAAAACCTTCATCTCCAAGAGAGAAAATACAAGATGTCACACCTTCAGATGCTGCATCCATTGGAAAAATAATGGAAGAGGCAGGAGCAAGTGGTATTTCAGTCCTGACAGAACCCCACTACTTTAAGGGTTCCAAAGAGAATTTAAAAAACGTCAGGAAAAATGTAACTATCCCCGTATTAAGAAAGGATTTTGTCATTGATGAGAGACAGATTGATGAGTGTGAAAATGACATAATTCTTCTTATAGCAGCCATTTTGAGGGATAAATTACCTACTTTTGTAGAAACAGCGCTTTCCAGAGGAATTGAGCCACTTGTTGAAGTACACAATCTTGAGGATCTGGATTTTGCATTCAAATCAAAAGCAAGATTGCTAGGAATAAATAATAGAGATCTGGATACACTTGAAGTAAACATTAGTGCAACAGAAAAGCTCCTCCCCCACATCAGAGATCATGAAACTGAAAATAATCGTAAGTATCTTGTAATCAGTGAAAGCGGAATCGGCAATCCGGATGATGCCAGAAGAATGATCAAAGCGGGAGCTGATGCACTTCTTGTGGGTACTTCAATTATGAAAGGTGACATATACGAAAATACAAAAGCAATTGTAACAAGTCTTGAAGGTGGAACAAAATGAAGGGATACTATGGAAAATATGGGGGTCAGTTTGTCCCTGAACTTCTGATGCCTGCTCTTGCGGAGCTGGATAAAGAATACGAAAGAATGCGCTCAGACAAAAAATTCTTGGATGAGCTTGACTACTTGCTTAAGGATTTCGGAGGACGGCCAACGCCCCTCTACCATGCACCAAACCTCAGTCAGAAATATGGCATCAAAATTTACCTGAAGAGAGAAGATCTGGTACATGGTGGTGCCCATAAGCTGAACAATGCACTCGGACAGGCGCTACTGGCAAAACATATGGGGAAAAAACGTATTGTAGCTGAAACCGGTGCCGGACAACATGGAACTGCTACTGCGATGGTTGCTGCAAGATTAGGAATGGAAGCTACTGTTTACATGGGTGCAAAAGATGTCGAAAGGCAGCGTATGAATGTTTATCGCATGGAATTAATGGGAACAGAAGTCATCCCGGTGGAAACCGGCTCCAAGACCCTTAAGGATGCTATTAATGAAGCAATGAGAGATTGGGTAACTAACGTTAAGGATACACATTATCTCATAGGTTCTGTTGTAGGACCACATCCATACCCCATGATAGTACGGGATTTCCAGAGTGTGATCGGAAAGGAAGCAAGGGAACAAATCCTTGAGAAAGAAGGAAAACTTCCGGATTCTATCGTTGCCTGTACGGGTGGCGGAAGTAATGCCATGGGAATATTCCACTCATTCATAAAAGATGATGTAGACCTGTTTGCTGTCGAAGCCGGCGGAAAGGAACTAAAAGAAGGACCAACGGTTGCTTATCATTCGGCATCACTCTGTGAAGGTAAAGAAGGAGTACTCCATGGAGCTCACACAAAAGTCCTGCAAAACAAGGATGGACAAATTCTTGAATCAACCTCCATTTCAGCTGGCCTTGACTATGCAGGAGTAGGACCTGAACTTGCATACCTTGCAAGCACTGGAAGACTCAAAACAGGATATATTACTGACGATCTTGCTGTGGATGCTTTTAATGAACTAAGCCGGAAAGAAGGCATAATCCCGGCACTTGAATCATCACACGCTGTTGGGTACGTTCTCGAAAATGCAAAAAGCGGCGAACTTGGAGATACAGTTATTATTAATCTTTCAGGCCGGGGAGACAAGGATCTTGAGAGTCTCATTAAAAGGAGAGATGGGAATGAAAATTGCTGAGAAAATTGAAGAGCTTAAAGAGAAGAATGAAGCAGCTCTCATAACATACGTTTGTGCAGGAGATCCTGATATTGATTCCACAAAAGATATTGTATATGCACTGGAAAAGGGAGGTGCAGATATTATTGAACTTGGATTGCCATTCTCAGATCCGGTTGCTGACGGACCGGTAATACAAGCAGCATCAGTACGTGCAATAGAAAACGGCATGGATACAGATAGTTACTTCAAACTTATAGAAGACCTTGAAACAAACATCCCACTTGTCTGTATGACATATTACAATTTGGTTTATGCACATGGAATAAAGGAATTTGTCTCAGACTGTGCTAAAAGTGGAATTTGCGGACTAATAATTCCAGATCTGCCGGTTGAAGAAGCAGGTGAACTCATTGCAGAATCCCGGGAAAAGGAAGTTGCAAACATTTTCATGGTGACGCCAAATACACCAGCAGATCGAATTGAAAAAATTTCACAAAACACATCCGGCTTTATTTACGTGGTTCCGAGAATGGGAGTAACAGGCGGCAAAAGTGAATTGGGAGATTCCCTGAAAACACAGCTTGGTAATATCAAAAGCAATAAGCCAAAAGCAGTTGGGTTTGGCATTTCAACAAAGGAACAAGCTGAAGAAGCAGTCAAAGACGGGGCTGATGGCGTAATTGTTGGCTCAGCGCTGGTTAATATAATTGCTTCTGGCGACAATGTATTGGAAAAATTAGAATCCCTTACGAGGGATCTTAAAAGTGGTTGCAAAAAAGCCTGAACAGGATCAATTGAATAATTGATCCACAAACCATTTTGGGTCGAATTTCTGCAGATCATCATAGCCCTGACCCATACCGAGGAAAAGAATAGGTTTCCCGGTAATGTAGGCTATTGAAATTGCAGCCCCCCCTTTTGAATCTGCATCTGTTTTGGTAAGAATTGAACCGTCAATTGGAACAGCTTCATTAAACTGCTTTGCCCGCTCAACTGCATCATTACCTGCAATTGCTTCGTCCACAAATATAATGAGATCAGGTGAGCTGACACGACATATTTTCTCCAGCTGTGCCATGAGGTTCACATTAGTATGCATCCTTCCTGCAGTGTCTGAAAGTATTACATCAGTGCTATGTGCTTTAGCATATTGGACTGCATCATAAACAACCGCAGCCGGATCTCCGCCGGGTTGGTGTTTAATGAGTTTTACACCAAGATTATCTGCATGAATTGCAATTTGATCAATTGCACCTGCACGGAAAGTATCCCCTGCAGCAATTACGACTGTTTTACCATTGTCATTCAGACGTTTTGTAAGTTTGGAAATAGTAGTAGTCTTTCCAGTCCCGTTAATTCCTATAAAAACAACATGGACCGGTTTATCGTGATCGCTTATGAATTCATCAAAATCGAACACATTTGCAGACATAACTTCATAAATGGATTTCTTCAAAGCTTCTTCAACGATTTTGCCGGTATTGGAACCAATTTTCCTGCGGCTTCCAACAAGATCATTTTTCACATCAGAAACGATTTTTTCAGAAACGGACAGTGCAATGTCATTTTCAATTAAAGCCATCTCGAGATCCCAGAGGGCATCTTCAAGATCCTTTTCATCGAGAATAAATTCCCTTTCAAAAACGAGTGCTTTTGCCTTATGAGCAAATCCAACATCCTTTTTGCCGTCCTGAACGGGAACTTCCTGCGGAGTAACATTTTCAACAACAACTTCTTCTGAAGATGTATCTAAAGGAGTTGCTTTTTCCTCAATCTGAGACCCCACGGACTTTGTGAAACCCGTTAATTTTTCTTTGAGTTTACCGAACAAATCCGGAACCTCTTGGATTATTGTGGGGATTGCATACCCTGTTGTTGCTGTGCTACTGAAGATTCTATGGCCTGTATCCTCTCAGCAATCTTAGAGAGTGATTGGTTCATAGATTCCATTATCTTTTGCAAATTATCGCAGCGTTTATTGAGGATTTCTTTCGCCCCTTCCACAGATTTCTCAACACGGAAACCTGCACCAACATCAACAACAATTTTATCATTATTCAGAACACGAGCATTCATGAAAGAACCTGAACCAATCGGAATCAGAGATTCTAATTCAGGTTCACCGGGCAACTCATCAAGAGTGTTGATAGCCATTTTGCACTCGTCAATCGAGGACTGAAGCATACCTACCTGCTGCTGGATGGACTGAGCTTGCTGTTGATACTCCCTATGTTGTACCGCAAGGTTCTGCATATCCTGCTGCCCGATTTCAGACATATAATCATGCCTCTTTTACGGCATCAATGTTAATCATAGAACGCTTGATTCCGTGTTTACTTCCAAAAATAGAGTAAACTTTTTCACGTGCATTCTTTTCATTCTGGCTTTCTACATTCTTAGTAAATTTTTCCCGGCTATGGCCGGCTTTGAATGTACCTGTTACCACGAAATTTATCATATGAAATCACCATTTGAATATTAAAACATAAAGGCGTCTTCAATTCGCCCTAATTCATGACCTGTTGTTTCAGATCCTGCAACATATCCCTTAGAATTGGCAAGAATACCTGAGCCTACTACCTGTGAACCGTAGTTTACAGTACCCACTTCAATGGGAAGATCAAAAATCTCTTCTAAGCGTGCCAACTCTTGTTGATTAGTGCGAGGATGAACCAATAAACCTTTATTAGTGACTGTTGCCGCCATTCCAACGGTTTTAACCCCGCCAATTGTACCCCTGTGAACGTCAACATTGAGAGCTTTTGAAATAACATCAATCGCCCCATCCGTCATCTCAGGATTAACCAATGCTGCAGAATCATTCATCAGGACATTGTTGCCCATAGCAGTTAAGTTTCCAGGCACTCTCACAATGAGTTTATCACTGTCATTTAAACCTGGCAAGGAACTGTATCTGGGTACAAGCAATCCGGAAGAATTACCACATGACAAAGAACCAACTACTACACTTCCACTTATAAGAGTGGAATATACATCCACTTCAAGATATTCCTGAAGTAACTGGATAGTCTTTTCATCGGTGCCACTTGGCACAATTGCCATCTCTTCGGTACATGTGGCAAAAACCCCAATCACAGGGCTATCATAGATTTTCAGAGTTCTTAGCATGATGTAACCGATTTAATGTTAGCACTGTCACCAAAAAGCATCAGGCAAGTTCTGCCTGTACTTCGCCATCATCGAATTTTGCCGCCCTCACACGTATGGAGGAAGGTGGCTTTTCTGAGCCCCTATTCCAGATCAATTCATTGATAGTAGCATCAATTTTGATCTGTTTGGGATCAGCCTTCATATGGCGGATCAAATATTTTCTAATAAGTGTAATTGCACGGTTTGCGCGTCTCCACTTTGGAGCCAGCTTGGCTGCACGAAGAGGAATTGTATAAACCTGCTCTTTTACGATATCGCCTTCCATGGTCTTCACCTCACTTTACCTTAAGACTGCCCCGTCTCCAATGCCTTCTCTGTGGATGGGTGACAACCTTTCTGTTAGTCTTTATAATTGCCCAGGTAGGAACCCTCTGGTTCTGAACATGGGCTTTTGCCAACCTTTTCTTCTGTCCTTTTGTATTATGGCTCACGTATCTCACCTGAATCGACATTACTCTCAAGATTTAAGTGCATAAACCAGCTAATCATATAAATCTTTAATCTGCCCGAATTGAACCCGAGTCACCATTATTTGCGAGAGATAACTCTTGACTGTATATGCTCAGGAAAAATTTCCCGAATTTTGTTATCTCCGCATCGATCTTTTATTAGCTGCCTGAATTCAGTTTCATAGTCTGCTTTATCCAGCTTATCGCTCAAGTCTTCCTGTATTTCGAGAGATTGATCAACAAGATCATTCACTGCAGCCCTTCCGTATCCAATTAAAGGAGATACACAAGAAACACCGAAACGATCTTCAATACTTCGAAGATTAGAACGATCAAGCCTTGGTGCCACATCATCCCTCCGGATACCATCTGCAATTACGCATCCCGGAGAAAGAGAAGCAACTTTTTCAAGAGCTCTTAAATGAATATGGTTAATTGCATTCCTTGGATATCCATCCTCCAGAACCATCTGGAGAGCTTCATCCAACACGCCCACATCCATTTCAATAGCTATATGTTTAAAACCTAGCTTACCAGCAACTTCTGCAGCGATTTTAGCAACAGGTGCTAATGAAAACGTGCAAGTTACCAATTCCACATCAAAAAATGGCTCCAGAAAGAGCGCGGAAAGGGAGCTATCCTTCCCTCCACTAAACATCACTCGCGCCTTCATAGGATACCGTTTCACATCCTTGTGATCTTGGTTTCACGTTTTTTTGGCTGCATCTGCATAAGCAGAGTTTTTAGTTTATCATCATCAATTTTGCCTTGTAAACGACCGCTTTGAGCAAGCGATACAAGCTGAGCTTCAATCTGTCCAGCCATTTCCTTGCGTGACATTTTTAAGCGTGTCAACCTCTCCCTCGCCTCAGGTGTCATGATCTGTCTTAAGACAGACTGGACCATGGCTTCCCTTTCCGCCAGTTCTTGCTCCTGTTGGTATGCAGCCTGAACGTCATTCTCACCCATTGCCGTTTGTTGGCGCTGGACATCTGCCATCCGTTTTCTGCGTATCGCTTCGAGATCGTCTTCCATAGCATATCACATCCGTCTGGAAACTGCCCTACCGGGCAGAATTCAGACTAAATTAGTATTTTTCAAGACCTGGAACAGATGAAACTATTTCAGCTTTGACTTCGGTAGCTGTATTATCAAGCAAAGATTGACCTGCAGGTGTTACAATTCTTCCGCCTTTAAGCTGGGATACAAATCCTGCTGATTCTAATTGCTGGGAGACAACACGTGCAACAGAGCCACTGCCTTTTGCCTTCTTAGAAGGATTGGCACCCCTGTTCTTCTTGCCGCCATAAACTGATCGTAGCCTCTGGATTCCGATAGGACCATCTATGTAGATCCTTCTGAGAACTGCGGCACATCTGGTGTACCACCAGTCACTGTCCACTGGGGGCAATTCCTTGTGTACGCCGGTCTTTGCAAATGCAGCCCATTCTGGGGGCTGAATATTATCGTTCTCTTTTAGCTTCCCTGCCAGCTTGGCAATGATATCAGTAGCAGGCACATCATACGCTGTAGTCATTATATCCTCCTTGAAACTTGAAATATCTGATAAATCTTCTCAGATTCTCAGTAGTAGTATTTTTGCTATATGCAGTGAGATAAGGTTCTTAAAGCTATCGTTTCATATATATGGTTTTTGCCTGATTAATGCAATCAGGCACTTATTTTTCAAACGTCTGCTCCCTTGCAGGACCAACGGAAACATATTTTATTGGTACACCGATAAGTTCTTCCAATTTTTCAACATAAATACGGGCATTTTCAGGAAGAGATTCATAAGAAGTTACGCTTGTAAGATCAGCATCCCATCCCGGAAAATCTTCATAAACAGGAACGCATTCCGAAAGAATGGAAGTACTCTCAGGCGGATAATCAAGTTGTTTCCCTTCGGACATGTAGCCCACACACACCTTAATTAAATCTAGCCCGGTCAAAACATCAAGTTTTGTAAGGGCAAGTGAAGTGTAACCATTCAGATAAGCAGCCTTTTTAAGAAGAGGGAGATCAAACCATCCGCAACGCCTGGATCTACCTGTAGTGGTACCAAATTCATGACCAACATCATGCAAATGTTTTCCTGCATCATCCTCAAGTTCAGTTGGCAATGGTCCCGCACCTACACGAGTAATATATGCTTTCACAATACCCAATACTTCATCCACCCTTGTAGGACCTACCCCCAGACCTGCACATGCTGATCCGGCTATAGTTGAAGAAGACGTCACATATTTTTGAGTTCCATGGATAACATCAAGATGACTGCCCTGTGCCCCTTCTGCAAGAACACTGACTCCATTATCGAGACCCTGATTAATTTCAAGTGACACATCCGTCACGTAAGGAGCAAGCATTTTTCCCAATTCCACATAACGTGACAATTTCTCACCGTCTAATACAATGGAAGGATCTCCCCCCATTTCGGCAATTGTTGCTTCTTTTTGCAATGAGATTTCATTCAGGCAGGTACGCAAACGTTCTTCATCCACAAGATCTGCCATACGGATTTCATCCCGTGCAACCTTATCGATATAAGCATAGCCAATACCTCTTTTAGTAGTTCCTATTTTTTCAGAACGGGCAGCCTCTCTTAAGCCGTCCATTTCAATATGATAAGGCATAATTACACTAGTTTTAGCATCAACTCCCAGTTTTTCAGGAGTTACAGGAATACCGGCCTCTTCAAGCATTTGCATCTCTTCTGCAAGAACAGCGGGATTTAGAACAGTACCGGGACCAATAAGAACACGGGAATCCATAAGGAAACCTGAGGGAATAAGGTGAAGTTTATAGACTATACCGTTTGCCTTCACTGTATGACCTGCATTGTCACCACCTTGGAAGCGCGCGACAATATTATAGTCCTTTGCCAAGAGGTCAACAATCTTACCTTTTCCTTCATCTCCGAACTGAGAACCAGTGATGATAGTGAACATATGGAGCACATAGGAATGGAAGCATAATAATGTTTTGATTGCCCTTTTACAAATAAATTTGGAAATATCTATTTAAACTTCAAGCGCACTTTTTATAACATAATTAAAAAGTTACCAGAAGGAATCACATGAATCAGGAATACATCCACCCATCTGCACAAGTTTACGGAAATTCTTCCATAGGAGAGGGATCTGTAATAATGGAAAATTGCATTATTGGATATCCTGAACATAATGTCCTCAAAGAGATAATTGAACTGAATATTGTTGCAAGTGAACATACTTTTATAGGCTCGACCATCGGGAAAAACGCAATGATTCGCCCCAATACAACTATTTTCAGCAATGTTAATGCTGGAAACAAATTTATGACAGGCCATAATGCAATGGTAAGAGAGAATACAGAAATTGGGGATCATGTACTCGTAGGCACTAATACCATAATAGATGGAAATTGCAAAATTGGAAGTAATGTCAGCATTCAGGGAAATGCCTACATTCCCACTCACGCTACAATTGAAAACAATGTATTCATCGGACCTTGTTCCTGCCTTACAAATGACAGATACCCAGTGCGTGGAGAATACGTTCCACTAGGTCCAACTATCCGGGAAGGAGCAAGTATAGGAGGCAATGTAACAATAGTGCCTGAAATTGAGATTGGGAAAGGAGCAATGGTAGCTGCCGGAGCACTTGTTACAAAAGATGTACCCGATTGGAAAATGGCTGTTGGGTGCCCTGCCCGGATACAGAATCTTCCAGAAGAAATGAAAACTCCAAACCGGATTTAAGTGGAGAATAAATATGATTAACATTGCAAAACCAGACATCGGAGAGGCCGAGATTGAAGCAGTTGTCGAGGTAATGAGAAGTGGAATGATTGCATCCGGACCCCAAGTTGTAGAATTTGAAAATGAGTTTGCAAATTACATCGGAACTGAACATGCAATTGCCGTAAATTCCGGAACTGCTGCCTTACACGTTGCACTACTTGCAAATAACATCGGCAAGGGTGACGAAGTCATCACTACACCATTTACTTTTATTGCCACAGGAAACTCCATTTTATTCACCGGTGCGAAACCTGTTTTTTCAGACATTGATTCAGAATCTTTCAACCTTGATCCTGAATTAATCGAGGAAAAAATCACTGATAAAACTAAAGCCATAATGCCGGTTCATCTATACGGAAATCCCGCTGAGATGAAAAGGATCATGGAAATTGCGGACGAACATAATCTGGTAGTAATTGAAGATGCATGCCAGGCTCATGGTGCAGAGTACAACAAGAAGAAAGTCGGTTCATTCGGATGTGGCACCTTTAGCTTCTACCCTACCAAAAATATGACAACTGGGGAAGGTGGAATCATCACT
>CAZHNA010000056.1:0-10872 GCA_964532775.1 uncultured Methanosarcinales archaeon
TTCGGCTGCAGCTATGAGCCAGGAATTATGCCTCACCATTTCAAAAGGAATTGTGAATTCCATCTGTGTTGCCCTTGACTTACCGCTGTAAGGATGCCCATCCACCTTCGCAATGAAAGTACGGGTATCATGATAAGCACCATATTCTACGTCTTCGGATTGGAATACGAATTCATTTTCTGAATTAATTCCCGTATTTTCTTCAAACAATTGCGAGTACTCATCTTGAGGGTCCATCACCACAAGACACGGGAGTTTGCCTTTAGTCGCCTGACCCATTTCATCCCTGACAACATAGCGATTGCTTTCTTTTAGGAATTGTCGAAGTATATTTTTTGTCAGGAAAGTCTTGCCTGTACCTGTACTTCCACATACCAAAATGTGTCTGAAAATGAGTGG
Source organism: uncultured Methanosarcinales archaeon (assembly GCA_964532775.1). GTDB lineage: Archaea > Halobacteriota > Methanosarcinia > Methanosarcinales > Methanosarcinaceae > Methanohalophilus. Next base: position 400 of record CAZHNA010000056.1, read on the forward strand.
GTCGCCCATCAAATAATCATTTCGCATGTAGTAGGCAACTGTTGGAGGAGAAGCATGTGTGCGAACAAGCTCGCCTCCTACACTAAGATGACCAAGGAAAATACCTTCAGTGGGCATATTGAGTCCGGTTTGTATTTTCATTTTGTCGTCAACAGGAAGGATCAGTGTATTGGGCCTAGGAAGCCTGTCAGTCATCCTCCGCATCAATTTGTCACTCTTTGAATACAGGATACAAATCGGATCAAGATATGCAAGGAATTTATAATCCACCTCATCCGTAGTGTTGCTTTTCAGCATTCTCCGAGAATGGAGTTCAGTAGCATCATCAACCTCAAATTCCTGCATGTATTGCAGTTTCCAAACCCTTGCAAATAAATCTTCATTTCCATAGGGAACTATCACATAGGTACCCAACCTGACAGCAGATCTGCGTGAGGAAGTAATATAACCTGTAATCCGCGCTCCTGATTCTGTGATTTCAATGGGTTCCATACCGGAGATGATTGTCCCAAATGCTGAATCCGGTGCTAACTGGGCAGTTGAGCTTGCAGAATCAGCCAGAGCGAATTCCTCAAAACGATCGTTTCTGGAAGTTGGTGTTGAAGTGTCAACATTTTCCGGTTTTCCATTTCCGTATTTCTCCCCAACTTTCAACAAATCATCATAATCATCAAGACTCATTCATATCACTCCACCGCAAATCATTGTAAATTGTATCAGGATCCAGTTTTCTGAACTGTTTTAAAATCTGTGATCTCTCGGTTTTCCGGATTTTTCCCAAACTATCAGCTTTGGAAAGACTCATAGGCAGACCATTTATAGAAATATCATAAAGCACTTTTTTCGTCATCAATAATCTCATTTTTTCGTCCTTTGTGAGACCATACGGAGCTTCTACTTTGAAGAGGACATTCATAGAAGGAACAAAAATCACAAAAAATGTCAATGCATAATCTTCCTTTTCGAAAACATGCTGCAGGGAATCTTCCATCAATGGTGTAGTTGTATCCACCATGCTCTCATAGAATTGATTGGGTTGCATGAACCAATTTGTGTAAGTTATGCAATTCCTGCTTTCACGCTCCGCGGGTCTGAGAATCGACTTGAAAAGCTGGGCATCTGCAATCCAGGGAATATCAACATCTATTTCCAGCTTTCGCAACGTCTGTACTACCTGCTTATCCTCCGGATTTTTCACAAATCCGATTATCGGGATTTGTTCTTTCATGAAATGATCGACAATATCAATATAATTCTGCAAAATTTGCTTTGCGCTTGGATCATAACGAATTTGGACTTCTCCCGAAGGAACAACCATCCAGTACATTAGCTGCTTTGGATAAATTGGACCATCCATCATGAAAAAATCATCTTTTGTCGGGATGTCCTTTAGCCACAGCATGTGCTCGGATTCGGCAAGGTAAAGTGCAACATTATGCACCATCCGTTTTTCTCTCGTTTGCAGAAGACCTGATTTTATTCGAACTATTTTAGATCTACCTTCATCATTGTCAAAAGATGCCCAGTCTTCACTAGTATTAATCGAACATTTCCAGGAAGGGGAATACATAGCTGCAACAATGGTGCGCTTTGAATGGATGTCTAAATCAGAAGGAGTGCTTGCAAGTGCACAGTGACAAAAATCAACTGTTACTCCCGCCTCAAAATTGCGTGGATTGGTACTTCCACTGTCACATGCAAAAGTCCGTTTCACCGGATCGTCGCAAGCGGAGATGTGTTCAATATTGACTTTGCCCCTGAATACCCGACCCAGCGCCTTCAGGATAGTCTTCGACTCGTATTTCAATTCCTGCAAAAGAGGAAGGATATCATCTACTTCACTTTCTTCCGGTGCTTCAAAGTCCGCATCTATACGACTTGCAAGATCTGCTATTGCCCTGATGTGAACTGGTTCAAGAGTCATTGCTTCTTATACTCTTGTTCTTTGTGGATATAATATTTGTTCAGGGACTGATGTAACAATGAAACGAGTTCTCTTTTTTAAGCGGTTCCAATTTCCGCAACCTTTAATAAGTAGCATCACATGTATGGGAAATCAGATTAGCTTAATTTAAAAATCATATTTATCAAAGTGAGGACTCATAATGGGCAAAACCGGAACTACTACATGGGTAAAAGTTAAAGGACGAAAAGGAAACGTTATTAAAGTCAAAAAAGCACATGCGGATAAAGCACACAGTGCACCTTCCCAGCGCTACAGTTCATCTGGAACAAAGAGGCGCTTTAAACATAGGTCACCAAAGTCCATTGCAAAATGAACTTTGTTCCTGAATTCTTTTTTTAATTAGCAGCAGCCTTTATGGTTGTTGCTTTCATTACTGTTTAGCATTTTTTATGCATAGTAACTTTTATATAGAACCACAAACATGTACAAACGACCTGTAATGCAGGTTAACATCAAATTAACATATATTAACATATAATTAATTAGGAGAAATACACATGGCAGGACAGATGGCTGGACAGCCTATTTTTATTATGCGGGAAGGTAGTCAGAGAACAAAGGGCAGGGACGCCCAGAGCAACAACATCATGGCAGCAAAAGCAGTTGCTGAAGCTGTCAGGACAACTCTTGGCCCCAAGGGAATGGACAAGATGCTCGTGGACTCTCTTGGAGATGTTGTAATTACCAACGATGGTGCAACCATTCTCAAGGAAATGGACATTGAACACCCTGCTGCAAAAATGATTGTAGAGGTTGCAAAAACCCAGGACGATGAAGTAGGAGACGGAACCACAACCGCAGCTATCATCACTGGAGAACTTCTCAAAAAGGCAGAGGATTTAATCAATCAGGATATTCACCCAACAATCATTGCTGCAGGTTACAGGTTAGCTGCTGACAAAGCAGGCGAAATCCTCAAAGGACTTGCAAAAGATGTAACCGTTGACAACCGCGAGACTCTTCTTAATATCTCCGCTACCGCAATGACAGGAAAGGGCGCAGAAGCTTCCAAAAAAGTACTCAGCGACATTACCGTCAAAGCAGTTACCAGCATTTCCGATAGAGGCGACGGAGAATCCATCGACATCGAAAACATCAAGATCGAGAAGAAAGTCGGCGGAACTATGGAAGACAGCGAACTTATCGAAGGTATGATCCTCGATAAAGAGCGCGTACACTCCAACATGCCAAAGAAAGTAGAAGGCGCAAAGATTGCACTCCTCAACAGCGCAATCGAACTCAAAGAAACCGAAGTGGATGCAGAAATCTCCATCACTTCCCCTGACCAACTCCAATCTTTCCTTGATCAGGAAGAGAAGATGCTTCGCGCAATTGTAGAAAAAGTACAAAACAGTGGCGCAAATGTCGTTTTCTGCCAGAAAGGTATTGACGACATGGCACAGCACTTCCTCGCAAAGGCAGGTATTCTTGCAGTCAGGCGTGTAAAGAAGAGCGACATGGAGAAACTCGTACGCTCAACCAGTGCAAAGCTCGTCACCAACATTGACGAGATGAGCGCAGAGGATCTCGGCAAAGCTGATAAAGTTGAAGAGAAGAAGATCGCAGGCGACAGCATGATTTTCATCACCGGCTGTGTCAACCCCAAGTCCGTATCAATCTTACTTCGTGGCGGTACCGAACACGTTATTGACAACATTGAAAGGGCACTTAACGATGCACTTCGTGTAGTTGCAGTAGCTATTGAGGACAAGAAACTCGTAGCTGGTGGCGGCGCACCGGAAATCGAAGTTGCACTTCAACTTCAGGATTACGCAGCATCCCTCAGCGGCAGGGAACAGCTTGCAGTCAAGGCATTCGCAGAAGCTCTTGAAGTTGTCCCAAGGACACTTGCAGAGAATGCAGGTCTCGACCCAATTGACATGCTTGTGGAACTCCGTTCCCACCATGAGAAAGGCATAACGACTGCAGGTCTGAATGTCTACCTTGGTGAAGTCATTGACATGTGGGAAGCAGGCGTTGTCGAACCACTCAGGATTAAGACCCAGGCAATCAATGCAGGTGCAGAAGCATCCGTTATGATTCTGAGAATTGACGACATCATCGCATCAACCCGTGCACCAGACATGCCACCAGGAGGCGGCATGGGTGGAATGGGCGGCATGCCACCAATGATGTAATTTTAAGAAAACAAAATATCATGCACAGCTTTCAAAGCTGTGCAACAACTTCTTTTTTTTAGTGATTTTTGAGTTTAACTCGACGACTTAGTCTTCAAGAGTGATACCTATCGGGCAGTGATCCGAACCCATGACATCACTGAGCATGAAAGAAGACGTCACAGTATCCCTGAACTCTTCATTAACAAAGAAATAGTCAATTCTCCAGCCTACATTCCTATCCCTTGATCTGGTTTTCAGATCCCACCAGCTATAATGTTCACCTTCTTCAGTGAACACTCGGAAAGTGTCTACATAGCCATGGGAGAGAAACTCATCAATCCAGGCACGCTCTTCTGGAAGAAAGCCGGAACGTTTCTCATTTTGTATTGGCCTCGCAAGATCGGTTTCCTTATGAGCTGTGTTCACATCACCGCAAACAACTACGTTGTAGCCTTCACTTCTAACACCATCAACGTACTCAAGAAAAGTGTCATAGAAAGCCATCTTGTAATCGAGCCTTTCCTGTGAAGCATTTCCGTTTGGATAATAAATATTGAAAAGAACAAAGTTTTCATACCAGGCAATCAGGATCCTGCCTTCATGATCAAAACGTGGATCTTCGAAACCGTATTCCACACGCTCCGGTGCAACTTTACTGTAAATAGCAACCCCACTGTATCCTTTCTTCTCAGCTGCTGAAAAATAGGAATAGTAGCCTTCGATATGCTTTAGTTCCCTCGTTAGTTGATTGGGATTTGCCTTGGTTTCCTGAATACAAAGAATATCAGGAGAATCATCCTGAAGCCATTCTACAAATCCTTTTTTGACCATTGAACGAAGACCATTTACATTCCATGACAATAAGCGAATTTCACTCATTTCTTCCTACTCCCTGCATCCGTTGGCTTACCGATAAGCACCTCAGTTGATTTGATAATCGCAAATACCTCATCACCTTCTGTGAGTTCAAGACTTTCAACAGCTTCAGCCGTGATTAGAGAAGTTAAGATTGAAGGTTCCACTTCAATTTTGAGCTTACAGGCAACATCCCCTTTCTCAATTTCCACGATTTTTCCCAAAAGCCGATTTCTGGCAGATAGCTTCATCCCAAGATTTTCCCATGAAACGTCATCAGCCACGAGTTCATCCACATAATCACGATTTTTTTCATATTCAGCAATTAGTTTCCTGCCACAGTCCGTAAGGAAAGTACCTTGCTCCTTACCGCCCCTTACAGTCCTTACAACATCCTCGCCCAATCTTTCATTTATGTTTTTAAGGATATTCCAGGCATGCTTATATGAAATACCTAGTTTTTTGCAGGCTTTCTGTAAAGACCCTGCTTCATCAATAGCAAGCAAAAGTTCAACTTTGCCCGCACCAAGAACCGGCTTGCCTTCGTGTGAGAGCCACACTTTGGCGTTTCTTTCCAAAATACTCACCTTTTAAGGCATTTTAGGACATCTGCCGAAGGGTATGACAATCCAATCAGACGAGTACGACCACGGGTTCCCTCTCCGGAAAAAGCAGTATCAAGATGTTGGGATTCTGCAAGTTTATTAACAATTTCATAGAATCTGGTGTAACCAAGTCCTGTCATTTCATGGAAACGCTCGTAAATGTCCCCTGCTTTTGACTCCCCTATTTCAGCAATTATACCAAGCAATTTTTTCTCATCTGCAGAAAGGCTCATTATATTCCTTTTAAGATTAAGAAGTCGAGAAGATTCGTACGCTTTTTCCACATCTTCTATTTCAACCGTTTTGCTGGCCTTTCTCTCCGCATTAAGACCGGAACGTCTCAGGAGATCAATTCCCACACGCAAATCACCAGTGGTATCGACATAGCCTGCCACCACATCCTGCACTTCTTCAGGAAACACATCTGGGTAAAATGAGAGCTGAACTCTTGAAGCTATTATGTCTTTAATTTCATCATAATCGTAATGCAGGAATTCAATTTCTTCTGGAAGAAAAACCGAACTTACTTTCGGATCAAACCTATAGAGTTTACCCGTATCACTCACTACAGCAATTACACCAATTTTTGCACCGGGAAATAGCTCGTGGGCCCGGAGAATTGAATACATAACCTCATCAGCATGCCCTTCATGGAAAAGATAGTTGATATCGTCAAGACAGATAACCAACACTTTTTCCTTATCAATCAAACGCTGGACAATCTTTTCAAAAAGCTTCCTGAAAGCAACACCAGAAGAAGGAGGTTCCACATTGAACAATTTCCTGTATATTCTGGAAGCCACTGCAAACCTTGTGGAATCAATCTGGCAATTGATCTTGAGCATAACCACATCATCAGAGTGCTTTTCCACTTCCTCGAACATTTTGAGAACCGCAGAAGTCTTTCCGGTCCCAGGAGGACCTGTCAAAATACAATTTACAGGCCTCATACCCCTCAATGCCGGCCTCAGGCTGTAAGCAAGAGATTGCATCTGGTTCTCTCGATGAAGTAGATCCTCTGGAACGTAATCAATTTCAAGCGCCTGCAGATCACGGAAAAGGGTTTCATCCCACAAAAGCATATCACGGCTCATCAAACTAATCTCCACATTTTCAGCCAGATATAAAACTCCTGCAAAACTATAATAGCTTTTTTACTCGCACAAAGAAGCCCGAAACCGAAATATGTCAAATTGCGATGGGAATACTTTATATATTTATTCGCCTATGAGTGATTGATTATGGGATACAGAGGAAGACCCAAAACACCCCGGAGAATCGGATGCAAACCACGCATAATGTGCTTTAAACCCTGCGGCATTCCGATGAAGGAAATTGAAACCATTGAGCTTGCACTAGAAGAACTAGAAGCATTACGACTTGTTGATGTCGAAGGATTGCATCAGGAAGAAGCTGCAAGCCAGATGGGCATCTCAAGAAGGGCTTTCTGGAAAGATCTCCAGAGTGCAAGAACAAAAGTAGCTTTTGCACTTTCTACCGGAAAGGGCATCGAAATCCTTGATACAACTAATAAAAATCCAGAAAATGCTGAGGAAGATAAAGCATGAGTTCAAAAATACAGTCATCTGAAAGTCTTTTGAGTGCTAAACCCGAAGAACCTAAAATTGTCACAAACTTGCGGGGAATAAAAAACAAAGTAATGATCATGAGTGGTAAAGGTGGAGTCGGAAAAAGTACAGTCTCTGCCAACCTTGCTGCATACCTTGCAAAAAAAGGGAAAAAAGTAGGTCTTTTGGACTCGGACATGCATGGACCCACAATACCTAAAATGTTTGGTATCGAAGATCAACGTCCAACAGTCGGAGATAAAGGAATTAATCCAGTGAAAGTTTCTGATAATCTCAAAGTTATGTCTATAGGACTTCTTCTTGACAACCAGGACTCACCAGTAATATGGAGAGGGCCCGCAAAGATGGCAGCTATCAAGCAGTTTTTGGAAGAAGTAGATTGGGGAGTATTGGATTATCTTCTTATCGATCTGCCCCCCGGAACCGGGGATGAACCTCTAAGCATTGTTCAACTCCTTGTAAAAGTTGATGGGGCGGTCGTTGTCACAACACCACAGGATGTTGCACTAATAAGCGTGCGTAAATCCCTCAAATTTGCAGAAACGCTCAATGTTCCTGTCATAGGTTTGGTTGAAAACATGAGCGGTGTGATCTGTCCGGATTGTGGAAAGAAAATTGATATATTCGGAAGAGGGAGCATTGAGAAAGCTGCAGAAGATTTCAATATACCAGTTCTTGCAGCCCTGCCAATCGAACCTGCGATATCAGCAAGCAGTGATAGCGGAAAAGTCTATATTGATAACATGGATTCCAAGTGGAGTACAGCCTTCTCAAAAGTTGTTGAATCTGTCGAAACGTTTACTCAGGATAAATGAATGTCAAAAAGTGGGCGGGATTAAATGAATAACAAACAACTTAGTGAGAAACTTAAAGATATCCTTAACTTAAGGTATGAACCAGTAGCGGTTAAACTAATCCACAAGGGAGAAGAAATTCCGGAATTGTTTGAGATTCCTCCCGAAAAGCTCAGCCATTGCCAATCCATCATGCAAGCTCGTAAAGGGGAAGGAATTGTAATACCCGCAGACATGCATAAATGCGTTGTAGGGGCATCCAGCCTCGGGCTAGTTCACACACCTACAAAAGTAAGGAGTGGGGCATTCCACCGCAGGCTTGGCATGTTTGGGGACAATAAAGCGGCATCAAAAATGATTGAAGAACGTGTTGAGCTTGAAGAGGGATCGGTAATTGCAACAATCGTTTCTCCACTAAAGGATGTCGATTTTGAGCCGGATGTTGTTATTATTGTAGACCAACCTGAAACCCTTTATTGGTTGGTTTCTGCCACCGTTTATGAAGATGGAGGACGTGTGGAGCTAAGCACAGCTCCATTCCAAGCAACATGTGTGGATACAACACTCATTCCCCTTGTAACAGGAAAAATCAATCTTTCTCTGGGTTGCTACGGTTGCCGTAGAGTTACAGATATACAGAACGATGAAATGATTGCAGGATTTCCGTTTAAAGAACTTCAACAAATTGTAAATAATCTGGAAGAAATCCATGATGGACCTATGAAAAAGATACGTGGGAAATAAGAATCATAAAGATCCTGATGTCTGAAATTAAAGATGCGGCAGACAGAGGTTTTCTCTGGCTGGAACTACAAAAACCATATGATTTGAAAGAAATAAGCCGCTTTACTCTTGTATATACCCTGTGGGACAGAGAGAATAAATGGCTTGACCTACTGAAAGAAAGTTTGCAGAATTTTCAGGGAAAAAACGTCAGAGATATTGCAAGAACACTATTTTCCGCATCTACAACTGGAATCAGCCCCACGAATATTGTTACATGGGTTGAAGAACAGCAAAATGAAGACGGTTCGTGGGGAGAAAAGGACGTTTACGATACAACTTACTCCCTCACAGCACTTGCAAATACAGGGAGAAGTAATCCCACCGGATGCAAGTGGTTAATTAACAATTTTTCTCCTAAATGGGAACATCCTGGAACTGTATCCTTAATAATTACATCCCTCGTAAAACAAGGGAATACTGGCACATATGACGCTTTTATCAACCAAAAAGTACAGTGGTTGCTCGACAATGAAGAAGTCGAAGGTGGATGGAAATACATTGCCACAACCACTATTGTTATTGATGCGTTGATTAGTGCAGGACATCCTGAAGCAACCTACAATGCCGTGAAATGGATTCTCAAAAATCAGAATCCAGACGGATCATGGGGAAAGGAAGGAAAAAGTAAAAATACCACTGCAATGGTGTTGGCTTGTTTTGCCGGAGTCAGATGATAAAGTCCCAAGAGCAGCATTTATAAAGGAAAATCGGAATAGATTATAGCCGAGGGGAACAATGGAAGACAAATTCCTAAGACATCATCTGGAATCAAATACATATATTGCTGAAAAAAGATCCTATTTCAAAAATGAAATACGACTTGATGGCAACCTCATTGCCGGAGCACTATCAAATTTTTGGGAATCACTTTATGCAACTGGATCTGTAGAACTTGGGAAAAAAACAATTATTCGCGGGGATTTGCAGGGTAAACGCATTCTTCTCGGAGCAGGAAGTGAGGTTCACGGCAACCTACATGCAGAGGAGGAAGCCATTCTGCTTGATGGTGCTATTGTAAAGGGGTCTGCAACATCTGGCGGTCAGATGAAAATTAGACCCGGATGCAAAATCGAGTTTGCAAAAGCCGACAAAGAGCTTGAACTCGTCGGCAAAGTCCATATTGGGGAAATTGAATCCGGAACCAGAATCGTCGTGCGTTCTGAGTAAAATTGATTATCGAGATACGGAAAATTGCCATATACCATTGCCATGGCTGTTTCAGCACAATAAATTGTCCATCTGGCTTAATTAAGCAAACTTTTCGATGACAATTGCTACTGTTTTTTACAAGTCTTTTTCATTAACAATAATTTAAACTGGCAAACTAATATCTTCCCCATATCCCGGTATTTGACTTGCTCATGCCCATGGAACCGTCCCGACCCCATATATTTTTGCAGGCATCAATTGAGAAAACTTTATTGAGGAAACGGAAAAACAATTTTTGGTTTCCGGCACTAACATGCTATCACACTTCAATTTGATCTTTTTTGATCTGCAAAGGAATAGAAATGCATGTAATCTAAACAATTGTGTCCACAAAAACCATTTGATTTGCAGTTTGCATTAAAATATCTAAATTGTGAGACATTCCGCATAGGATAGCTTTAAGCCAAGAAATGCTATATACCCAAAAAAAGGAACCCTTTGATTACCGAATAATGGTTTTGGTATTATACCATCCATATTTGTCATCAAGGGATCGTGAAATCTTCATGTGAAAAAATATGATAGATAAATATATATTTTTTGGGATTA
>CAZHNA010000057.1:0-10859 GCA_964532775.1 uncultured Methanosarcinales archaeon
ACTCCGGATCCCCGCCATGTCAAGGCGATGTCATAACCAGCTAGACCACGAGCCCATAAATTTCTGTTGACATCCACAAAAACGAAGATGCCATTTCTTCAAGAACCATGCCCTGAAGCAAACACTCCTATACAAATTGACCCTATATATAATTTGTTCCGCGTAGCTATCTCCCATATAAAGAAGCTCACCTGACAAAACGTCAAGAAGCTGGAAATAGCAATAATCGCCAAAATTATAATTGATTTGTATTAAATTGGTGTTGAAAGTGATAGGAGGCACCGCATAAAGCAAATCAACTGTTTTAAATTTTTAATTCTTCATTAACAACAGTTATATATCGTTAATGCGATTAAGGAAAGTCATGGACCCTTTTATTGCAATCGTTCTGGCAATATTTATTCCATTCATAGCTGCTTTGTTTGTACCCCTTATTGAAAAGGTCATCAAGCAGCATGTAGGATGGTTTGCAGCAGCGATTGCAGTCATCAGTTTTGTTTTAATAGGACAGCTTGCCCCCACTATTGCAGATGGCCATACCATAGAACAATCCATAACCTGGTTGCCTTCTGCTGGAATCGAATTTGGCATTTACGTTGACGGCCTATCTATGATGATAGGATTGATTGCATCCGGCATTGGCGTCATTATCATGGCATATTCTAATGGCTACATGTCGCATAAAGAAGACCTACCTCGTTACTACCAATACCTGTTGCTCTTCATGGGATCCATGATAGGGATGGTATTTGCATCCAACATTGTCCAGCTTTTCATATTCTGGGAACTTACCAGTATTACATCATTCATGCTTATCGGCTACTGGAGAAACAAACCTGCCTCGATTTATGGAGCCACAAAATCATTACTCCTCACAGCCGGTGGCGGATTATTCATGCTGTTAGGATTCATATTGCTGCACACCATAACCGGCACATTTGACATTCCAACAATCCTCCATAACCCTGAAATAATTCAGGATCTTAAGGCACACCCATTATTCCTTGCAACCCTTGTCCTGATTGTAATCGGTGCCGCATCAAAGTCAGCACAGGGTCCTTTTTACATTTGGCTTCCAAATGCAATGGAAGCACCAACTCCTGTAAGTGCTTTTCTCCATTCCGCAACAATGGTGAAAGCCGGTATTTATCTAATTGCACGTGTTCACCCAATATTTTCTGGAACTGATGCATGGTTCATCCTTGTGGGTGGAATTGGAATTTCCACAATGCTACTTGCCGGATTCCTTGCATTCAGGCAAACAGATATCAAAGCAATCCTCGCATACTCGACTATCAGTCAACTTGCATACATGATGACAATGTATGGATACACGTCATACCATGAGCCTGGCATCGGAGTTGCAGCAGCCACATTCCATCTTCTAAACCATGCTACGTTCAAAGCATGTCTTTTCCTTGTAGCTGGAATTGTAGCCCATGAGGCAGCTACCCGAGATATTCGAAAGCTCGGTGGATTGCGAAAGGAGATGCCAATAACATTCATAATTGCATCAATTGCAGCCTTGGCTATGGCCGGAGTACCGCCCCTTAACGGATTCCTTAGCAAGGAAATGTTCTATGAAACGTCTCTCGAAATGGGACATGTACTCGGCGGACCGTTTACATTCCTAATTCCTGCAGCAGCCATTCTTGCAGGCGTATTCACATTTGCATATTCAATAAAACTCATAGACGGCATTTTCCTCGGGAAAAGACATGATAACCATCTGCCGGAACATGTCCATGAAGCGCCATTCACCATGCTCATCCCTGCCGGATTTCTAGCAGCCCTCGTTATCTTCATAGGTATTTCACCATCACAAGCAGTTCACTACATAATTGAACCTACAACTGCAGGAATCCTGCTTGAGGAAGTGCATCTGCATGTGGCGCTGTGGCACGGATTCACAACACCACTCATGATGACAATTGCAACGTTCCTGATTGGACTTGCAGTCTACACGAAATACGATAACATCGCTGCATGGCAAAACAGAACAAATGCACGCTACCCATGGTTCAGTGTGAATTATGTTTATGACAGGATAGTAGAAGGAGCAAAATACAGAGCAGGGGATTTTGCAGCACGCTCACAACCCGGCTCAATTAAAACGTACATCAATGCTATGCTTTTGCTATTTGTAGCACTGGGAGCAATACCCGCCCTCATCGTTTCAGCAAACCTAATCCCTGACAACCTAAATTTCAATATTCCCGCATATGAAGTCCTTATTCTTGGCTTGATGATCGTTGCAGCAATTGCATCTGTAGTATTAAGGAAATACTTACATGCAATCATCGCACTTTCCGTTGTTGGATACCTCGTAAGCCTTGTTTTTATTTACCTCAAGGCACCTGATCTTGCACTAACACAGATACTGGTAGAAACGCTTACCACAATCATTTTCCTGCTGGTAATTGTCAGAGTCCCCCAGACATTCAGGGAAAAAATGTCCAAAGCGACTATGGCAAAAGACCTCATCATTGCTTCAGCAGTAGCTTTCACAGTACTGATATTGATGCTTAACGCAACTCAGGGAATTGTATCCCCACTTGAATCCCTTTCATATTATTTTGTAGAAAAGAGCCTACCTCTCGCAGGAGGACACAACATTGTTAATGTCATAATTGTTGATTTCAGGGGATATGATACACTGGGAGAAATTTCGGTACTCTGCCTCGCAGCTCTTGGAGCATATAATCTCATAAGCAGCAGAGGTGAAAAACAGTGACAACCCTCATTACCAAAACTGCTACAAAAATCTGTATTCCACTAATTATTCTATTCTCTATCTCCCTATTACTTGCAGGCCATAATAATCCTGGAGGAGGGTTTATTGGCGGAGTTATGTTTGCATCAGTAATATCTCTCACGTACGTGGTTTTTGGATTGAAGAACATGATAACCTTCTTTAATCCGGAATGGGACCGATGGTTTGCATTTGGCCTCCTTCTTGCTTCATTAACAGCTTTTGCTGCCATCCCCTTTGGCCATAATTTCTTCAGGAGCGCAGTTACATTCGTACATCTTCCGCTTTTCGGAGAAGTAGAACTGGTTTCTGCTGCACTTTTTGACACAGGGGTATATTTTGTAGTAATTGGTAGCCTTCTATACATTTTCAAAACACTGGGTGAGGACAAATGAACAGTGCATTACTTTCAATAACGGTAGCAGTACTTTTTGGAATAGGTACTTTCCTTATCCTCAGAAAAGATCTAATAAGAGTTGTCATTGGACTTTCCATACTTTCACATGCAGTAAATTTGCTAATTGTATCCACCGGTATTTTTGAAGGAGGAAAGGTGCCAATAATAATCGGCGCCCATGGAGAGCACGAATCAGGAATCATCTTTACAGATGATCTTGCAAATTCAGTTCTCGCACCCATAGTACCGGAATCCGCAGAAATGATATACGTTGATCCACTTGTACAGGCACTTGTACTTACTGCCATTGTTATCAGTTTAGCAACTACCGCATTCATTTTGATCCTTGCATATCGTATACATGAAGAATACGGAACAACCGACATCTCACAACTTCGGAGGCTATGGGGATAATGGATCTATCAAACCACATTCCCATAATAATGGTAGCATTGCCTATCGTACTTTCAACAATCACAATCATACTCAGGAGCATGCCTTCTTTCCAGAAGGGCATTAATCTTCTCGCATCACTGATGTTATTTGCCTTGAGCATAATATTGCTCCTCAACGTCTGGAACAATGGAATTCTGGTTTATGAAGTCGGAGAATGGGGCAAGTACGGAATCATTCTTGTGGCTGACCTATTGGGTTCAGGAATGGTTGTCCTCAGCTCACTTGTGTCCCTTATGGCATTGATTTATTCCCTTGACTACATGAATAGCAAGGCACTCAACACAACGTATTACGCATTATTCAATTTGCTAGTCGCCGGACTTAACGGGACTTTTCTCACAGGCGATATTTTCAATATGTTCGTCTTCTTCGAGATCCTTCTCTTATCCTCATGCGGTCTTGTGGTTACTTCCGGAAAAGGTGGTTTTACAAAAATACCTGACAAAATGGAAGCTACTTTCAAGTATCTCATGCTTAACATGCTGAGTTCCATTGTCATGCTTATTGCAATAGCAGCACTCTATGCCACAGTTGGAACACTCAACATGGCGGACATCGCTGTGAAGATTGCAGCTATTAGCGAAGCAGGAGCACTACCCTGGCACATATATGTCATAGCACTTCTATTCATAATCGTTTTCGGAAGCAAGGCCGCAATTTTCCCATTGCATTATTGGCTCCCTGATGTACACCCTTCAGCCCCTTCGCCAATAAGTGCCATGCTTAGCGGAATAATGATAAAGGTAGGCGTATACGGAATCCTAAGGGTATACTACCTCATATTCTATGATGCAATGTTCATGCTCCAGCCAATCATAATTTTCCTGGCCCTTGCAACCATAATAGTAGGGGCAATTTCAGCAATCGGACAAAATGATGTTAAACGTTTGCTAGCCTACTCAAGCGTAAGCCAGATTGGTTATGTCTTCCTAGGAATAGGAATGGGAACTGCTTACGCACTTACAGCAGCACTTGTTTACCTTGTGAATCACGCAGTTGCCAAGTCCATGCTTTTCCTTGCAGCTGGCGGAGTCATCCATCATGCAGGTACAAGAGACATGCGAAAAATGGGAGGCATGGTAAAAACAGCACCCGTAACAAGTGGAGTATTTCTGATTGGAGCGATGTCAATTGCAGGACTTCCACCAATGGGAGGATTTATCGCAAAATTTGTTCTTTTTGACGCAGGACTTCTCGGAGAATATTATCTCCCCGTAGCAATTGCACTATTATTTGCAATATGTACTCTCTTCTACATGTTCCGTGCATGGCTTCTCATGTTCTGGGGAGAAAAAACTGTTCAGGATAAACACGACACTTTCAAGAGCCATCGGATGTCAAACCAAATGATATACCCAATTGTTCTGCTGGCAGCAATTGTTGTGATTCTCGGAGTTTATCCAGAACCTTTAATAGCACTTTCTACAGCAATCGCAAATGAATTGCTTGATCCACAACCATATATCACAGCCGTACTTGAAAGGAGTGTACGATGAAACAATATGTAATCTATTCTGCGACACTGGGAATAGCATGGTGTTTCCTACACGGAGCTATCAATTTACCAAATTTCCTAGTCGGACTAGTGCTAGGTTTTTTCATAATAAGACCTTTCAGGGAACTTTACAACTTTGACGAAGATGCATCCTATAGAAATTTTATAAGGCGTTTACCAAAACTAGCGAAATATCTCTCCATACTTATAGTCGAAATAATAAAAGCCAGTATTGTGGTGGCAAGAATCGTTTTGCAGCCTAAAATGAATATTAACCCAGGCATCATTGCAGTCCCTGTACGCACTACAAAGGACCTATCCATCACTGCAATCGCCAATACTATTACGCTAACACCCGGAACACTAACAATTGATGTTTCAGATGACAGAACTACTCTCTATGTCCATTCAATTGATGTTTCCGATCCAAAGGCACTTAGAGATTCAATTCGCGATGATCTGGAAGAATATGTACTGGAGGCTTTTGAATGATTTCAGAACTGCTTAATATTACACTTATTTTTATGATCCTTTCAATGATACCCTGTGTTTACAGAGTAATCGTAGGACCCACAATCCCGGACAGAGTAGTGGCCCTTGACGCTATGACCACAGTAATTGTAGTGACACTCGGGGTTTACTCTTTCATACAGGAGTCTATCTTTTTCCTTGATGTTGCCTTAGTGCTTTCAATTATTTCATTTATAGGAACAGTAACAATATCCAAATATCTTGATGAGGGGACGGTATTTTGAGCATACTAACAACTGCAATTGACGCAATCAGCATGTTCTTTTTCCTGATAGGAATAGCCTTTGTATTTATCGGCATGATCGGTTTATTGCGTCTTCCTGATGTATATAACCGCCTTCATGCTACAACAAAAATAGGTACAATCGGTGCCTTAGCGGTAATGATTGGTATTGTGCTAAAAGTCGGACTTTCAGCCATGGGATTAAAGGCCATAACTGTAGGTCTTTTTCTGCTTTTGACAGCACCTATTGCCGCCCATATGATAGCAAGGGCTGCTCACAGACACGGCGTTGGTTTGTGCGAAGAGTCCAGCATGGACGACTACGGAAAAACTTACAAATAAAGATGGAAATAATCTAATGAAGATGCATACCCATCTTTTTGTTCCTGAAAAAGGAAAAATCAAAGATATAATGCAATCCGCCGGGAAAATAATCAAGGAAGGTGGACTGGTTGCATTCCCTACAGAAACTGTTTATGGTCTAGGAGCAGATGCGCTCAATCCAAATGCAGTTCAGAAAATATTTGATGCGAAAGGAAGACCTGCAGATAACCCACTGATTGTGCATATTGCAGAAAAGGAACAGTTTTCCCGGTTTGCAGCAGAAATTCCCCAGACTGCCAAAAAGCTCATAGAACATTTTTGCCCTGGACCTCTTACACTAATCCTGAAAAAAACGGAAATTGTACCTGATATTACCACCGCTGGACTGGATAGTGTGGCAATCAGGTTACCTGCAAATGAAATTGCACGCGAACTAATCAGTGAAGCAGGAACACCCATTGCAGCACCCAGCGCAAATAGATCTGGAAGTCCAAGCCCAACTTGTGCATCACACGTCCTGAATGATCTGGATGGACGTATCGATGCAATAATTGATGGCGGAAGTACAGAAATTGGAATCGAGTCAACTGTTGTAGACGCAAGAGAGGATATTCCAGTTATCCTGAGACCCGGGGATGTTTCAAAAGAAGAACTGGAAAAGGTTGTGGGAAGCGTCAAAATCGGTTACAAAGACAACAAGGAAAATACCAAAAGCCCACTATCCCCTGGAATGAAGTATACCCATTATTCACCCATGGCCGAAGTTGTATTGTTGGAAGGAGATGCGGAAGCTATAAAACAAAAGATTGCAGAACTTATACAGCAATATTCATCCGAGGAAAAGAAAGTTGGAGTTCTGCTTACAAATGAATTGTACGAAGGAATTAACGCCACAAAAATCATTTCGTTAGGACCGTCCTCCGAACCTTCCATCGCAGCAAATCGGATTTTTAGCGCACTAAGAGAAATGGATCTGGAAGAAATTGATATCATACTGGTAGACGGCTCATTTACAGCGCAGGGAATTGGTGCTGCTGTATTCAACCGATTACGTAAGGCAGCCAGTAACGTAATTACCCTCTGAGGATTAAATTATGAAAGACGAAAAGAAAAACTACATGCTGGAAAAACAAAATTACGTCCGGGTACGGAACAGGAACCGAAAAATAGGGCTTGCTAGTATGGCAATCCTGGCTATAGGACTTGGACTTAAATTCGTGGACATGGCTGAATTCGGAGAAAATTTCATCTGGCTCGGAGTCGTTATGGTCATCTACATATTCGGTTCTAATATGGTGGCTCGTTCTGCACTAAGCAAGTACGATAAAAAATAATGAAAGGAAATTTAATCCTTTCTTACGGGACAAGCGCACATTTCAATAAGCGCTTCTTCCCCTGTGTGGGAACCGCGCCCTATTAAAAGATCGCCGGTTTCTACTTTTGTTCTTGCACTTGGGCTATATACCCATCTGCCAGCTCTTTTTACTGCCATAATGTGTACACCGGTTTCGGTTCCGAGTTTGAGATCTCCAAAACTTTTACCCACAATTGGAGAACAGTCATCTACTTCCAATCGAGTAATCACTTCATCCGAACCTCGGACTGCAAGAGTGATAATGGGATGTAATTCAATATCTCGTAAAACCGTATCTGCAATATCATATGCTGCATCGGAAATTCCTTCAGAAGCATTTGCAAGATGGAGGAGACCTTTGAGTTGATCCACGTCTTCAACATGTTTTGCAGTTTCCAATACCCAATGCTGGAGATCGTACTTCATTGAATCCATTTCAACTTCAAGGGCTTTGACCTCTTCTGCAATGTCAATGTTATCAAACAGGAGTGCTGAATATGCAAGACCTACAGAAAGTTCGGCCATGTTTTTCATATCTACAATAATGTCAACCGCTTTTTCAAGATCCCTGAAAACACGCTCATGTTTTACCGCCTGTGGAACATATTCACGATTTTGAGCAAGCTCCACAAAGAGAGGAACCCCCTCATCGTGACCACGTGCAAACAATACATCATCCGCCCGGATTCTGGTCGAGTGATCAGGAGCATAAATCCAATCAGTGTTGCGCCTGATAGCAATAATCCACATTCCTGTTTCTGTGTCCAGTTCAAGATCACCAAGTGTCGTTCCAACCATTGGAGATTCTGCATTCACGGTTGAGCGAACAATTGTCTCTTCAGCATCCCTTAAATCTATTTTAAGCTCAAGGGGAATCCCTAAATCCAGCAATACAATCTTAGCAATATCGCCTGCTGCATTGGCTATTTTTTCAGATGAAGATGCTACCTGAAGAACACCAGTCATTTCTTCAGCTTCATCCACTTTCCTGGTGCTGAGCATTGCGGCCATGTTCATTTGGTAGAAATAAGTATCCATCCTTTCTTCGAGATTGTGAACTTCCTGCGCAATGTCCTCATCATCATAGACCATTGCTGAGTAGGCCAAATCCACCATTAGTTCAGAGGTGTCTTTCATCTCGATAAGAAGATCTTTAAGGTTTCTCGGACTGTACTTTATTTCCTTTGGTGACATGATATTTCGACCTGAATATATATTATCTATTTTCGTATATTAGTGATTTTAGCTCAGATTATGTTAAAAACGTTTATTGTAACAAATATCGCCAGCACACCAACGAGATCACCAAGAGTTGCAATCATCGGAATTATTGTGTCATCTGGATCTAAACCGAAACGGTGGGATGCTATGGCGATTCCAAGCGTTGCTGCATAAACAACTATCAATTCAAAGACTTCAGCTATAATACATAGCTGGAAAATAATCAGAAAAGACAATGATGTGTCTAAATAATGCCCTGCTACCCATACAAGAATGCTCACAACAACTGATGCGCTAATACCTACAATAAAGGCAGCTATCAGGCTATTCCTAACTACAGGATTCTTATGAAAATGTGTGGTACCCAAACCCATATGGAAAGCAGATGAGAGCCTTGCTGCAAGCATACTCCCCGTATCCCCTCCAATTTTAATGAGGGAAGGAATCAATAGTAAAAGGATAGGGGATGATAGCAAGCTGTCAAGTCGTGTATTCATAACCTGACCTGCAATAATTCCCATAATAGATGTAAAAACAAGAATAGGAGCGCCACTCTTCACAATTCCTTTGATGGTGTAATAGCTCATAGTAGAAGCACCAACCTTGCTGCAATGAAGAGCATCATCATGGATACGATGTCCCCAATAGTTGCAATTGCTGGAGTTACTACATTGTCAGGATCAAATCCAAACCTGAACATACCCAGAGCAAAGAGTACTGCGACAACTGAAAGGATTAAACCGGATGATACACCAGCAATTACTGCAATCGATGTGAGGACCAGAGGACCGGCACTTTCCAAACCCATTGCAAGAGTCATGTAGTGTCCTAATATACCTAAGAAAATTGATAGCATGAAGCTTAGCAGAAGAGACCCGAATATGTTGTTAGTAAGTTCAGGGTTTTTTCTGTCAACTTCGGTAATAAGACCCATATGAATTGCACTGCCCAGTCTTGAACCAAGTGTAGAAGATACGTTTCCACGCATTCCAAGTACAGCAGGTGCAATAACAATAAGTCCGGGAATCATCTGCAATTCGTTAGTCATACCGGAAAGGATTAAACCTGCAAACACGCCTCCGACTGTGGCCACCAGCTCAAAGGGAAGAGCTTCCCTTACAATAGAACCGATGCTCGCATAGTCTCCGAGATAATGTTCTTCAATCTCGGCCTCATTCTCATAGGAGGAATCGTGCATTATGCGTAATCAGCCCTTTTTATATATAAAAACCATTCCAAAAGAGCACGATAGCTACAAAAATGATATATACCAGCTTTTCCATTAGGGAGATGCAACAAATACGGGCCCGTGGTCTAGCTGGTTATGACATCGCCTTTACACGGCGGGGATCCGGAGTTCGAACCTCCGCGGGCCCACCACACTCTTTTGCTAATGATTTTATGACTAAAATCATCTTGTTTTCGAGGGTTTCTAGGCGGGATTCAAGGTCTGATTGTTGTACAACCTCTACATTACCTTCAAAATCGGCATCTAGTGATACAACAAATAGAGGTTTTCCATTATGTTCTGTTTTAAATATGTGTGCATCTTCACCTGCAAGATGTGCATATGATTGAGGCAATCTTATCAGTGGATATACAATATCTTGTTTCGGTTTATGTTTAATAATTTTAAATTTGCCTAATGCTTCCACAGTTAAATCTCCTTAATTATAATAGTTGTACAACATTTGTATATCTTTCGATCACTTTTGCTTTGTGTATGAAAAGTTCGTTTTTTTGATGAATACTTCAATTAAAGTGCTGTAAGTAGTTCAAATCGAACCCTTCCCAATATGTTGAGGGGATTTTTGAGCTTTGGGGAATAGCAGAG
Organism: uncultured Methanosarcinales archaeon; assembly: GCA_964532775.1. GTDB lineage: Archaea > Halobacteriota > Methanosarcinia > Methanosarcinales > Methanosarcinaceae > Methanohalophilus. The sequence goes on from CAZHNA010000057.1 coordinate 10,588, forward strand.
TATAAGCCTAGGAAATATGTAAAAAGGAAACTTAATTTTGTAAAATACTATTATCATTCTTTCCATTACATGAACCTTTTAACTAGATACCGTCCCCGATTTAGCATTCTGCTTCATGTAGTGCAAAGTACCTTTTGATAATCCCATCCTCGTCCATTCCGAATAAGGCATATCCAATATATTTTACCGCACAGCCTTCAGAATCGATTCTTTCAATATTGAAGAGTCGGGAGTTAGTTCATCACCTTGTTGGGAAGAGGGAGACAATTGAT
>CAZHNA010000058.1:0-10794 GCA_964532775.1 uncultured Methanosarcinales archaeon
GGACCATCTGCATATCATCATTGACAACAATTCCAATGTACCGGACAGGACACTGGCAATACTTGGACAAGGCGAAAGCCCGGTTGAGGAAGCACAGAAATCAATTCATACTCTGGAAAGTGCCGGTGCAGAAATTATTGCAATCCCATGTAACACCATACACTATTACTATTCTGAGTTGCAGGACAGCACTCATGTTCCAATACTAAATACTATTTCGGAAACCGCATCCTATATTTCCGACACTTATCCTGCCATCAGGAAAATCGGGTTACTTGCTACCACAGGAACTCTGAAAAGCCGGCTTTATCATGAAGCAATCGAAGACACCGAAGTACTAACCCCGAACGATGAATTACAGGAAAAGGTCATGAATGCAATTTACGGGGAGAAGGGAATCAAAGCTGGATATACGTAGGGAAGCCCCTATAATGACATTATGGAAGCTATTGACATCCTCATTGGACAGGGTGCTGAAGTCATAATACTCGGCTGTACTGAACTATCTCTACTACCGATTGAAGGGGAAGTAGTTGTTCCAGTGGTTGATCCCTTGCAGATTCTGGCAGATGTGGTTGTCAGAAATGCAAAAGTAGATCTTTGAGTACAGTTCTTTTTTCTTCTGTAGAATTGATGTAGATTGAAGTCCTATAGTTAAGTGAATAGTACCTTAGATTGGGGTTAAAAAATGGATATAGAACAAGAACATCCTGAGTGGAAGGTCTTTTGCCAGAGTTGTGGAATGCCACTGACAAACGATGAGGATTTCGGAACAAATGCTGACGGAACAAAAAGTGACGAATATTGCTCTTTTTGCTACCAGAACGGGAAATTTACACAACCTGATATTACGCTGGAAGAGAGAATTGAACAATCTGCAAAAGCAATAGCAGAATATGGAATTATGCCTTTAGATGAAGCAAGGGAGCTTGCTAAGAAAAATATTCCATCACTAAAGAGATGGAAGTGAATTTAGACTCCCCGTTTATTGTACTGTGCCATTCACAGGAATCGTGAATGAGAATGTACTACCCTTACCAACATCGCTTTCGAGTTCGATCGTTCCACCGTGCATTTCAACATACTCTTTAACCAAAGCAAGCCCCAGACCGGTTCCGCCCACATCCCGAGTAGCAAATGATTGGACCTGTTTAAATGGATCAAAGATACTTTCCTGATCCGCCTTTGCAATTCCAATACCGGTATCTGAAACTGAAAAATACATCATTTCATCATCTTGCTTAACGACAACGTCAACACTGCCTTTTTCAGGAGTAAATTTAATTGAATTGCTGAGCAGATTGTACAGTATCTCTTTTAGTTTCGTTTTATCGGCAAGCAGTTCATCGTTTCCTGGTTCAATGTCTGTTTTTATAATAATCGACTTTTTGTCAGCCAGCGGTTGCACCAGCATTTTTGAAATAACAATCGTTGACTTTAAACTTATTTTTTCAGGCACGAATGACATTTTACCGGCTTCAACTTTTGAAATATCTAGAATGTCATTAATAACTTCTAATAGATGCTCCCCACTTCTCATAATGTTGGCTGAATATTGACTTTGTTTTTCATTGAGAGCACCAAAATTCTCATCAATTAAAACCTGGGAAAAGCCGATAATTGAATTAAGAGGTGTGCGCAGCTCGTGACTCATATTAGCAAGGAAGTTGGATTTTATCCTATTGAGCTCTTCAGCTTCAGCTTTTGCACTAATAGCCTTTTGAACCTGTTTTCTCTCGGTTATATCCCTGACAACTGAAATTGTACAGGGATTGCTATTGTAAACAAAAGACCTATTACTCACTTCCACAGGAATTATAGAACTGTCTTTGTGTGTGCCCTTTGTCTCAAAAAGAGATCCATCCTCATGAAACTGGAAAACACCAGCCTCATTTTTGGCTGATTCGTCTTTCTCATAATTGTACAGATCTATTATTGACATGCCCAACAATTCATCTTTGCTATAGCCCATTTTTCTGATCGCGGCCAAGTTTGCATCTAATATTCCGCCATCCTTTTTCAAAACCAGAATTGAATCATTGGAATTATCAAAAATCTCATGGAATCGGGTATTAGCTTCTTCCAGATTGAAAGACTCTGTTTTTACTTTGTTGTAAAGCTGGTGGGAAAAAACAGAAAGGCTACCTACTAAAAACAAAGACGTTATTAAAAGATCAGTTAATTCATAATTCCCATATAATGTCAAGCCAGTAGCTTGCCCTTCAAAAAAATTGAAAGAAATAGTGGATACGCTAACAATCATAGTCAAAATTGCAATTATCAATAAATCCCGATAAATTTCCTTTGAATTAGTATCCACAGCTAGTCACTTCCCCTCAAATGCCACATGCTATTATTATCGGATTGTGTAAATTAAACTATATAGCTTTATGCTAATGGAAATCTAAGCTCATGCTATATATAGGCACATGATTTGAGAACCATACTCAGGATGCTCTATTCCCTTTTTCTAAAATCGATCTGAACTGCCAAAAACATTTCTACCTTAATTTAGTGTTTCCAAAAAGCAGGGGTAAGCAATACAATAACAGTAAATACTTCAAGTCTTCCAATCCACATGTTTGCAATAAGAACAAGTTTACCCATATCCGGGATAGCATCAAAATTAGCCATAGGACCTACAAGACCAAGGCCAGGGCCCACATTGCCAAGAGTTGCAATTGAAGCACTGAGGGTAGTTACAAAATCCATTCCCATGAGGGAAAGAAGAGTTGAACTGATAACAAAAATCATGAAATAAATTACCATAAAAGAGACAATTGATTGAATAACTTCATCTGGCACAGTTTTGTTATTGAAACGAATTGGTTTGATAGCTTTTGGATGAAGTACTTTGAAAAGCACGTTCCCTGCATATTTAACTAAGAGAAGCAAACGGACCACTTTCACACCACCGGAAGTGGAACCTGCACATCCCCCGATAAACATCAGTAAAAAGATGATAAAGCGAGAAGAATCCGGCCAGAGATTGAAGTCTACTGTAGCATAACCTGTTGTTGTAAGAATGGAAATCACATGGAAGCTACTATACCTGAATGCATCAGCCAAGGAATATACTTCAGTTCTGAAAAGCATAAAAGCAAGAATAAGGGTTGCAACTGCAATTATTAAAAAGTAAAACTTGAATTCCTGATCCTTTACCAGGCTTGTCTTTTCGGAGAAAAGGGTTTTGTAATGAAGGGCAAAATTTGCACCTCCAAGGAACATGAAAACCATGAAAATACCTTCAACCATTGGGTCTGCAAAGGCTGCTATACTATCAGAATAAGTCGAAAACCCGGCACATGAGATGGAAGTAAAAGTATGAGTGATAGCATCGTAAGGAGTTAATCCTGCAAGGCTTAAGAATATTATTTCCACCACAGATAGCACAAGATAAACAAGCCATAGGATTTTGGCAGTCTCCCTGATTCTTGGACGTAGTTGCTCTTCCTGAAGCCCTGGGACTTCAGCACGAAACATTTGCCTACCTGCAATACCGAGTTTAGGCAGGATAGCAATGAACAACATGATGATTCCCATGCCACCTAACCATTGGGTCATGGCTCGCCAGAAAAGCAAACTTTTACTATGGCTCTCAATATCAGTAAGTGCAGTTGCTCCTGTAGCTGTTACACCGGACATCGCTTCAAACAGGGCATTTATCGGAGGGACACCTTCGAACAGATATGGAAGTGAACAGAAAAGTGCAGCAACAAACCAACCTGAAGCCACAATAAAAAATCCTTCTCTCATGTTCCATTCTTCATCTTCCCTCCTAAGAAATAGCGTGAAAATGGCTGCAGTAAATACTGTGAAGGTGAGAGGAACACCAAAAGTGGCTAGAGATTCTCCGTAATAAATAGAGACTAATAATGGAATAAACATAAACCCTGAAATCAACCAGAGAATTGAACCCACTACGCCTACAACTACACCCAGTCTCAAACGATCACATCACATCACATTGTACATCTGCATTTCTGGTATAACAGGCATACACGATTCATATATCTTCCTGCCAACCATTAGCACATTAAGGAAGATGAATTCTCAATTACTATGATTTCTCAATCTACTCTTTTTGTACTGGCAGCAGTTTTGTCGGGATCTACAACCACGTCAATAAGTGATGGATGTTCAGATGACAAAGCCTTTTCCAGCGCATCATCCAAATCTCTGGGATCTTCGATCCTGAATCCTTCCCCACCGGCAGATTTTGCAAATCCTGCAAAATCAGGGTTCGGGAAAGTAACTCCAAATTCAGGGTAATTATCTCTTAATTGTTCCTTTTTGATGTTTTTGAGTTTACCGTCATTAAACACAATTACAGTGATACCCAGAGCCTCCCTGACAGCTGTGGTGAAATCACCCATCAACATCCCGAAGCCTCCGTCACCTGTCACACAAATAACCTGTTTATCAGGATATGCAAGCTTTGCTGCGAGCGATGCCGGAAGTGAGAAACCCATACTTGCAATATTTGCAGAAATGAAAGTTCTCTGGCCCTCACACATGAATTTCTTGTAGAACCAGTATGTATGATCACCCACGTCAATACAAATGATGGCATCCTCATCTGTATGGCGTTTAATTGCCTGTATAACATATCCCGGATTTACAGGAATGGAAAGGTCTTTGGAATCTTCCGCCATTTCCTCATAGTCAGTTTGCTTCATCTTCTCGATGTGATCAAGGAATTCTGCATCCTCTTCCTTTTCATTAACAAGTGGAAGAAGCTTCTGCAGAGCAAGATCTGCATCACCTACAATACCTGCATCAACGTTGAAAGTCTTGCCAAGCTTTGTAGGATCAATATCAATTTGTACAATTTTCACACCTGAAGGAACAAGATTGGCCTGTCTGAACCCGGAACCTATGATGACAATCAAATCGCAATTCTTGATAGCCTGTGCAGCATATTTAGAACCAATTGAACCCAGCACTCCGACACTAAGCTTGTCAGTTTCATACACGACTCCTTTTGCTCGCGATGTAGTTGCAATAGGAGCTTTTAGTTTTTGGGAAAGGTCTTTCAACAACGCACGACTGTGTCGGGAACCCCAACCTGCAAAAAGAGTAACACACTTGCTTTTGTTAATGAGTTCTGCAGCTTTCTGTACGTCCTCATCTTTTGGAGCTACCTGATTGGTGAATACTCTTTTCTCAATGGAATAGATTTTTTCACCAAGTTTCTCGGCAAGGATATCTGTAGGTGTGCTGAGCACCGACACTCCTGGTTTTTTGAAAGCATACTTTGTTGCCATAGTAACCAGTTTCAGTGCCTGGTTTTCACGAGCAATCGTTTCGGAGAATTCGGCAAATGGTTTGAAAAGCTCTATCTGATCAATTTCCTGAAAAGCCTCACTTCCGAGATAAACCTCAGGAACCTGTCCTGCAAGGGCAAGAACAGGACTTCTGTCAGTGGCAGCGTCCATGAGTCCGGTAATTAGGTTTGTGCAACCCGGACCTGCTATTGAAATACAAACACCAAGTTCTCCAGTCATCTTCCCATGGGCTGATGCCATAAAGGCGGCTGTTTCTTCGTGGCGTGTGAGGATAAAGCGAATCTTATCGCTTCTCCTTATAGCGTCAATAATTGGAAGATTCGAATCTCCAGGGATTCCATAGACAAACCGGACACCAAATTCTTCAAGCTGTTCCACAATTTTATCTGCAACATTGGTTTCGATATCTTCTCCACCTTTCTCAGCCCTGCCTTCAGGAACAAATGCAGATTTTGGAGATCCACAAACCGGACATGTATAGTCATCAGGCAACGAATCAAAGTCTTGCCCTTCCGCTTCCTCATCATAAACCCAATTGCAAACAGAACACCTATATTTCCCCATATAATGCACCCTTTTATTAATTTGAATAAACGAAGATGTAAATTATACACCCGAATATGTGTTGTTGGTAATGCTTGATAAAGTGTTCTTAAAGCAGCATACTCAACCACAATCAAAAGACCTATTCATAATAAAAACTATAGATTTTATGTTAATGGGAAAACAAGGGGATTTCAAATTGTCAGAAGAAGTAAAATTAGATACTCTTCCCGGTTGGAACAATGAACTTGAAGTAGCTTTCTCTATTTACAAAGGTCCTTACGTAGCCGGAAGGGTAGCAGCCCAGCACAAAACAGTATGTAACATCATCATCCCGGGAGATGTGATACAGGCAGCGATTTCAGGAGCAATGCGTCGTGTTGGAAAACAGCCTGTGGTAGGAGATTATGTTGTTTTACTGGATCAGGCAGAGTTGAACAATTACACAATCGTGGATATCCTGCCACGAAAGACCTGTCTTGCAAGGGGATCACCCGGAGATAGTAATGAGGAACAAGTGATTGCTGCAAACATTGATACTATTTTTATAGTTACAGCAGTTGGCCAAGATCTCAATTTAAGGAGGCTGGAAAGGTATCTCACTATTGTATATTCATCCGGAGCAAAACCTGTTATCCTGCTTAACAAAATTGATCTTGCTGATTCTCCGGAAAAGCTGGTAAAGGAGATAGAAGAGATTGCAGAAGATGTACCTATTATTGCAATTAGTGCTCTCTCAAAAACCGGACTCGATGCACTCAGCCCATACATAAATCCTGATGAAACAGTAGCGCTTATTGGTTCATCGGGGGTTGGCAAATCAACTCTTATTAATGCTTTTTTTGGAGATTCTGTCCAGAAAACTCTTGAAGTACGAGAAGATGACGATAAAGGAAGACAGACCACCACAGTAAGACAGTTATTCATTCTTCCAAATGGAGGGATTTTCATTGACAACCCCGGCATCCGGGAAATTCAACTGGGAGACAGCTCCGAAGGAATTAACAAAACATTCTCAGACATTGCTGAACTCGCCAAAAATTGCAGGTTTAAAGACTGCACTCATCATGATGAACCGCATTGTGCTGTAAAAAGAGCAGTAGATGATGGAGTCATTTTGCAAGAACGTCTGGATAGCTATCATAAGTTAATTGGTGAACTTGCTTTCCAGTCAGACAAAACCGAACTCGGCTTAAAACGGCTTGAGAAGAAAAAGTACAAGGGATTATCACAAACCGCAAGGAAATATCGGGAATATACCGGAAAATGATTTTTTGATGCTTGCATAATTAATTTGCCTCCTAACATCACAAAATCCAATAGTAAAAAAAAGAGGAAAGTATATAAATTAATATATTGATTTATTCATGGCGATCTCCCTTGGATAAAAAAACGGCTTCTAAAAATGGAAACTCCGAGCAGGAGACGAAGATTAAGAATAATCTGCTGGTAATGGAAAAGGCCATCGAAAATTCCACCAGCCCAATTATATTTATTGACCTTGACTGGAATGTGACTTATGCAAATCCTGCCTTCTTAGGACTATTGGGATACAACACAGAAGATGAAGTGCTGGGAAAAACCGTAACTGGATTTTAGTATGACGGGAATGAAGTACTACAAGTACAGGAAACGCTGTTGTCAATTGGTAGCTGGGCAGGTGATCTTGTTTGCAGGAAAAAAGATAACAGGAAACTCCTGATTTCCCTTACCGCAAATCTTGTCCGGGATGAAAACGAAAATCCACTCTGCTTTGTGGCCTCTTACACTGATATAACTGATAACAAAGGTGTAAGAAAAATGAAAAAAGAAGTCAAAATAATGTACATGGACTTCCTTGAATCGTTGCCACAAACTGTTTTTGAAGCCACTTTATTAGGTAAAGTAACCTTTGCCAACCGCGCTGCACTTGAAATGTTTGGTTATACTCAGGAAGATATTGATAAAGGAGTTAATGTCTTTAATATGATGATCCCGGAAGATAGGAAAAGGGCAAGGGAAATTATTAAAAGGGTTTTAAAAGGAGAAGAGTTCTGGAATATTGAATATACGATTATGAGAAAAGATGGCAGCACCATCCCCATCCTCTTAAACGCTATCCTGACTTTTCGGGGTAAAATTCCTGTGGGCATCAGAGGAATCGTAACAGATATCATGGATTTTAAAAAGGCTGAAACAGCAATGATTCATGCCAAACTTGCTGCTGAAGCTTCTAATAAATCAAAAAGTGAATTCCTGGCAAATATGAGCCATGAGCTGCGTACTCCGCTTAATTCAATAATTGGCTTTTCTGATCTTCTCCTGTTAAACAAGTTTGGAGAACTTAATGATAAGCAATCACAGTATACGAAAAACGTCGCAGCCAGTGGCAGGCATCTTTTAGAACTTATTAATGACATTCTAGATCTTTCAAAAATAGAAGCCGGAAAAATGGATGTTTTAATCGAACCGTTCAGTTTTCTCGATTTAATTAATGAAATAAAGGTATCAATGATACCATTTGCCAGAAAAGAGAATGTGTCCTTAGAATTCAATGTTGATGTTGAAAACCCGATTATTGCTGCTGATAAACTCAAGGTAAAACAAATCCTCTACAATCTGGTTAACAATTCCATCAAGTTTACACCCCGAAATGGTTCTGCTACAGTAAATGCAAGAAAGATTGAAGGGAATATGGAAATAGTCGTAATTGATACAGGAATCGGAATTTCACCAAAGGAACAGGAAAAACTCTTTCACCCCTTCGTACAGGTTGATTCGGCTGCAAATCGCCAATATGGAGGAACCGGTCTTGGGCTCACTCTTGTAAAGCATTTTGTAGAAATGCATGGTGGGAAAGTCCGGCTTGAAAGTAACGAGGGTGTTGGGAGTACTTTTACCGTTACGATTCCAGATCAGATGATTGAAAACTAAAAAACATTTCTTTTTTGGCAGTATAAACAGATTTACCCTTGTAGCATTGAAGTAAAAATACTCTAACAACTAATGGTGTAATTGGATCCTAACGGACTTAGTATCCAAAAAGGGAGTGAGAAAATGAAAGTCGTTGCGTTCAATGGGAGTCCCAGAAAAGAGGGAAATACAGCACACCTTCTCAAACATGTTTTTGCAGAGCTTGAGAAAGAAGGAATTGAAACCGAAATTGTCCAACTTGGAGGACACGCTGTCCACGGTTGTACTGCCTGCATGAAATGTTTTGAGAAAAAAGACAAGCGTTGTGTCATTGAAAATGACATGATAAATGACTGCATTGAAAAAATGATCGAGGCAGACGGAATAATAATTGCCACCCCCACGTACTTTGCAGACCTGAGCACAGAAGCAAAAGCTTTGATAGACAGGGCTGGTTTTGTCGGGAAAGCGAATGACGAACTCTTCAAGAGAAAGGTAGGAGCTGCTGTAGTAGCTGTTAGGAGAGCAGGATCAATCCATGCTTTTGATTCCATCAACCATTTCTTCACAATTTCCCAGATGATAATCCCGTGTTCAAGTTACTGGAATATAGGAATTGGCCTTATGCCCGGAGACGTGGAATCTGATGCAGAAGGGGTGCAAATAATGCAAACTCTCGGACAGAATATGGCATGGTTGCTTAAGAAAATAAATGAATAAAGGTAGTTAATCAGATTCAACTACCTTCACTTTTTCTTTTTAAATCACGTTGAAATACAACAGCAAAGCAAGCAGTATCAGCACAACACCTGTGATAAACCGTATTGCAGAACGCCTTTTTTCTTTAAATTCCATCACGGTTTCAGGACTTAAACCGAAAGCAAGGAAAATTCCCAGTCCTAAAACCGGAAACACTACCCCGAAATTGTAAATAACAAGGTAGATGGCTCCTTCCAGCAGACTTGTCCTTGATATTAGCATATCCAGAATTGAAAGGTAAACTGCTCCTACACATGGAGCCTTGACCAATGAAAATAAACCGCCTGCAAGGAATGAGAAAGCAAGTGCATTCTTACCATGTATATTGTTCATAAAGGAGACTACTGAACCCGGCGTTTTGAAAGTGGATTTAGAATGTTTCCGAAGATAGTATGCATCATAGACGTGCCAGATTCCAAGAATTCCTATTAGCACTGTCATGAATAATGTGATAGCACCTCTTGATTCTGGAAGAACACTGACAGCTTTCAGGAAGCTTACTCCGGCTATCATATAGGTTGTAAAAATACCTGCACAGAAACTTCCGACAACTACCAGCATTTCCTTCTTTCCGCCGTTGGAAGAAATGGTTACAGATGCAAGGAAAGCCATCACAGCAAGGAGACAGGGATTAAAGCCTGCAAGGAAGCCTGCTATCAGTACAACTAAAGGAGATAGTTCGAAAGGAGTGCCTTTGTCTTCACTTTTTTCGGCTAATTGCTGGAGAGTATCATTATCTGGAATTGCTGGAGAGTTTTCAATTGCATCAACCAGCAGGTTTTCAAGTAGTATAGCATCCCCATCATAATCAGAATAGGCTACAACCGTGGTCTTGTTCACCACAATAGCAGGAACAGTATACACTCCATAACTTTTCAGAATGGTGTATGAAGTTGCGATGTTGTAACTTGTGTAATTGATGTCGTCGTATTCACTGATTACAGAATCTATGATCGGAGATGTTTGCTGGCATTTCAAGCACCCATCTTCATAGAAGTATTCAACCAACACTTCGTCTGACTGAGCTGCCAAAGCAGGAGTTATGGTTGAAACGGCGAATAAAATGATAAAGAGAAGTGTTGCCACTTCAGTGGCATGCTGTCGAAGCACAGGTCTTTTTGTCATAGTTACTCTCTGAAACCTTCAGTTTTTCTACATCTAAAACTTCACCAGTCTCTGCTGAGATATAGCCTTCCACAACATACAGATCGCTAATTTTCTGGCAAGCACAATCGCGCTCCATTATTTCAACTTTCCAGATATTGGTCTCCGACATTGCGGTCCCGTTTTGATCGTAAGGTGTTTCCTGAAC
>CAZHNA010000059.1:0-10430 GCA_964532775.1 uncultured Methanosarcinales archaeon
TACGTGAGCAACTTTATCAGGCAGCTATGGACGATGCCCGGGAATTTGGTAGCGTGAAATAATTGATTTTCCTGAAAAGCTAACATTAAATACAAAAGAAAACGCATATCCAAACATGATTCCCGAACGGGTCAGGAACATTCCCCCTTTTTACGTTATGGAAGTGCTTGAAGAAGCGCAGCAGCTTGAAAAGAAAGGAGCATCAGTTATCCATCTGGAAATCGGAGAACCAGATTTTCCGACTGCTCCGCACATCTGTGAAGCCGCACATCACGCTCTCAGCAATTGCAATACCAAGTACACTCACAGTATGGGAATCCCGGAATTAAGGAAATCCATTGCCGATTATTACAACCGACAATTCGGCGTTGATGTTTCTCTTGATCAGGTAATTGTAACATCCGGAACCAGCCCCGCCCTCATGCTTGCATTTATGCTGCTTGTTGAGCAAGGGCACAAAGTCCTCATGTCAAATCCTCATTACGCATGCTATCCTAATTTTGTTACCGCAATAGGAGGAATACCGGAATATGTCCCGGTCAATGCGAGTAATGGGTTTTCACTTGATGCCGAAAATGTCCAGACACATCTGGACGACAAAACCGATGCAATTCTGCTAAACACACCTTCAAATCCCACAGGGTCTGTAATGGATGAGTCCGATTTAAGAGGCATTGCAGAAGTTGCAGAGGATATTCCCATTATTTGTGATGAAATCTATCAGGGACTCACTTACGGAAAAGAAGATCATACTATTCTAGAGTACACTGACAATGCCATAGTCCTCAATGGATTCTCAAAGAAATACTGTATGACCGGGTGGAGACTGGGATACATGATAGCTCCAAAAAACTATCTTCGGGTCCTACAAAAAATGCAGCAGAATTTCTTTATTTGTGCCAATTCCTTCGTGCAGGAAGCAGGTATTGTAGCTCTTGAAGGCCCTCAGGATCACGTTGCAAACATGGTTGCGACTTATAATGAACGCAGAAAGTATATGCTAAAAAGACTGGAGGAAATTGGGTTTGGAATTGAATACGAACCCGAAGGTGCATTTTACGTCCTTGCAAATGCCCGGAATTTCGGGGCAAACTCCCTTGATTTAAGCCGAAAAATTCTTGAGAGAGCACATGTTGCAGTCACACCAGGCATCGATTTTGGAACCGGTGCTGAAGGTTACATCCGCTTTTCATATGCAAGCAGTCTTGAAAACATAAAGGAAGGAATGGACAGGCTGGATAATTACCTTAACGGTTAACCTCTTTCCTGTGTTTTATCCCTTTTTTTCATCAGATATTTTTCGGCTTCTACTATGAAGAATACCGAACTTGATATGCCTATTATTATCACCCAGTCAAAGAGTTCAAGAGGAGATGTTTTCAGTATCCCGTTAAGATACGTATTGTAGGTTATCAGTAGCTGCAAGGAAATGACAACTGCAATTCCCAAGAGCATTGCCTTGTTAGAAATAAGCTGATCGAAAACATTGTCATAAATTGATTTTGAATTGAAGAGATAGAAAATCTCAAAGAAGACAATTGTGTTCAGAGCTATAGTCTGTGCGACACTAACATCCCTGCCATTGCTTCCAACCTGGAAGAAGAATAAGAGGAACGTAGCAGTAACCATTAATAGAGCTACCGTGGCAATGCGCCTTTTAATTATGGGTAGCAATAGAGGTTCTCCGGGAGCCCGTGGACGTCTAAAGAGAAGTCTCTTTTCCTTTGGTTCAAGGACAATCGGAACACCAAGACAAATCGCTGTAACCGTATTAATCCACAATATATGCAATGGTAGCAGAGGAGGATTTGTCATTCCAAGCAGAACTGCAGCCATTATTGCCAACCCTTCAGCAGCATTTGTAGGTAGCGTCCACAAAACTACTTTCTGAATTTTACTGTAAACATCACGCCCTTCTTCGACTGCATTTACAATTGAAGCAAAATTATCATCGGCGAGAACCATGTCTGATGCTTCTTTAGCAACTTCAGTTCCAGATTTACCCATAGCAATTCCAATATCTGCGCCTTTAAGAGCAGGTGCATCATTAATCCCATCTCCAGTTACAGCTACGACCTCACCTTCTTCCTTGAGAAGTCTTACTATTCTGGATTTATCTCCAGGAGAAGTACGGGCAAATACGGAAACTGTTTCAAGTTGCTCTTTTAGTTGGGTATCACCCATACGGTCAAGGTCACTGCCTGAAAGCGCTCCATAGGTTTTAATTCCGAGTTGTTTTGCAATACTATGGGCTGTAAGAACATGATCGCCGGTGATCATAATTACACGAATTCCCGCAGTTCGGCATTTCTGGATTGCAGTCTTAACTTCTTCTCGTGGCGGATCAATCATGCCCTGCAATCCAAGGAAAACAAGATCATCTAGGTCGGAAATATGAAGATCTTCATGATTGTATGGAACTCTCTTGTACGCCATTGCGATAACTCGCAGACCCCTTGATGCCATCTCTCCGGCAGCATTAAGAATAAATTCTGACTGGATGCCAGAGGGTTGACGTCCATTGTGCTGTTTACTACAAAGTTCTACTATTTTCTCAGGAGAACCTTTCACAAATATTAAACGAGAACCATTTTCTCTCTCGTGTAAAGTGGCCATAAGGCGCAATTCCGATTCAAATGGAATGGAATCAAGCCTTAGAAGGTGGAACTTACTTGCCTTAAGAGATGATACCAGTAACGCCCCTTCCGTGGGGTCTCCATCAATGCCCCCTCCTTCTCTGAGATAAGCATCATTGCATAGAACACCTGCTTCGAGTGTTTGTATAAGAGAAGGAAAACTTTCTGGATCAATTTCCCTGCCATTTGAAGTAAACTGACCTTCAGGCTCATAACCAGAACCTGTAACTTCAAAACTGCCTTCCAGTGTAAATAGTTCCGTTACAGTCATCTCATTTTTAGTCAGAGTTCCAGTTTTATCAGAGCAAATAACAGTAGCCGAACCAAGTGTTTCAACTGAAGGGAGATTACGTATGATGGCATTCTTTGAAGCCATTACTTTTACGCCAATGGCAAGTGAAATAGTTATGAGTGCAGGCAGTCCTTCCGGAATTGCAGCAACCGCCAGACTTACGGTAGCAAGAAAAAGGTCAAGGTTGCTAAAACCTTGAAGTTTGCCGATGATAAAAGTGAAAATTGAGACTACCAATATTACAACAAATAGAATTTTTGCAAGATGATCAATGGTCCTGAGCAAGGGAGTATTTATTGTCTTTGCCTGCTGAATAAGTTCAGAAATCCTGCCGATTTCAGTAAGTGCACCTGTGGAAACAACAATCCCTTTTCCAATTCCCTGACTGATTAGAGTCCCGGCAAATATCATATTCGTTTGATCACCCAGAGGAAGATCTTCTCTCTCAATTGCTCCAACGTTCTTTTCTACTGCAGTTGATTCACCGGTAAGTGCAGATTCATCTATTCGAAGATTCTTCCCATAGATTACTCGCATATCGGCAGGAACACGAGAACCGGCCTCGAGTATTACTACATCCCCGGTAACTAATTCCCTACTGGGAATGATTTTTCTCTGCCCCTCACGCAATACCGTAGCTTCCGGTTTCATCATTTTTGCGAGAGATTCAAGAGCATGTTCAGCCTTGTTTTCCTGTACAAAACCAATTACTGCGTTGGCAAGGACAACTCCCATGATTACTGCCATATCGGCATACTCCCGAAGGAAAAAAGTAAGAGCTGCGGCAGCCAGAAGAACATAAATCAGTGGACTTTTGAATTGCTTACCAAATTTATAAAGAGGGCCATGTTTCTTTTTTATTTCTACTTCATTGAATCCGTATTTCGAAAGGCGAAGCTCAGCTTCATCTTCTGATATTCCTTCACTATTGCTTTCAAGAAGTGAAAAGGCCTCTTCTAATGTAGAACGGTACCATTTGATTTCCCCACTCATCAGGAGGTTATTGTACTGGCTTCATTAAAGCATTTTCCAGAGAAGAAGCAAAAAGGATATTATTGCTGAAAGCTGAATTATAGGCATGGTTTCAGAAATTATCGAAGCGAATTCCATAAACTGGGAAGGAACAATCAATGGAGAAAAGGGGTCTTCTGTAGTTATGTTTTATCTTACCACCTGCCCACATTGCCAAAATATCTACCCCTATTTCCAGAATTATGCTGAAGAATTTGGGGAGAAAGTTACATTTGCAAAAATCAATGCCTCCGAAAATCCAGATATTTCCGGTCTTTATGGAATTATGGGGACTCCAACATTTGTTTACTTCTGTAAGAGGATGGCGATTAAACAATAATCTGGAGCCGTCCATCCGGCGAACTTAAAACGAAATATAGAAGATCTTATTACAAGCGGAGAAGAATGTGTGCTAAAAACCACAGCCTTAAACCATGAAATTTCACCATATGAATAAAGAATCTAAGAAAAAAAATGTCTGAAAACTCACCTTATTTCAGAAAATTTCATAACTATTCGAAATAATAATACCTATAGTAAAATGAACGGGGACTGGAAATATGAAAATGAAAATACTTTTAACGCTGTTATTGATTGTTGCAATTGCCTTTGCAGGATGCACCGATAAGGAAACTCCTGAGGAAGAAGTGCCGGATAACACCACTGAAGACAACGTATCTGAAGAAGATGAGGAAGAGGTAGTTGAAATTCCTGAAGAAGCCTATGCACCTATGGATTATCCAATAAGGCTTAAAAATTACAATGCGATAACACAAAATCCTCTTGAGATCAACAGAACAGACACTGTTACATGGATAAACCAGCAGGAAGATCCTAAACGTTTTTTCACAATTGTAAGTGAAGATGGACTCTGGAATGATGCAACTTTCAGCTACATGCAAAAATTTACATACCAGTTTAATGAAACTGGAGAATATCATACCTATGTTCCACCGTGGAACGGTATGAATGTAACGATCATTGTTAAATAAGAAGAAAATATCAGAATTCAGTTATGGAGATGCAACAAATCAGAGAAGGCGAAGTTTCCTTACTAGTCCATGCCTTCTCTGAAAAAGGATATTCTCCTTCTGAAGCACCTGTTTTTTATAACCCACATATGGAGTTAAATCGTGATATCACAGTGGCAACTATCTCAGCCTGGATCAAAAGAAAAAATATGGATCAGTCTGCCAGTGTCACAGATATCACATATCTGGATGCTATGGCAGCTTCCGGCATTCGGGGAATAAGGCTTGCAAAAGAAGTTGGTATTAGCACCATTCTTAATGATTGGGGAGAGGAGCCGTACAAGCTCATTTTGGAAAATATAGAATTAAATGAACTAACGGAAAATGCACAGGCTTCTCGAAAAAATGCTAATGTCTTGATGCATGAAAGAAAATTTGATATCGTTGATATTGACCCTTTTGGAACTCCTGCACCCTTTTTGGATGCTGCAGCCGGTAGCACTAATGGATTATTGGCAGTTACCGCAACTGATACCGCGCCACTTTGCGGGGCACATTTGAATTCAGGGATGAGAAAATATGCTGCAGTACCACTCAACACTGAATACCACAGCGAAATGGGAGCAAGGATTCTCTTAGGATATATGGCACGAGTCATTGCAATGCATGGAAAAGCGATGATTCCCCTTCTAACTCACGCTACCCGTCACTATGTGCGAACATATGTTCAGCTTAAAAATGGTGCAAAAGCAGCTAACAAGAGTCTCAAGGAAGTAGGATTTATAGCACACTGCTCTTCCTGTGGAGTGGTTGATCGGAAAAAAGGACTTGCCGTACAGATGGAAAAAACATGTCCATCCTGTGGAAATGAAGTCAAAATTGGTGGACCTCTGTGGCTAGGTGTTCTGCATGAACCTCTCTTTTGCGAAGAAATTCTGCATGAAATCGGAGAAAGGGAACTGGGAACTAAAGAAGCTTCATCTAAAATCATTGAATTGTGTAAAAATGAGCTTGATATCCCTATGTTCTATGATCAGCACGTAATATGCAAACAACTAAGGGTGTCTGCAGAACCGATTGAAACTCTGCTGAATAAACTTAGGGAACATGGATTCAACGCAAGCAGAACCCATTTTTCAGGGACCTCTTTTAAAACAAATGCACAATTCAAACAGATTAAACAAATTATTGAAACTCACCAATAATTTTATTTAGAAAACTATATAATATTTGGACATATAAAATATATAGTCGAATCAGTTCTACCTTTAGATTAATAAGCTAAATAGTCAGAACTGGTTGCAAATAAAAACCAAATGAATAAAATTACCTGAAAAAAAGAGGATGATAGTTTGAAAATCAGGTTACTAAATTCTAAAAACGAGATAGAAAAATTGAAAACGGAAGATGAGATTGTACATCTTTCTTTCCGACCGAGCAACACCGACTTGATGGAAATTGTCAAGCGTTGCAAGAACATAAAAGCTGTTCAGATACCGGACTCCTACAAAGGGACACTTTCAAGGACTGCAATAAGATTCCTTGAATTACAAGGAGTTGAATTACTTACCGGCAGTCTGAAAAGTGCATATGTTGAAAAGTACATGGAAGTCAGTGAGTGAAAAGCCAACTACTGGCTTTTCGTTTTTATTTCCCCCACTTGCTACCAACAAATATTTTTTTTAATTGTAATTTTTCTACTTGAACTTAGTTTATACTGTATAGTACTTAAGAGAAAACTTGTTCTGGGTAATCTTAAAACAGGACAACACATATATGGAAATAAGTAATTACACCTTTCAGTCAATAAGTTCATTAGGCCTTCCTATAACTCTCACTTTTTTAGAGCAGTCCTATATTGAATCGTTTGAACTAATAAAAATGGAGGAAACTAAATGGAAAGAAAAGGATTCAATGGCGGAAACCGCGGCTATAACGATGCACCTCGTGAGATGCATAAAACAAAGTGCAGCGACTGTGGCCAGGAAACTGAAGTTCCTTTTGTACCGGATCCTGAAAGGCCGGTATACTGCAGGGATTGCTACCAGAAACACAAACCACGCAGGGATTTCTAATCCTGCAATTACATTTTTAAAAAAAAGAATATTTAGGTTGACTGGTTTTCCACTCAACCTTTTTTTTCATTTAATTCTTGTTGCGCTGTTTAGAGTACAACAAAAAACATTTATTTCTTTATATCGGCGAGCACTATTTTCACAAGAGCCGCAGCAATATCAACTGATGCATAATCTTCTTCAAGGAGATTTTCCACCCAGTGAATATACTCTCCCATATGACCAGCATCAATAGCACCTTTTACCTTCTGGGAAAGCAATTCTGCGCGAATATCTTCCACATCACTCTGTGATGGGATTTGCTTGCGAATTATTTTTGAACCAGTGAGTTTTTGTATGCTCTTAATTTTACGAATATCCTTTCCGGCAGCAAAAGTGAATGCAATACCTTCTCTTCCGGCACGACCTGTCCTGCCTATCCTGTGGACATAGGATTCTTCATCCTGAGGAATATCGTAGTTAAACACTACTTCTATGTTTTCAACGTCAATACCACGTGCTGCAACATCAGTAGCAACAAGGGTTTCTATGTCCCCTCTCCTGAAACTGGACATAACTTTGTCCCTTTGGGTTTGTTTCAGATCTCCGTGAAGTGCATCAACCAGATATCCACGTGAACGCAGCATATCGGTAAGCTGATCAACTTGCTTTTTTGTATTACAGAAAACAAGAGACGATTTGACATTATAAATGTCAATGAGCCTGCAAAGAACTTCCGGCTTCACATGCCTTTTTACTTCAAAGTAGTATTGTTCTACCTGAGGAACGGTTAGTTTCTTGTGAACAGTTTTTACCATCTCAGGATCGTTCTGATACCTTTTAGTTAATCTCAGTATAGGCTTTGGCATTGTTGCTGAGAAGAGAATGGTCTGCCTTTCCCCAGATATGTCATTAAGAATCTCTTCAATGTCATCTCTGAATCCCATATCAAGCATTTCATCGGCTTCATCCAGTACAACCATTTCCACTGAATTAAGCCTCAGGGTCTTTCTCTGAATGTGATCCATCACACGACCGGGAGTTCCGATTACAATCTGCACACCCCGACGAAGAGCTTTGATCTGCCTATCAATAGGCTGACCACCATATATAGGCAAAATGTTGGTTTTCTGGTATTTTGCAAGTTTATTTAGCTCTTCTGCAACCTGATTTGCTAGTTCCCTTGTAGGGCAAAGAACTATTACCTGAACTTTCTTTGAATCAGAATCTACCATTTCCAAAGCTGGAATTCCAAAAGCTGCAGTTTTACCGGTACCGGTTTGTGCCTGCCCTATTACATCCCTTCCCTCCAGAATGAAAGGAATTGATAATGCCTGAATGGGAGTGGGTTCCTCAAAACCCAGATCTGCAACTGCCCTTTCAATTTCTTTTGATAAATGTAGTTCTTTAAAAGTTGATGATTTCATGTTAAGATTCCTTCTAATACTTGAATGTCAGAAATGTCACAATATCCTTTATCATGTCAGAATGCGGGATTATTAACCGCAAAAGCATAACTTTGAGTAATGAGTGGCGAATTTGACTAGTTTAGTGTTCTAGATTGTTTTGTTTGCACCAAAACAAAAAAGATCATGCTGACTTAACTGCAAACATGTACATTAAGTTTGCCAGTGAAAAAAGAAAAAAATGCCGGAAATCTTATTCATTGGCTTTCAGATATTTGACGCTGTAATTGGCTTTCGACAATTATATATAATAATCGTATCATGGGGTATCCCTTAACAATGACTTGTTAATTCCAGGTGAGTGGCTAATGAGCAAACAGAATATGGACAACCTCTTTTTACAAGAAAAACCCACCCTTGCATTACTGGCTATATGGTCCCACAAAAGGACATATGCATCAGTGGTAACCAAGGATATTAACTCTACTTTTGCCCATACTACAAAGATATTATCCAAGATGGAAGAGCTTGGATTTGTCCATTTTACAGTCGATGGGCGCATAAAGTATGTTGAACTCACAGAATACGGCGTCAAAGTTGTTGAAGCATTAAAAGAACTAATTGTTTCTCTTAAGGACAGCTTGCCATCAATATATATTGAAGCTATTGAATCTGATGGAGATTCCATGAAAGCTAGCCTTAACGAGGAGTCGGAGAGATTATTAGGCAAAATCAGGGAACTTCGTGCAAAGATTGATAAAAACTATACTGAATTGGTTAAATCAGAGGCTGGAGATGAAACTATCAGGCAAAGGCTTGGTCCATTCAATCGCGAAGTAGTGCTTATCGGAAATATGATTGAAAGTTCTGAAGAATCAATTCACGATGACGTAGTAATTGCATACAACAACACAGTAGACATTTTCAATTCAATCCTGAAAAAGAAAGGATGAGGTTACCATAATGGAAAAAGAGAGTCTCGGCATTTTTATTTATGCAAACCGAGAACAATCACTGGAATCTGCTAAAAGAATGCTTACAGTAGATCTTAAAGATCTGGAAGCAACTGTTGAAGTCGATGTTGCCAGCAGTGGTTGGTTGGAAGTACTTCTTGAAGGAGATGATACGGAATTCGGGTTAAATTTCCTGAAATCAAAATACGGTTCACCTTCAAAAAGAACGAAACCTGATACTATCTATGGCGGTTACATTAAATCCGTCGAAGAAGAGTACATTGTTGTCGATATTGGAAGAAATATGAAAATTCCTGTTGAAAATCTCATTAATTTCGGAGCAGGAAATGCAAAACAAATAGCAACACGCTTTGGTTTAATTCCACATTTTCCTATCAAAGTTCAACTTTCAAAAGATGAGAAAACACTTGAATTTGCCAATGAGACAGTAGAATTATTATGGAAATGGAAAAAGTCCCCTTTAGACAGAGTCATAGTTAACTCATCCACACGTTCCAAAATAAAAGCTGCAATTAAGAAAACAGGGCATGGTAGGGATATTTTAGGTGTTGAAATAATTGGCCTTCTAGAAAATGTTATTGTTTGCAAAGAAGGGACAGATGGTCCCGGAATAGTTGCAGCAATTGGCCCACTCCTGAAATCGGACATGGGTGTCATAAAAGGAAATCGCTGAATTATTTAGCGATAAACAGGCAGTGCTCATCGCCTGCTGCATAACATTCTTTTTCTGTAAACGGAAGAGTCATACCTATAGATTTAGAAAAGATGCCTTCCAGAAGCCCTTCGTCAAAGGAACAAACAGGATGCCCTATCAGCGGAAGGGAATCACATTCAAAACAGTCCTTGACACGAATTGTCAATGGATCAATGTCATCAATATACATTTTTCCCAGCTTGTGAACCTTCCAGTATCCCCGCATTTCTTCAAAAATATCAGAAATGTCAACGAAATCAAAGGACGCGGATATGTGGCCTCCTATGTCTCGTCCGATAATCTTCATCAAGGGACCATTATTGATGCCCTGTGCTTCATACCCACAGCGAACAGCACGGAAAGCATATTTGAGAAATTCGAACTCATCTTCA
>CAZHNA010000059.1:10440-10787 GCA_964532775.1 uncultured Methanosarcinales archaeon
TGTTAAGTGTCTGGTAGTAATGAAAATCAAGCGGTTCTCTGGAACAGGCAATGTATTTAGAGCATAAGGAATATGTTTTCCTGCGACGATCTGAAGGATCGACCTGCTCTTCAAGCAAATTGACTTTCTGAAGATCATTTAAATGGACTGAAACCGTGGATTTGGCTTTTCCGGTACTACGAACAATTTCATCAAAATATCTGGGTTCTCCCTGCAAAAATTCAAGTATCTGAAGTTTCACTTCTCCATTTATAGCAATAAACCCAGCATTAGTGGTAAAAAGGGCAGTATGCTCTCTTGATTCCATACAAAAAAAGATAGGGCAGGCAAATATATAAACGTTCGCC
>CAZHNA010000060.1:0-10355 GCA_964532775.1 uncultured Methanosarcinales archaeon
ATAATTTTTCCCGATAAAATATGAAGAAG
Organism: uncultured Methanosarcinales archaeon; assembly: GCA_964532775.1. Classification (GTDB taxonomy): domain Archaea; phylum Halobacteriota; class Methanosarcinia; order Methanosarcinales; family Methanosarcinaceae; genus Methanohalophilus. The sequence continues at coordinate 30 of CAZHNA010000060.1, forward strand.
ATGCATCATATGCCTCAGCGTAAGACCGATTTACACGAATGATATTAAAACCACTATCCAGATAGGCCACAAGCATATGCGTATGTTCAAATACCGATTCAAGGATTTTCTCGCTTTCCCGAAGGGCTCGTTCGGCACTTTTATGTCCCGTGACATCTTTATTGGTACAAACTACAGCAAGCGGATTGCCTTCATCATCATTGATTATTTTGCTGGTGCTCTCAATAAAGATTTCAGAACCGTTCTTTTTTATGCAGGATACTTCACAGTGAAAAATACCCTCGTTTTCGATAGCGTTTGATATTTTTGAAATAAAATCTGCCCGTTCACTTTCTTTGAGCAGCATAAAGGATGGTTGCCCTACAATTTCATCATTGGCATAACCGAAAATGTTTTCTGACCCACCATGCCAGCCAATTATATCTCCTTTTAAATCAGTAACCACAATCGCTTCTGACATCTGGTCCAATATTTCAGCCGGGTAAAATGAGTACTGTTTTGTCCTTTCAACAATATTCGATACCTCATTTGAGTTCGTTTTTGGTTGAATATTTAGATCATTACTGAGTTCAACGATAAAGCTCCCCTCCTTACATGAAATATCTTCAATTCTTTTATTTTATAGTTCCAAAATCAAATCAATAATGAAGGTTTATGGCGAATATTTAGATCATTACCAAGTTCAACGATAAAACCCCCCCCCCCCTTACATAAAATATTAAATTATTTCATTTTATAGTTCCAAGATCAAATCAATAATGAAGATTTTATGGCTAATCTTGAATATTGCCTTTATAAAATATATCAATAGTTAAGGTATTAATACATTTGTTCAAAATGCATTTTCTGGCATCACAAAATAACTCAAATATTGTGAACTAAATAATCTAAAAAAATACTCTATATTTTAAAATATTAAAAAAAAGATAAATTTATGCATTCCCGACGATCAGACAAGCCTCATATGCAACATTAATCAAACGGTACCATGTGTTCAAAGTAGAACGCATGGAAACAAGATCATCAGCGTTTATCTCAAGAATCAAGATATTATCATCTACTACTAGGTCAATAGAAGACCTATCAGTCACTAGACGATCCAATTCAGGACACATCGCAAGATATATTTTTTCTGCGTAATCCGTTTCAAAGATAGATTTTACAGAGAGATTCATTTCTCATCATCGTATTCTTTAAAGCTTTTGATATTAAATCTGAAAAGAACCTTATCCTTGCCATAAAAATTAATTGTCTCGTCAGTAACCATTAAGCAACTATGGTTACATTCCTTGACAATTGGTAACGAAAGAGTGGAAGATAACAACGTCGACAATTCACCCGTACCGCCTATGGAAGGTTTAGGGAGACGACGAGGAAGTTTATCCTCTGGCGCTTTAACAGTCATCCAGATAGATACCTTTTCAGTACCCTCGTTGTAGATTAGAACGCTTGAAGGATTTCCATGATATTCCCCCACTAATAAGAGAGGATCAGAATCGCCCAATTCCAGAAGTTCAGCAAGGCTACGCTTGCCACGATTTAAATAATTGCATCCGAAAAAAGAAGCCAGCCACTTGCAGACTGATCGCGTTGATTGGGAAGGAGAACGAGAAGAGGATATTAACATCCTCTCACTCAGCCGTAATGCGTTTAATGTTAGTAGGCCTTTCCTTCACAAGAATGCGGTTTCCACAATATGGACAGCGAATACCGGTGTACTGGTAATCGATTTCCACCGGGCGCTTACATCTTGTACATTTGTAATCCATAGAATTTACTCAACCTGTTCAGTGGCTTTTTTGACGTACCTTGGAACTGCCCTACCCATAGTTGTGGAAGGGAGATAGGTGCCGCCTGCAAAGGTATATCCGCATTTTTTGCATTTCCAGATACCTGTGCCGATTCTTTTTACTGAAGGTCTTGCACAGTTATTACACTTATGAGGAGCATGCATGCGTCCTTCAATATCTGCCACTAATTTACGGTCTTTACGACCATAACGTGTCCCAAACCTACCGGCAGAACGGGATATCCTTCCTTTTTTAGTATATTTTTTGCCCATGATAATCAATCTCCTAATTTGGACCTTGTATAAGATTTATATCTCTAATAAATACTTTTCGCGTATTACAGCTGCTCTCTCTCTTGCTACATCCACAGAGTATAAAAGCTGTTCCTCTGAAAGAACTCCTGAACCGCTCTTTTGCATGGCACAGATAGAGCCATCCTGATTGGAAGTTACTGTGATCCTTGTTTCATAGACTGCTTCTTCTCCATAAGTAGGATCAACAAACATTTCTTCACCTATCTTTACGAGAGAAACTGAAACAGGCATTTCCCTGATTGGCATCATCATGTCTTCGCCATGCCCTGCCCTTTCGGCAGGTACGGTAGCAGTCATAAGTGCAGCAATTGCACCAAGTGAAGCTGCATTAAGAATATTTCCACCGTCATTAAGAACATGGACATCAATGAAAACCATCCATACTGATTCACCTGAGGCGATGCAAAGTTTATTCAGATCAATGGCACCGGATTCACGGACACCTCGATCTACAATTCTTGCCATCTCAATTGCATTTTCCCTTGGTGGACCAGCTTCAAAGTTAGGAGAAGCTATAGGATTTAGCTCCATGCTGGTGATAATTACACCGGAATCAGGAGAATCGGGGAAGGGAGTTCCTACCTGTACCTTGACTCCAACCATTACCTGAGTATCTCCAAACTGTACTTTTGCAGACCCTTCAGCTTTGTCAATGACATTGGTCTCAAGGACAATATCCCTAAACTCGTCAAAGGAACGACCATCTTCACGGTTTCCTTTGAGCATCAGATTGTAAACGTAATCTTTTTTAAGGCGAGAAATTACCTCATTGCTCATCGTCTTCACCTTCCAATTCTTCTTCGTCTTCACTCTCAGCTTCAGCATCTATTTCTTCAGAATCTTCGGACTCAACTTCATCTTCTGGCTCAGAGATGTCCTCAGTTGGTTCTTCCTCATCAAGGATTTCAGCCTCTTCCGCTTCTTCTTCCTGTACTTCAGGAGTTTCCACGATTTCTTCAGCCTTCATTTCATCCTTCTCTTCAGGAACTTCTTCAACCATACCCTCAAATCTGGACATTAAAACTTCACGCTGCATTTCAAAAATTTGCTCGCAGCCTTTCTTCACCATTTCAATAGCTTCCTTAAACTCATCAGGAGTTAAGTGACCATCCATCTGAAGCAAAGTGATTTCGCCATCTTGTGTCATGGCTACAGGTAAATCAGCATCTCCATAATTGTCCTCAGGTTTATTAAGATCAAGAACAAGCTGTCCGTCAACCTTACCTACAGCACAAGCGGCTACAAGTCCTTTCATAGGGATTCCAGCATCGGCCAATGCAAGAGTTGCTGCGTTGATAGCTGCAGTTCTTGTACCTGCATCTGCCTGAAGAACTTCTGTCATAACATCGATTACAGCACCTGGATAGTACTGAGTCATAACAACAGACTCAAAGGCTTCTCCACTGACTTTTGAAATTTCAGTACTGCGTCTGTTGGGTCCTGGCCTTATACGATCTTCAACAGAAAAAGCAGCCATATTATACCTGTATCGTACAAGTGCCTCATGAGGACGCTGTAACCTTCTTGGGTGAAGCTCACGTGGCCCATAAACTGCTGCGAGTATTTTGTTGTTTCCCCATTCGAGGTAACATGAACCATCAGCTCTGGAAAGTACACCCATCTCTATTGTCATGGGACGGATCTCATCAACACGCCTTCCGTCGAGACGTATACCATTTTCATCAATGAAATGTTCTGGTTTGTCACTCATCATTAGTTCTCCGCATATTCCTGCTTACATATATATTAAATTACTGCTTTTCATCATCAAGCAGTACATCCATCTTTCTGCATGCGTCTTCTGTATAACCAGTCTCTTCAGAGGAGGGGGCTTCTTCATCTAACTCTTCTACCTCAGCCACATCCTGTACTTCTTCAACCTCTTCAGGCACTTCTTCTACTACCTCAGTTTCGTCTTCTATCGTTTCAGATTCTTCCACTTCGCCTTTCAGGAAATTACTGATACGATCTGTAAGTCCGGAGGTATGAGATTCACTTTCAATTATACGAATTGCCGCACTAAGACGCTCCATATCAGCATCTCTGCCATTAATCCATATACGACCATTCTGGCCAATGAAAATTTCACAATTTGTTTCACGTTTCAAAATAGAAACCATTGAGCCACTGTGTCCGATTACTCTCGGAACCTTTGTAGGTTGCACTTCGAGAATCCTGCCCTTGCTTAGAGAGCGCAGACCTTGATCTCTCATCGTGAGCTCAACTTTCATGAAAGCACTAACATCTTTAATCCGCAAAATAGCACTGTCGCCTATGTCCATCATTCTCCTCATCATTGAATTATCCACACGGCGAGGATATTCCGAAACATGAAGAAGTCCGTCGTAAGGTGAGCCTATTTCAAATATCCAATTGGAAGAGGTTACTTGGATTACTTTCCCAATAACCAAATCCCTTGCATGTGGGAAATAGCGTCCGGAAAATGGAACCACACTTGCCCTATTTTTGAGATTTGCAAATCCATAATAGAGAGAATATACTTTGCCATCTTTCACATAGGTACCATTGCCGGAGTCGGAAGCTTTCTCAGAGAGAAGTTGACCTGGTAAAACGATCTTGCGGTTCATTATAAATACCTCTCAGAGAAGTTTGGTCTCTGCGTCACCTTTGGTAAGGCGATTTACAAGACCATAAAAATCATTCTGTATCCCGGCAGGCATTCTTACAACACCAACCCAAGAACCATCATTTAACCAGCTTTCTTTCACAATAGTGGAAAAATGAGCAAGTTCCCCATAGGATTTTGCTGCATATGAAGCAGGGATATGTACTTCAACATCAACTTCTTCAAACCTGATAGGAATAATAGGTCTGATAGCTTTCATTGCAGTATTAACCTGTTCATCTACTGTTTTAAGAGGGTCAATGTGGAACTTTGCTTCTTCCATAGCACGTTCAATCCTTGAAGGAGGATGTGGAGCACGCGTCTGTGGATTTATAGCATTTTGGGCAATGATACTGATTACCTGTTTGGTTTTCTCTTCGAGGATATGTTTCCTCTGCTCCTGTGTAAGTTGTAATTCACCATGTTTAATGATGTGTTTGGCAACTTCGATGACATCATCCGTACCAAAATTATCCATCAACTGGGTTTCCGAAGCGTGATCACCTTTTTTTGCATCTGTGAAAACAGAATCTGCTGCAAGAATGTCTTCGAGATCAAGATCCTTACCTTTCTTGTATTCAAGTGCTCCATCAGGATCCACAAATACTTCAAAGTGCTTGCTTCCTTTCTTAAGTCTGGCAACCAGAGCCTCATCTAGGGATATCATAAATATACACCTTTTTCAATGCAATCATTCTTCTTTGCTCTGTTCTTCAGCATCATCCTTGTGTGCTTCAAGAATACGTTCCACGTAGCTTTCGACTTCATCGTAGGAATGTTTCCTGAAAACACCATCTTCTGCGGTAACAACGCCCACTTCAAGGGTTGCAGCATCGAGTTTCATGTCGGATGCATTGTAAAGAGCTTCCATTCCAAGCATTATAGCGTCTTCAACACCTTGTTCGGAATCATATTTCTCTTCAAAAACTTCCATAAAGGCATTTCTTCCGGCACCTATAGCTGTAGCCTTGTATTCAAGAAGAGCTCCACTTGGATCAGTTTCAAAGAGCCTTGGGATTTTACCATCGACTCCTGCAATCAAAAGAGCAGTACCATAGGGACGAACTCCACCATACTGAGTGTATGTTTGTTTGTGATCGCAAAGTTTCTTAGCAAGAACCTCTACATTTATGGGCTCGTCATAGGAAACCATATTTACCTGAGATTCGACACGTGCCCTGTCTACAAGGGCCCGGGCATCAGCTACAAGACCTGAGGTAGCTACCCCTATGTGTTCGTCAATCTGGAATATTTTTTCGATGGATTCAGCTTCAATTAATCTGCTTGTAATACGTTTATCAACAAGCAGGACTACCCCATCTTTTGCTTTTATACCAGCAGCTGTTGTACCCCTTTTAACAGCTTCACGAGCGTATTCTACCTGGAAAAGTCGGCCATCTGGACTAAAAACAGTAATGGCTCTATCGTAACCCATTTGTGGCGCCATTTGCATTCTTCTTCATCTCCTACTAATTTTTATGCGTGTGATAACTACAACAACGTATAATATTGTTTCTCTTCATTTATAGCTGACTGTGTATGCCATAGGCTTCCCGGCCTTCGATATACTTTTCAGTCGCTGCAAGAATTGTACCAGATACACCCAGTACACGAATAAGAGCAGGACTGCCATCTATAGAGGTAATAATACATAATACCGTGCGTGTCAACTCTTCAGAACCTCTTAGACACCGAAGAATTCCAAAGGGATAATTAAAATCCAGCAGTCTTATTTCACATTGGCTGGAAACCAAATCTCCCAGAAGAGAAGATGCAGCCGGGAATATTTCACGTAACAAACTTTCCCTTGTTACTTCTTTTTCAGATATTACCTCAAAAGCAAGATACCTTCTTTGTGGTCTTAATGTCGGAGGAAGAATTTTCACTCGACTTCACCACCAGTTCCAATTACACGCACACCGTCACAAACTGAATTTGCAAGTCTGCGGTTACGTGAGATTATTCCTGCAGGCACTTCTGAAAGTGCAATGTTGGCCTCTTCAAGTGTCATCCCAAACAATCCTGCAAGAGCAATTACTTCACGGGGAGCACGGAGATCGAACACTGACATTGCGTTGGTAGTGAGCAGCATTGGAACACCGTATTTCCGGGCTAATTGTAAATTGTTCCTGAAATTGGAGAGGGCAAAAACACGTTTGCCACCTTTTAGTTTAATCAATATATCAACGTTAAATGCTAATGCAACTTTATTTTCAGCAGCTGCCTTTGCAAGTACGTGATTCATCCCGCTATCTTTTGCTGTAAAAGGATGATTGAGTATGTCAACATTCGAATTTTCCACTGCAGCTCTGTTAATGGATTCAGTGCCACCATGTACAACTACTAAATCTTTTTCAGTGCGGCATTTACCTATCAGACCATGAAGCTTTGATGGCTTAGAAACACGAAGTTCTATCCCCGTGCATGCACTTAGGGAGTTCCCCGATAGCTCACATTCACAATCCTCTGTGTCAGAGTGATTTGAAATACAGATTCCACTGTATCCAAGATGATGTGCCATAGCCATCATTTGCTTGCAATCACTATCCCCTTCAGAAGAAGCATGCACACAAAGATCATAATAATTATGCAGCAAAAAGATCCTCCATAACCTGAATTGCTTTCTCCTGGTTTTTAGGATAGGTGGCTATTTTTAGCTTAATTACAATTGAATCCGGCGAATCTGAAAAAGAAAAACGACCCAAATACGCTTCTTGTTTGTCAAAGCGTAAATGAAGCATTAGCTCATCGTCCAACCTTTCATGGAGTTCCCCAAGCAGAATTTCACGGGCTTCTGGAGTTAAACCCTCATTAACTTTTCTCGTGAAAGCCTTAATTTCGGGTTTTCGCTTGAGAGTTACAGAATAGAGCACCATGGAATTGCCATGATGTCCCAGTATCTCCATAGAATCAATGTTACTGGAATCGTTGGACGAATCTGTCACATAGTTTTCCGGTAAAAATAGGTTCAGGGCCTGAATGACCCTGGACCTGTCCTCTGTTGCATGCGCTGTGGCACGCAAAAGAATATAATGAATCACTTGCCCCTGTTGTTGTTAGATCTTATGCTTGGGCGGTTCTTTTCAGTACCTGTGCCCTTTGACATCATGCCACGTCCTTTACGACCAGCACTGGTCTTTCCACGGAAAACACGTCCTTTTGAGGTGTTGTTGCATATCCAGTTAAGATCTTTATCGTTCTTGATTGAAGGGTGACTTGGATCTACAAGGATTACCTCGTACCATTTGAGTTTACCATCTTCGCCTACCCAATAGGAGTTCAGAACTTCCATATTAGGGAACTTGCGAGCAGCTCTCTCTTCGCCAATGCGCTGGATGCTCTTTCCTGCAACAATCTTGTTTTTACCCATACGCTGGGTACGGCGACCACGGATGAACCTTGATTTACGAAGGCTACCACGCCTTACACGTACACGAGCTACAACAATTCCCTGTTTGGCTTTGTAACCAAGAGCACGTGCCCTGTCGATACGTGTTGGACGTCTTACTCTTTCAACTGAGCTCTGACGTCTCCATTCCTGTAATCTTTCCCAGCGAAGTTCCTTGACATACGTGTTGTCAGGATCTTTCCATGCGTCTCTAATATATGCGTAAAATGATTTTGACATTATTTCACCTGGATCCGTTCTTTATGATTCAGCCCCTCTAGGGGCCACATGCCAACGGGAACTTTCCCCGTAAACGGAACGTCCGGTAATAGATGACACTTGCATTTAAAGGTTATTGTCAAAATTCCAGATGTTGATCGAAATAAGACAGTGATTGATGCTTAGCTGAAAGCAACTGTTTGCGTTGATTTATGTATACTCAGATTCTATCGAATCTAGATTCGAATCCATATCCAAGACATGGTAGTAATTTACAGATGCGTAAGTAAAACAAAATAAAACACTACTAAATATATACAGTGAATAGGTGAATCCTTCTTTTGCATTCGTGAGAGTTACCAATATTAATGAAATGAGTAAAAAAACCACGAAGACAATTGTTGAAATTAATATCGAAACTTTACACCAATCATGATAAAACTCTAATCTAATAATAAAATCACCTTTTCGTAAGAGCTTTTTGAATGAACTTTTCTCACTAAGTGATTTCCTAAAACTGTTTACCCTAGCATAGCTTCTGCCTAAGATAACAAAAAATCCTAAACCTAATGCAAAAAAAGGTATCATTCCATAAGCATTAATTTGAGCTACTAAGTATTCAATTTTTCCAGATGGAACCAAGATGAAATGAAGAAATACGATATAAATACAAGTAACGAGTGAAGCTGCCCAAAAATCATAGGCATGCCTATCAAATAGTCTTCTTATTCCACCCACTTCTTCAAGGCGACCGTAAATACTCAGTCTACTCGAACTCAATTAAATTACCCTCGTATGCGTTTTATAAATGCTTGAAGTGCTGTTTTTACAAAACTTTCAGGTTGATCAACAGGAGCTTGCTCAACTTTTTTCACCATGATCAAGTCGTTGACATTTATTCTACGAAAACCACCAGTACCTTCTTCTCCAGTAAACTCACACTTATCCGAATATCCACCATTTGAAAGAGAAATTGCACTCATAACATGCCCATCATGATCTCTATTAATGCCTTTTTCATTATACCCAACCATTTTCATACTATAAACTTCAGTATTCTGTTTCTTCATGAAATCTTCAATTTTTTTGTATGTTGGTTTCGGACTAGGATTTGACTTTTTTATGCCCTTAATCTCAACTTCAACTAATCTTTTAAAATTATCAATTATAGCAAAAATATCCTTATCATCTCTTATGTAAGATATAGAAGCTTCCGCTTCATATTTAGGATAAACAGATCTAAAAACGTGATCGAAGGTTTTAATGAACATATCTGAACCAAACCTTTGTTTACTCGAGATAACAATACTGTGGTCTGGAAAAACTGCAAAACGCACAGTTGCATCAAGTGGATTATGGCGATTTATTTCTTCTTTTGACATATCGTCAGATAAATCAATGTCTAATTTATTTAATTTGAATTTATGAGCTTCTCCATAGATCACACCATCTAGAAAGACCGAGTATTTCTTAAAAAAATACGCATTTTTCTTTGGAGTGAATCGAACTTCGCTTGTAAAGACCCTTTCCATTATTTCTTCAAACGTTTTATTTTCATATGAAATTATACGAATTTTAGCAAGCTTCAAAGTTTCCATCACGATTTTGCCACATCCAAATGTCATTTACCAAGCTTTCTGACCGTTGGTAAAATATTTTGGCTCAAAGATTATAAAGCTTTTTGAAATTGGATGACAAACTAAGATAGGTAAATATTTAAAAAAAGAAAGAACGTGGGGTTGGTGAGATTCGAACTCACGATCGACGGGTCTCTCCGAACCGCTGCACGTAGCAGCATTTGAAGGTTCTGGTGAACACATATCAGTGCTCCAACGGCTCCTCACAGACCTACCCCGTCGGGTAAGTCTCAGTAGACCCGTTGCTCATCATTTATCCGCTGGAGCCCGTCGCCATTCCTGGCTAGGCCACAACCCCTTGATAACGCTTTCGGCATCAATTGGATGCAATTCATTAAAGATATAGTTAGCG
>CAZHNA010000061.1:0-10276 GCA_964532775.1 uncultured Methanosarcinales archaeon
AGGATTCAAATAACAGCGACGTAGTCACAGAATTTCAGCCTGCAGAAAAACAACAAAGCCTCGCAGATTTCAGCGACGAAGGTAGTATTAAAGTAATTGTAGATCAGCGTGAAATCAGAAGCACTGTTGCCCGCAATCTTGAAAAACTTGGAGCAGACCTCACACTGAAAACTCTGGAAGTTGGAGATTATGTTGTTAGTGAAAGGCTTGCTATCGAACGAAAAGAAACAGGAGACTTCCTGAGTTCACTAATTGAAGGAAAATTATTTGAGCAGATTTCGAATTTGGCAAATGCTTATGAGAAAGGAATTTTGCTGCTGGAAGGGGATGGACTTTTTACAGGCAGAAAAATCAGTCCTAATTCCATCCATGGGACATTGCTATCTATCAGCCTTGACTTTGGAATCCATGTCATTTATACAAGAGATGCAGAAGACACCGCTGGTTTGATATACCAAATCGCAAAACGTGAACAAGTCAATGATAAAAGAGTGGTCAATGCACACGGAAAAAAGACTGCACGTCTGCTTTCAGAACAGCAGGAATATATCATATCCTCAATTAATGAAATCGGACCCGTAGCCGCAAGAAACCTGTTGTCACATTTTGGAACAGTGGAAAAGGTAATGACGGCCACCGAAGATGAACTTCAGCAAGTTAAGCTCATCGGACCAAAAACAGCTAGCAAAATAAAAGAAATTGTTGCTAGCAAATACAAGGCATAATTACAATTTCTTTATGCGTTCAGCGAGAACTACAGTCCTTTCGATTAAATCAAGCTTATCTTTAATCTTTTGAGTATCGTTCTCCCCCACCATCTGTGCTGCAAGATTTTCTATAGTTTGCAGGAGGGTATTTTCAAGCGATTTTGAATCGATAGTTGCAAAAGAACTGGTATTTACTACCGGAGTATCAACATCTACAACATATTCCTGTGACCCAGAAGATTTGGTTAAAACATCATCCTTGACAGGAGTCGTTGCAGAAACATCAGGCTCATTTACCTGTGGAGGAAATACAACTTCAGGTTCTGTCTGAGGAGTAGGAAGTACGACAGTATTGGATTGAGCAGATGAAGGAACCTGTGAATTGACACGGGATTGAGAAACTGACTCGGATTCACCTACCGTTTCACTGCTTTGTTGACCCCCAACGGTACTACATACAGGACATAAAATTTCACCATGGTAGCGGAAGAAAGGTGCACCACATACATTACAATGCTGTGCAAGCATAGTCCCCCCGGATTCCAGTAACCTTGATATCTGTTGAATTTTGTAATCGCCATCTCGAATACTTTCAGCACTTGACATATAACCACCTTATAATGCAATGTTGTATATTGAACATTCCATATTAATATTTACATGAATATTTTTGCTTGTCATTTACACCAAATTAACACTACTATTTATCCAAGGCATTCAAAGCATAAAACTCTTTTACATATCTATTATTAGAATCACCCATAGCATGTACAAACTAGCTACGAAGGCATATTTTACAAGAATGAAACATGAATATACTTTTATAGGATATGCCTGTTTACATTACAGCAGATAACACTTATTCTACGTCTTTTTACATATACAAAGGTGATCAAAATGCTGGCGGCTAATACTGAAGATGTGATACAGCAATGCGTAAGGGTGCTGGAACAAATCGGAAACGATAACTCCGTACCACGCAATATCAGGCGCTCTGCCAATGAAATAGTGGAAAGACTCAACAATGTCAAGGAACCAATGTACCTGAGAACTTCCATGAGTATATCAATTCTAGAGGATATCAGTAACGATCCTAATATCCCACTCCACACAAGAACCCTGATCTGGAACGTTGCCAGTCAGCTTGAAACTATTCCTGTAGACGAGTGAAAACACTCGGCAACTATTTTTTTGAACATGCTCGTCAACATGGGATAAACAATTCCAAACACCAAAAATCTCTTGCCTTAGTTCATCCTTAACTTTTTTACACAAATGAAAGGATTTTTTTCAATGAATGGACGACAATGGTGTGGATGCCATCCACTCCAACTCAATAAAATGCTTGAAAATTGAAACAAGCTCCGTCCCATTTGACCAGATAGCAGTGATGCCATCCTGACCAGTTCCATCATTAATGGCAATGATGAGCAATTCCCTGTTATCGATAATCAGTATGCCACCCCTTAAAGGATTGCTTCTACCCTCTGCTTCATAGAACCTGATATCCGCACCTGGCAACTCCCCGGCAACATCCAGAATACTGTCTCTGTTCTGCCCGGTTATCCTCACATTAAGACCGGCATTGATTTTATCCAGGACCATTTGCCTGATACTGTCCATAATGGGATACGTCTCTATTATTTGACTCAGCGAGGGATAGGAAGAAGCAAACACAATCTCCGAGCTGGCATCACTAAGCAACTGCACTATCCTTTCAGTTACATTCTTCACGCCGCTAATGTTCCAGACCAGATCTTCTGCCACTTCTTCACCTGAAGTCTGGTAGATTTCCCCCATATGATTAAGAGCATTCTCGCTTTCTGTCTCAAAATCCTTCTTCAGCCTTTCCATTACCATATCAGGAGATATGGCCTTGTATCGCATTGGTTTGGTATTCTGGACCTCGATCATCCCCCGCTCTTTGAGCTTTGCTAATACGCCATATACTGCAGAGCGAGGGATCCCGGACAGGGTATGAATATCTGCTGCAGTACCATTTCCACTTTTAGTAAGTGCAACAAGTACCTTAGCTTCATAGGAGGTTAGTCCCAATTGTTGGAGCGATTCTATCATTGTGGTTATAATGGCACCTCCATGATTCTTTTATTTGGCAACATTTCTTCGCTTATACATGTATATAGGTATCCCGATGAAACCTCCAATCAGCAAAACCGCAGCTGCAGGAATAGCGTTTTCCTTTATAGCCTCTCCTAGAGGTTTAGCCGGTCCTACATTAACCACAGCCTTCAGATCCCTTGCATATAGAGTATCATCGCGTTCATCCTTGTATTTTACTTCATTGTTTATTGAATAGCCCTTCGGAGTGGCATCTTCCGCAACATTCACCTTGAACAGTGCATTTGCCGATTCTCCCGGATTTATATCGCCAAGATATGCCTGATCATCCGTTGTGCTGAAGGGATCCACTACACTGATTCTAGCAATACATTCATTTGCAACCACATCACCGGTGTTTACATAGGTTACATTGATTATACCCTCACCACCTGCTGTAAGGTTGGCCTCGGTCCCCGTGACCTTAAAATAAGGCTCCTCTTCGATCACTATCTGCAAGATAGATGTCTGGTTTGCATCCTCATACCAATAATAAACATCACCGTATGGAGGAACAACCGCCGAATCGCGCTGATACCTGTAGTTAAGATCCAGCTTCAAGTCGTAGGTGCCTGCCTTTGCGTTGTCATCGATTTCCAGTGGAAATGCGGCCGGACTTGAAAGTGATTTGCCGGAGCTAAGCGAACCCAAAAGCAAGGTGTCGAGCTTAATGTCGATGGGAGCATCCGGATCAACCAGCAACAGTGTTCCGGTTATGGAATCCGCAACTGTGATCTTCCTATCCGACAAAAGCTCCTGGGATACCAGCGACATCGTCGAAGAAATACCATATTCCTCAACGTCATCTTCGATATTATCATCGTCCGCTTCAAATCCCGCAATCTCACCGTCGTTCATGATATTTACATACAGGACGCAATCATCACCCCTGTGGAATACATTGTCACTGGCAACTGTTGTCTTCAGGTGTGGTGCTCCATACACATCGTAGTAGTCATCTGCTATTTCCGAAACAACATTATCATCTATGCTGGCAGCTGCAATGTGTGGACCACAAAGCAGCATAACGGCAATTACTATAGGAAAATATTTCATACATTCACCTTTTTGGTACTTTTAAGATTATTTCTTCGTTTTGATCTCCATATATCCAGATTCACCATTATAGGTGGCAGGACAACGAGAGTGCTAAACAATGAAAATGCTACAGCTATGACTGTCACAATTCCAAAGGCCTGTATCATGGGAAACGGTGATACTATAAGTGCTGAAAATCCGAAAATGACTGTTGATCCAGAGGCTATAATAGCCTGCCCGATCTTCGATGCAGCCCTTTCCATTGCATCAAACGGCTCGAGTCCATTATCCCGTTCCTCGAAGTACCGCTCCATCATCAGTATTGTAAATTCCGCACCGATTCCTATTACAAGGGCACCAAGGGTTGCAGTCAGCGGGTTATATTCCATATTCAGCAGGTACATAACCCCGCCAATCCAGCCGGTAACCATTAGTATTGGCAGTACTGTCACCACGGCTTTCATCAGATCCCTGTAGACGAGCAGCATTCCGCCAAAGATGACAGCAAGTCCAAGATATCCCATAGCCGTTCTCCCTGATGTCAGGGCACCGATTACAGAAGTCATTGTAACCTTCACCCCGGTAGCTGTAACAGATACACCCGGAGGGGGAGGGTACCAGGAAAGATCCTTTTCAACAGTTGCTATAAGCGTTGCAAGGTGCTCTGTCGTGAGATCCGATTCAAGATTCAGGTTCAGAACACCCATATTCCCGCCATTTATGTAACGATCCGTGATGGTAGGAGAAGTCATATCAAGTATTGCATCGATTGTACTCTTTTCCGAAGGTATGGAGCCATACCCCATACTGATGGTTGTCGCAATACTGTCTGAACCCACAACCTCGGTCAGGGTTTCTACCTCCCTGTCACCGAAATCATTCATCCACATGATTACATCTGGATCCCGGATATCATCTGCCTTGACAATGATATTGATCTGATCCGAACCACCTGTGATCCGGTTCAGTTTGTCAAGATCCTGCAACGACTGCATGTCCTGAGGCACAAACTCTTTCACATCGGTCTGCACACCCACGCGCTCATCAGCATACAGGCCTGCAACAGCCAGGAGAACTGCAAGGCTTATGATAATGATTGGCTTTTGTGCCGCTGTTACTGAGATATTGCTAATGAATTTCCCTGAACTGCTGCTACCCTCCTGTTTAGACACCTTGTTACCCTTTTTCTCCGCCCTTTTGTCAAGCAAGTAGAGCAGAGGAACAAGAACAAAGATGGCAGCCACATAACAGAGGATGACACCTATAAGGCTCATCTTTCCAAAATCCCGTATCATAGGCACGGTTGAAATGAACAGTGCCACAAAACCCAGGCTTGTAGCCATCACAGCAATACCCACGGCAGGGCCCGTATTTTTCACGGTATTTATAATGGCTTCGGATGGCGATTCACCCTTTGCCAGTTCCTCTTCAGCCCTGTTATGGAACTGGATAGCATAATCCGCCCCCAAACCTATCAGTATGGGGAATACTGCCATCGATGCCATAGTCATAGGAATATGGACATACCCCTTTGCACCGAAGGTCCATACCAGACCTACCAGCACTACCACAAGAGGAAGCAGAGACCACCTGACATGCCTGAAAACGACAAGGAGGGCAAAAATCATTAACACGAATGAAACAAGCAGCATTGACATCAGGCTACTGGTCATCTCCTGACCCATATCTATCAAGAAAGCCGGCTCTCCGGTTGCACTTGCTTGGGTGCCTGCCGGGAAATCCGTCCATTCAATAGTATCCCGCACTTCGGAAAGAACCCTCTTTTTGCCCTGATCTCCAATATCACCAGGCATTTCCACCAGAATAATGGTATGCTGGATGTCCGGCATCAAACGATCAATATACTCAGCCGGGGAACCTGCTATAATTTTACTGATTGCATTACCATCTTCCGGTATCCCGGAATACCCGCATACAGAATATGAAGCACTTTTTATGATTGTTGACAGGCTCAGAACCTGCTGGACATCTTTATCGGTTTCCATCTGTAAACAAAACTCATCAATGGCCTTGAGCACCTCTACATCAGTAACATCATCCGATTCCACAAGAACCGCTATTGTCTCACTGCCAAAGTTGTGTTTGTACAAATGATCGAAGTTCTGGTAGATATCCGAATTCCGGTCCACAAAGGTGTCAGTGCCGCTTTTATCCTCTATAAGCACTGCACCATGCACTGATACCAGCATCAGGGCAAATACAATTAGGAGGATTGATATGGTCCTTTTTTCCACAAGGACCCCTATATTTTTGTAAATCGTTCGGACAGACATGCTATCACACAATACAATCACATATACATATACATATAGTTTTCTAATAACAACAATATTGTAGTTATTTTTATACTAACTACTTTTATAACAATTTAAAAGTAGCATTCGAATGTAAAAATAAATTGATATTACGCACCAATTTACCTACAATATCCATGCGAGTTGTTGAATCCCAACTTGCAAATGACTACAAATTTATAGCATCAAAATATTTGATAATCCTGTGAAGGGAAAAAGCATTTAGATATAATGGGCAACATCTATTCGCTTTTAAAGCAAGCATGGGTATCCAGACTCAATCACAATTAACCGCACCACCGACAAAGTACATGTTCTGCTTACAAAAAACGTGGTGAACTGACAGGTCCAATTAGCAACATTATCTTTAACAAATATTAACAAGAACCTAACTAAATAGAGACTCACAGGTAATTATTATGAAATTTGATCCCGAATCCGTTAAAAGGCAGGCAGAAGAAGATTTTGACAAGGCTTGGAATGAAACTGCTTCCTTCGTAAAATTTCCGGTTTTAAATGAGAGATACCCACAAGTATCCCTGAGATACGGGAAACCCCACCCTGTTTACGATACAATCTCAAAACTAAGGGAAGCCTATCTGAGATTGGGTTTTGAGGAAATGATGAACCCCCTTATTGTTGATGAAGCTGAAGTTCACAAGCAGTTTGGACCAGAAGCACTCGCGGTTCTGGACAGATGTTTTTATCTTGCAGGCCTTCCTCGTCCGAATGTCGGAATCTCGGATGAACGCATTGCAAAAATAACAGAAATGCTGGGAGATATCGGAGATGAAGGAATTGGAATCATCCGCGAGGAATTACATGCATATAAAAAAGGAACTGTGGAGGGTGATGACCTTGTTTCTGAAATGTCAGGGAAGCTGGGACTCTCAGATTCACTTATCGCAGAGATGATCGAAGAAGTTTTCCCGGAATTTAAGGAACTAAAACCTATTGCTGCAAGTAAAACATTACGTAGCCACATGACCTCTGGATGGTTTATTAGCCTGTCTGAAATGCTCGGACGCAGGGAACCACCATTCCACCTCTTTTCCATTGACCGGTGTTTCAGAAGGGAACAGCAAGAAGATGCATCACGCCTTATGACATACTACTCCGCATCCTGTGTGATAATGGATGAAGAAGTAACAGTTGATTATGGAAAAGCAGTTTCTGAAGGGTTGCTTTCACAGTTTGGTTTTGAAAAATTCCTTTTCCGGCCAGATGAAAAACGTAGTAAATATTACACACCGGAAACACAAATTGAAGTCTTTGCATATCACCCGAAACTTGTGGGATCAAATACAAAATACTCAGATGGTTGGATAGAAATTGCAACTTTTGGAATCTATTCCCCCCTTGCACTTTCAAAATACGACATCCCGTATCCTGTTATGAATCTCGGACTTGGAGTTGAACGTCTGGCCATGATCCTCTTTGATGCAACAGATCTAAGAAGTATGTCATACCCACAATTACCCCAATATTCCGAATGGAATCTTTCTGACAGTGATCTTGCAAAAACTATTTTGATTGCTGAAACTCCACAGACAGCTGAAGGAGAAGAAATCTTCAAGTCAATTGTTCGCGAATGTAAATTACATGGAAGTGAACCCAGTCCCTGCGAATTTACTGCATGGGAAGGAGAAATTATGGGTAAAAAGGTCACAGTTTCTGTCGTTGAACCTGAAGAGGATACGAAACTATGCGGACCTGCCGCTTTCAATGAAGTTATTGTTTATGAGAATGATATTCTTGGCTTGCCTGATACAAAGAAATGGAAAAAAGCATTCGAGAACCATTCTGCAAGGACAGGAATTCAGTTTATTGATGCCCTCGCCTCAAAGGCTGCAAGAGAAATTGAAGAAGCAATTGAAAACGGATTGTCAGAATCTGAAACCCGTGCAAGGATTGTAAAAACTCCTGCTGAAATCAACATCGTTTTAAACCCACTTGCACAGCGCTACATTACAGGCAATAATAAGAAAATAGATATTCGAGGACCTGTATTTACAACGATCCGTGCAAAAATAGAATAAGCAATTCAGGAATGAATCTTAATGCCTGCCAGTCTTCCGAAAATGGATTATTTGTGCGCACTTGTAGAGGCAGGAGAACCTGTGTGCATCTCATTTTTGGAAGACAAAAATGGCACTGAATCAAATGAATTGTATTGCGAACTTGTTAGTAAAGCAAGGCATGGAAAAGAATACCACATTAACTCTCAGCGTTGTAGTGCAGGGGAATATGTGCTAGGTAGATCCAAAATCACTCCTTCAGACTACTATCTTCGAAGCGAAAGATATGCTAGTGAAAAAGCATCCAAAAATGCTGCAACAACGCTCCCGATAATTAGTAAGGAATATGAATCGATCCTAATTGCACCCCTATCAAAAACAGAGAAGCCTTTCGAGGTTTGTATTTTTTATCTGAAGCCTGAATCAGTGATGCGAATTATTCAGGCACTTGCATACATCGATGGTAAAAGAGTTCTAATTGACACAATCGGAGCAGCCTCCATATGTGGCGATTGCACTGCAAGACCCCTTCGTGAAGGAATTGGTTTGTCATTCGGTTGCAAGGGTTCAAGAAAACATACAGGCTATTCAGACTCAGAAGTGCCCCTCGGATTGCGTTATGATCTATTAGGAGAAACAAATCGGGCACTGGAAAAACTCCCAGAAACCCGAAAATGAAAATTACCTTGCATCATAAAAAGAAACTGCTTCTGCTTCAGTCAGAGTTACATGACCAATCTGGTTTGAGTTCACTTTGCGAATCCTGCCAACACAGCGCGGTTGGATCTGGATCCTTATAGTTGTCGTTTCCCTTTCCTCACAATAGCTATCGTTATTATTGACAATTCGATGAGTCGCCACCTGATGCTTTGTAACTTTTCCAATGACACCCATTGTCCCGGCAGTTATATCCTGACTACTGGTTGAAGTTAGGAAAATATCCTCGCCAACATCCAGATTCAGGGATGCAAAGAAATTTTGTGGACTACGAATTTCAATAGTCCGAAGCACATGTTCTCTGAGATCATGCATTGCTGCATGGGAAATCCCGGTTAGAGTTTTGTATTCCATTTCGATCACCCGTACATTGGGTACTCCTTTCTTGGAGTAGGTGACTGCTCGGTTGTACGTACATCTTCGGCCAATTTCTGCATTTCCACTTCTATCCTCTCAGCCTGCTCAATCAGACTTTCAGTATCTATGGAATAGCCGTAAAGGGTTTTTAGCACCCCAATTACAGCAGCTGCTGCCCTTGGATCAGGGTTCTGGCTGCGTGTAGCACCAAGAAGGCTAACAGCGGGAATGCCTTGCATGAAACATTCAGACATTATGCTACCGGAGATCCCGGATATGGTCCCCATCTGGAATACTTCCACAGCATCTTTAATCTTCTCAAGCATCCCCTCGGTTGTAGCAGCACCGAATACTTTTGCCTCATCCGCCATAGTCGCAATTCCTGCAATTGAAATTACTTCTTTAACTCCTACAGATGATGCCCAATCTATGAGTGCCTTGCTCACATCATACGATGCGGAAGGGCTTATAGGAATATCGGAGACTACCATGATGAGATTGTGTTCTGCACTCTCATAAATGCGCACAGGCATATTGATAAGACCTTCGTAAAGGACCGCTATGGGAGGGAAATATCTGGATTCCATGGAACCTATGTAATCCATGGAAAGTTCTTCTATTATTTGCTGACTTGCTATATTGCCAACAAGACCAATACCCGGGAAACCTTCAATTAATATAGGTTCCGTGGATTTGATCTCATCAACTGTTATTGTAACATCTTCAAATTCCGCTCCTGACAAAAAACCACCTTCTATTGACTAAAAAATATCTTCTTTTATTTCATGGTGAATACTTATAGATAAGATCATCGTTTGTAAGTGTAAACTAATAAATGCCAGATTATTTTTCACAAATAATAAATGAGGTATTGAAATGGAAAAGTCGGTAACATATTTTGAAGATGTTGGAAAAGAGAATACTGATGAAGTTGTCCGTGCAGCAGCCCGACGAGCCGAAGAGCTTGGAATAAAACATATTGTGGTTGCCAGTACTGGCGGCTATA
>CAZHNA010000062.1:0-10199 GCA_964532775.1 uncultured Methanosarcinales archaeon
ACTACTATGTGCCTGAAAGTGCTTCAAATATGTTTTCTTATGATGACTCTAGAGATCTTTATTTCTATGAGCTTGGTGAGTCTAATGGAAACTTCCAATTCGAATTCAATGAGCGTGTATGGCACAGTGAAAGCTACACGTTTACTGTGGAATATGACATAATCACGTCTTCCAGCTCGGCAACATTTTATGTTCAGGAAACAAGCAATTCTGCGAATGTAGTACTTACCGTTGAAGAGGGGTATGAAACAGCCATTCCTGGTAATGATTATGCTATTTTTTCTGATTCTGGAAAAACAATCTATGAATTTGAATCCGACAAGCAATGGAATGCTCCTGTCTTGATTTCATGTGCGAAAAAATCAGATGTACACGTTGCCACTTGTGTAATACCTCTTGAATTTAGGAACGTAACAATTAATGTTGAATATTGGGATGGGGAAGAAGAATGGGCTCAAAATGTACTTGATACAGTAAAAGAAACTCTTCCTCTTCAGGAAAACCTGTGGGGTATTCCTTATCCAGGAGATCGGGATATTACTATTACAGAATGCTCTTTTTCAGAAATGAACGGCTATAAAGGTTTCAATAATGGAAATGGAAGTATTTCTCTTCTGCATTCTGCCAGCAATCAGGTACTCATTCATGAACTTGCGCATTGCTGGACTCGTGGATGCCATTTTGATACACTATGGATGCATGAGGGCTATGCCAATTTTTATACTTATCTGGTGGTGAATGTCACTGATCCAACTGCTGCTGATTCAATGAAAAATAATTTTTTTGATGGATATGAACAAGCAGAATCACTGTATGCATTTGAGCTCAATGGTTGGTTAGTGCCCGAGATCTACAATGAAAGCAATGCATACCATGTGGATTACGGCTATGACAAGTCATTTGTTATGGTCTATACGCTTTATGAAGAAATAGGAATGGAAGATATGAAAGCTGCTAATCAAGAATTTTCATCCTCCGGGTACGTAGATAGTGATAGTCATTTCTCAGTTGTGCAATTTGTTTCAGGGAAGAATCTCGAAAAACTTTATGATCAATTTGTCTAAATGTCTTTACATCTTTCTGTTATGGGATCAAGATCAAAGAGCTTCGCTATTAAACTGGAAGAAAAAATCATAGGGACTGGATTTAGCATTTGATAGCAAAAATGATGAATAAAAGAGAAATCCGGGAAGACCGGATTTTCAGTCAATTTTATCGAATTTTGCAGCAGGAGCGCCACATATTGGGCAAACGTCAGGGGCAT
Source organism: uncultured Methanosarcinales archaeon (assembly GCA_964532775.1). GTDB lineage: Archaea > Halobacteriota > Methanosarcinia > Methanosarcinales > Methanosarcinaceae > Methanohalophilus. The sequence continues at coordinate 1,265 of CAZHNA010000062.1, forward strand.
TGCCTTCTACGGTATTTCCGCAAACTTCGCAGACGTAGTATTCAACTGCCTCATTGTCCCCGATGTTATCGAGTGCCTTCTTGTAAAGTTCTGCATGAATTGCTTCGACATCATTCGCAACTTTAAAACTCCATGCAGCTTTGTTGTTCCCTTCTTCTTTTGCTTTTTCAATAAAACCGGGATACATTTCCGTAAATTCGAAAGTTTCCCCATCGATAGCTTCTTTCAGGTTTTCTTCTGTGCTCTTTATGCTACCCATTACTCCAAGGTGATTGTGTGCATGTACTGTTTCTGCTGCTGCTGCTGCCCTGAAAAGTTTTGCGATTTGTGGAAATCCATCATCATTTGCCTTTTTTGCAAAAGCAAGATATTTTCGGTTTGCCATCGATTCGCCGGTAAAGGCCCCTTCTAAATTTTCCATTGTGCTTATATTAATCACTCCACATTTTTCTGTATTATTGGTATGGAGGTATCACTATATGATGGTAACTATGTGCTGCAAATCGGTACTGCCGTTTTACAGTTGTCGGATTCCTTTTACCAATAACAATATAAATGATTAATAGTTATGGATATTGGACTTACAAGTAACATGGGGTTAAGATAATGGATGACGATTATGATGAACTTGATGATGTAATGATGCAGGCTCCTTCTCAGGGTGAGGCTGTAAAACTTGAACATGAGATTCTAAACAAAGCTGCCTCCCATCCACTGAGGAGAAAACTGATTACAGCCATCGGTACTTTTGGGATTGCAGAAAACGAATTGCCAGCCGCAGTTGAGTCTGATGCCGATTCAATCCAATATCATGTTGATTTTCTGCTTAGTGGCAGTTTTATTAAAACAGGAGATAATTCCTACCGTTTGACAGACAAAGGGTTGGAATTGCTTTCTGATTGCAATGCTCGTGATAAACTTCCGAAATGCTAACTTTTCCGGACTTTCATGTCCGGTATTTTTTACTTTTAGCCATTTTTGGCTTTTTTAAATCTTTTCTTTTCTCTGAAGTTTAAGTTCACTTTTTCCGAATAGACGCCTTATTTGTGTGCAACTTTTTGGAATTGTTGACGTGTTTAATATGGACTAATGGAATATTAATCAAAGAACCGGTCTAAATATGGAAAGACTTATCTACTTTATAGCAGATTATTAACATGCAATCGATAATGAGATTGGATTCCTTAGATTGCGAATTGTACCACCACCACCACTATCGCCACCCCTCCTCTCCAATCTCATTATCGCGTGTTTTTCGAAGAGTCTGGAAACTCTTAACTCTTATTAATAATATGATAATGTTGAGGCAAAGATATGGTTGATATCACTGGTGTGCTAACTAATCCGAATTCATTTTTCAATGAGAAAATGCAAGAACCGATTGAATTGAAAATTCCACTTTTAATTGTTTTTGTCGTAGCCCTTATTTCAGGAGTTAGTGGATACATTATGACAAATGCTGTTCTTGCCAACATACCGGAAGCTTCTTCTTTTGCTTCAATAGTCGCAATTGGTGGAGCAATAGGTGCTTTTATAACTATTTTTGTTATGTGGCTGATTTACACGGGAATTTTTCACGGAATCTCCGCTCTTTTGGGTGGGCAAGGATCTTTCAAACGTTCTCTTGAAGTTGTAGGTTACGGTTACATTCCTACAATTCTCAGCTCAATAATTGGAATTGTGGGTATACAGAGCTTGGCAGGCAATTTGCAGAATATAAATCTAGAAGATAGTGCTGCATACGCCGAACTTGTCGCAGCAGATCCAGTTCTTCAGGCAGTTTCCGTAATCGGGATGATTTTCATGTTGTGGAGTGCAAACATCTGGATATTTGGCATGAAACACGCTCGTTCCCTTACTACTAAAAATGCTGTGATAACAGTGGGTGTGCCAATGGCATTGTATCTGCTTTACACAATTTTCAATTTAGGTGTTCTCTGATGAAACCCATTTTCCTTCTTTCTTTTTTTGCAATCATTTGTTTTCTGGTGGCTCCCGCTTGTGCCGATACTGAAATTCGTCCAACTGTGTCCGTTACTTATACCGTTGATCCAGTAACTTTACTTCCGGGGGACAGTGGGACAGTTACCTTTGAACTAAGCAATATGGCAAGTGGGGAGGTATATGTCGAAGAAGATGACGAGACATTTGACATGAATGCTTATGTTGCCAGTGCTACTCTCAAAGGGGAGGATGATGTAAAATCCTCTGGAACAACTTTTACAGATGTTGGTCTTTTGGGACCCGGCGATTCTATCGCTTTCACTTTCAATATACGTGCATCTGAAAATGCTTCCTCTGGAACTCATTATCTCAATCTTGAAATTGTAGGTGGGAGCGACATGCAGGATTTGAATTACAAGGTTCCCGTTAAGGTTGATTCTAGAGAAGTTGATTTAATAATCGCTGATTTTCCTGCAATTACCATTAATGAAATCTCTACAGTCTCTGTAGATGTGGTCAATCCTTTTTCCGGGGAAGTGACTGGTGTCACAGTTATGCTAAAAGGCGATGATGTTCTCTTTTCCCCATCTGAATTCTTTGTAGGCAATATTGAAGGTGGAAACAGTTCCACTGTTACATTTACCTTGAATACGATGCGTTCTTCAGAGGGAATCAAAGATATTTCATTTACATCACTATATTACAACGGTGATAATCTTCATACTGGTTATGAAGAAATCAGCCTTGAAATCGTGGAAAGATCCTCACTCATATTTACAAATCTAGAAATATCTCGCTTCGGTAGCAATTATGTGTTTACCGGAGATCTGAATAATTTTGGTACAACACCTGCCCAAAACGTTATACTATCAATTTATCCTGATGACGGAGTTGAACCTGTGCAGCCTTCAGGTAGCTATTTTATAGGTACATTGGATGCAGATGATTTCAGTGGTTTTGAATTATCCGCTTTGGTAACAGGTGATAACGTTACAGAAATCCCAGTCTTGATAGAATTCAGGGATTCAGATAACACTTATGCAAGTGCAATTAACTCTCTTCCACTGGATTCAAATCGCGTCTCTTCTTCAAGTGCTGAAGGCGGTATTCCTGCATATGTGTGGGTTATTATTTTGTTGTCTTTGGTGGTTGTTGGCTTTGTGATTTATCGCTCATGGAAAGGTTCAAAAGAACCAGATTCCCAGGATGTGGACGATGAACAAGATAGTTGAGGTTCAGGATGTCACCAGAGTATACCAGATGGGTAAAAATCAGGTTTATGCGCTAAATGGTGTATCCTTCTCAATAGAGCAGGGCGACTTCACAACTATCATGGGCTCTTCAGGTTCTGGAAAGTCCACACTTCTGAACATGCTTGGTTGTCTTGATCAGCCGACCAGTGGCATTGTCCGCATTAATGGGGTCGACACGCAGAAAGTCACCGATGATGAATTGACTCGTATACGTAGAAACAACATCGGTTTTATATTCCAGCAATTCAACCTGATTCCGACGCTTACAGCTCTGGAAAATGTTGAAATACCTATGATTTTCAACCGCATTTCCAAAGAAAAAAGGCAAGTTAAAGCCCTAAAACTTCTCAAGGATGCAAGTCTTGATCCCGAATACGCAACTCATAAACCAAATGAACTTTCCGGTGGTCAGCAGCAAAGGGTTGCTATTGCACGTGCTCTAGCTAATGATCCTCCAATAATTCTCGCCGATGAACCCACCGGGAACCTGGATTCTAAAACCGGGAAAGGTGTCATGGAGTTACTAAGCAACTTGAATAATCAGGGCAGGACTTTGATAGTGGTAACTCATGATCCTCAAATTACTGACTATTCCCACATCAATATACGTTTGCAGGATGGGGAGGTACTGAATGAAAGTACTTGAAAACTTTCGCAATAACATGTACACCCAGCTTGCAGAGCGCAATCTCAAACGACAAAAAGTGAGAACTGTTCTTGCAGCGATTGGTATCATCATTGGCGTTATGGCAATTTCTTCTATGGGTGTTCTTGGAAACACTCTAAAGCTATCCGTTGAAGACTCATTCGGAGATATTGGTGACCGGTTAATCATATATCCAACTGCTGGGGAGGATTCCGTATCCGAGAGGCAGGTTGGAAACATAGAACGTGTTCGTGGTATAGAGCAGATTATTCCCTTTTGGGTGACGGGTGAGGCCATAGAGCTACGGGATGAAGTCTATTACGGGACGGCGTATGGTATCGAAGCAGAGAAACTCTCACACCTCATAGAACTTGAGGACGGGAGATTTTTCAAATCAGGATCTACTGAATGTGTAGTTGGTCATCGTATTGCTTCTGAGCTTGAATTAAAGACAGGAAGCAAAGTTGAAATTGACGGTTCAAGGCTTCGTGTAGTCGGTATCCTCAAGGAGCAGGGGATTGGATTTGACATAAGCGCTGATGGAAGCATCTTTACTTCTTTTGATATGTATGAGAAACTCTATCCTGAAGAAGGGGAAGGGTATGATCAGGTCGTCGTTATCGTTGAGGATATTGATCAGGTTGATGCCGTAAAAGATGATATTGATAATTTGCTGAACAAAAAGGACAAGACGGTAGAAATTTTTGCCACCAATATAATTAACGAAGAAATTGATACGGCTTTCAGGTCAATATCACTTTTTCTTATGGGCATTGGTTCTATTTCCCTTCTGGTTGCAGGTGTAAGTATTCTTAATGTGATGCTTATGTCTACGATGGAAAGAACTCGTGAAATTGGGATTATGAAAGCTGTAGGTGCATCTAAAAATGATGTTTTAAAAATGTTCTTATATGAAGCGCTGTTCCTCGGAATACTAGCAAGTGCAGCAGGTGGAATCTTAACGGTAGGGGGAAGTATGGGATTAATTTACCTCATCACAGATGATATTTCCTATTTCTTCTCAGTTACGACAATTCTCTACATCTGTGCAGGAGTTGTCTTTGGAATAGCAACAAGCTTGATAGGCGGTCTTTATCCTGCCTGGAAGGCATCTATGATGAACCCGCTGGATGCGCTTAGATATGAATGAGACACTTAAGGGTGTCTCTCTTTTCTTTCATGATCAAGTTTTTCTCTTAGTACCGGAGAATCAATCCATACTCCCGCAACTTTGGTTTCGTTGTTTTCTTCCAACAATGCAATATTGAAAAATGCTTCAGATTCATCTTCAAAGGTAAGCACGTACGTAACCGTTGTGTATCGGTCTCCTTCAACTGCTTTCAGGAATTCTTTTGAAGTTGGTTCTCCGAGTGTTTCCAGAACCATTCCATCAATTTCATAAAACATTTCTTCAGGCAGAGCTTTCTCCATCAAAGGTGTGAAATCCTCTGAAAATTTAGTGTAATTTTCTTCGATAATGGCTTCAATGAGTCTGTTGACCATGGGATCTACTTTTTCCTGAACCAGATCTTTTTCAGGATTCTGTACGCATCCGGAAACCAAAATCATTAACAAAATGCAAAATGCAAAATATCTTTTTTTCACTCGCCCCACTTCCTTATTGTAAATGTGAATGTACTGCCTTTATCGGGTTTGCTTTCTACGGAAATATCTCCTCCCTGTCCTTCTACAATTCCCTTTATAATTGCAAGTCCCAAACCACTACCGCCGGCTTTTCTGGTAGCAGTACTGTCTATCTGATAGAATTTATCAAATATTTTTTCAACTTCCTCTGCAGGAAATCCACTTCCCTGATCAGCGACACTCAATTTCAGGAAATCATTTTCGAGTAGGCCACCGATATGGATGTCTTCTCCTCCAGATGGGGTGAATTTGATGGCATTGTCTAGAAGATTGACAATAACACGGATTAATTTGTCCTTATCTGTTTTTGCTGCAGGGAGATTGATTTCATCAATAATTATTCGAATAGCTTTGGCATCAGCTTTTGATCTAACAACTTCCATTGCATTTTGGATCGATTCCACTATTTCGACTTTTTCTTCCTTGAAAGTCATTTTTTCGGATTCAATTCTGGAAATATCCAGCAAATCGTCCACCATCCTCGCCTGACGATCGATGTTGCGGATAATCAAATCCAGCATTTCATCCTTTGTCTCACTGTCGCACTTTCCTTCTTTCAGGAATTCACTGGATGTTCGCATGGCTGTGAGAGGTGTCTTTAATTCATGAGATACCATTGATAGAAATTCATTCTTTAGCCTATCCAGCTTACGTAAATATCGGTTTGATTTTTCAAGTTCCGCAGTTTTACGAGCGACTTCATCTTCAAGGGTTCGATTCCATGATGCAAATATCAGTACAATAAGAGCACTAAAGAAAATAATGAAAATTCCTGTAGACAGCATGAAAGCTGCCTGTTTGAAGTAAACAGTTCTGATTATTGCAATTATGTCCCGAAGGGGTGTGACAACTCCCACGGACCATATCTGGTTGTGCCATTCAATGGGGGCATAAGAAACGAGCCGCAGTTCACCTTCTCCATTTTCATTAAATTCTCTATACCATCCGGATCCGCTATTTCCTTCAACCTGTTCCCCAAGAATCAACAGGCGATCGTGATCAGGTTCATTTAGCAAATCAAAATAATTGTCACCAGGATAGTGATCTCCAGAAGTGTCATAGAGAAGTTTCCCGTTGTTGTCTATTATGTAAATGTAGCCAGAAGATGCGTTATAATCCCTAATGACACGCTCTGTTATTTCATATGTCTGAATTAGTGCGAGAATAGTTCCCTGGAATACCTCGTCTTCATAAACGGGAACCCATACAAATATTGTCAGATTCCCTTCGGTTGATTTCATCGGGTTAGTTACGTATGTAACTCCGCTTTCTTTTGTTCTCTCAAAAGCGCCATCTTTCTCATTCTCGTAGAGATTGTATCCAATTGGTGCGTTTTCTTCCGGGTAGCCTGAAACGATAGTTCCGTTTTTGTCCACGAATTCAAGTGCATAGAAACCGGCAGATTGTTGGTATATTGTTTCAAAATGTCGGGAAAAATTGTCCGGAGGAACTCCATTTTCGTAATTTGCTGCGATTTCCAGTGTTACAAATTTTTCGTTCAGGAATTCACTAATCCCTGATGAGATCTGCATTGCTACAAGTGTTTGTTGTTGTGTAAACTGGTCTTCAAAAATGTCCTGGACTTCCTGATTGGCACGGGAGCCAAAAAAAACGATTGAACTTATAAATAGGAGTGCAATAAAGAGGATGATCAGAACGTTTAGTTTTCGTTTTCTGAAAAGCATAATTCCTTATTGCCCTGTTCTTCTTAGCACCATTTTAATTCTGGCCTTCAGTTCTCGAAGTTCAAAAGGCTTTGTAATATAATCATCAGCGCCTAGTTCAATACCTTCGACTTTGTCATCAGTTTGCCCTTTAGCGGTAAGCATAAGTGTGGGAATGTGTTCAAAACGTTCACTTTCCTTGAGCCGCCTGCAAACTTCAAAACCGTCCATTTCAGGCATCATAACATCAAGAAGAATCACGTCAGGTATTGTTTCTTCAATTTTATCAAGTGCTTCAGAACCACTTCTGGCAACAATTACATTGTACCCGTCTGCTTCAAGAGCTCGTTGTGTTGCAAGCAATGCATCAGGTTCATCGTCTACAATCAGGATTTTCTGACGATCATCCGTAAGTACTTTTAGTCGGTTTTGGATTGTTAGCTCGTCAACATTGAGTTCTACAGCAATCTCTTTTGGAGAAACATCTTTTTGTTCCAGAATTCTAAGAATTTTCTTATCTAATTCATTGTGCTGCATGTGAAACTCCTGCTCTTTTGGTGAATAATATAGTTTTATGATGTTATTAATAACTTTCTGATTTTACGTCTTGTTTATCTATTTATAGTCAAACCATGTTCATAATTAGAAATGCTTATAACATATGATGCAATAAATAAAATCAATGGATGCAGATACACTTGAAAGAATTTTTGGGAAGACTGCCCAGATGACCGTCCTCAAAAATCTCATCGAGCATCGGGACGAATCAACCTATCTTTCAGGAATTGCAGAGGAAACAGGTCTTTCACATTCAAGTGTTGCAAGGGTTATTTCCCCCCTTGTTGAAGTTGGGGTAGTTATCGAGAAACCCCTGGGAAAACAAATTCGTACTTTTCAACTGGACATGAATAATGAATTAACTAATCTTATTCTTGGTTTTTATGATCAGCTTTCCAGGTTTGACAACTAATTCTTTGAAAATGGCTGCCAAGCATCACTTTTGCCAGATATCCTGATATTGTTGCCATTGCATTAATTGCATGCAGAGTTAATATGAATACCAGCAGTCCTGCTATGGAAAAAATAAATGCCTCTGGGAGAGTTGTAACTCTAAAACCCATGGATTCAACTTGATAAAGTTGATAGGTTACAGGCGTCAATATCCACGCTAAAGAAAGCCCTCCTAATGAAACACAAACAATAAGTGAAAAAATTCCCAGCGGAAACTTGATGAAAAGGAACACAAGTCCTTTCCATGCAACCGGGTTCAGAAGTCTATTTTTTATTTCTCTCCAAAAACCTACGTTTATTCTCTCATTTTGAGATAGTGGCGGGATATTAACTCCAAGTAGATGTATTGCAAGTTCTCTTTCAAAAGCTACTAACTCCCACCATGCAATAAATACAAGAAGCAAAACCGGGATTCCCAGAAGAATTATGGAAAAGCTAAGTCCAATCAGGAGGCCGGATATAAAGAAAATGAAATATGCTGTTCCCAGTGGAAATGTAAAGAAAATGTAAATCATGTTCAGGTACGTTTGTCTTCTGAAAAGAACGCCAAAAAACCGTAACCCTGATTTGTCTTCACTAGCCATTTTAGGAAACTCCGGTATTTCCAACTTGATCTGGTGCAATGAAAAGGGTATTTTCAGAGTACATCAGTGGAAATCATCAGACCTGACTATATTTAGTCAACCCAGACAATGCATTAGCAGTACTTAAAGACTACCATGTGCTAAAAAAGTAGTAAAAACATTATATGAGAATATGAAAGTTAGGCGATT
>CAZHNA010000063.1:0-10018 GCA_964532775.1 uncultured Methanosarcinales archaeon
CAATTTTTCAGATAAAGAAAAATATACAAATGTGATTTCAAACAGAAACCTGAAATGCAAAGAAGATAAAGTGCATTTCAACACAGAATCTCAACGAAAAATGGGAAAACGATTTGCAAAAAAATATCTTGAAATGTTAGAAGAAAATGAATTGATAAGACAGGAAGGAAGCTTATTCATTACAACTGAGAAAGGAAAAACCTTCCATGATCTTGCAATGTTGTTAAAATTGTGATCTGCTTCATCGGGAATTGCATGCTGCCATTCCTGTTGATCATCACCAAGAACTATGGTTCTTAATTTTGTACCGGGCTTTTTTATTTGGCCTCAAGTTGATTAGGTATTAGAAACTAGCCACCAATCACCCTAGTTTCAAAAGGATTCATGAGGTTCTTTTTAAGCACCATATTCAAAAACGAGAGTAAAGAGAATCTAAAATATTACATATATAATTATATAAAAATTAAAATAGATATATTTATATACGTTCGATACTAAGTATCGTGTGCATACCTGTATCATCATAATAATCATCATAATGAGGCGTCTGTATTGAAGCAATCAAATCCCATGACATGTACTGAGAAAAACAGCTCATTATCCATCAAAGAAGTAGTCCATGCACTCACCCCCTATTCAATTAACAAGTTTCTTATTGAACGCAAATGCAAAATTAACAGGCAGGAAATAATTCCTAAAAATCGTTCTCTTGCTGTTTATCCCCCATCATTGGACATCAATAAAGTAATTGAAGAAGAAATTGACAAGTGTATTGCATTTTTACCCTACTGCGCAAAACCAATGGAGAACCTTACCTGTCCAGCATCAAATAACCAAGACGGCAGAAAGAACCAAAAATGCCTTAAGTTGGATGGTGTAAAATGCAAAGTCCCTTGCTCCCTTGGAAAAATGGTAGATGTCCTTAAACAGAAAGGATTTACAAAAGACAGGATTTTTATAATCGATAGTGACTCAAACCTATTCCCTTGGCTAATACAAAAAAGAAAAGAAGGGTATAAGTACTTCATCCCAGGGATTGGATGCCATTACGGTGTTAAATACGCACTTGATTACGTCGAGAAAAAACTTGGATTTAAAGGTTGTATCATATTTATTGAAGACTATAATCCAAATGATCCAAAAAACGGCGTGTGCAAAACACCATCGGACTATTTGAATATGGAACATGGGGATAAAGGAAAAAGAACAAAGATACCCGATGAAGCCATTTCTCTGATGGAAAGGGTCCTTGAGGGATCTATTTCGAAAGAATCCAGATATTATCCCGAACAATCACAAAACCAAAATAGCACCCACAAAAAAACTACAGCTCAAATTCGGAATTGAGCCTAAATTTCATTTTTTAAGCCTATTTTCTAAAACAATTAATTCAGCATAGAAAACTAGCTTCTGACCCATAATACGAAGTTAGGTTTACTAGGCAATTATATTCAATCCACTCCATAAATACTATTATCTTACATAGAATTTGCTATGAAAGGTGGTACACAGGAGTGGTTACAATGAGAGAAATTAAGCTATTGCTAACTCTTTTTTCAGTATTGATATTACTAGCAGCAATTCCAGCCGCATCCGCGATAACCGTAGATGGTGTAAAAGGTGCAGCTGAATGGAACGACAAATGGTCATTCGGGCAGACCAACAACGCGACAGCATCTTCCGAGTACAATGTAAATGATTTGGGTGACAGACTGGAAGTTAGGCAAGGAGCATTCGGACAGAATACAAACGAATGGAATGCCGAAGATCCTAAGAACGATTCTGGAACCAACCATGACAAATCAATGGCCCAGCTTGGAGAATCAAGCGGGTTCGACATAAAGCGTATTTACGGGTACTATGATGCAACTAATGATACGCTCTATGGCATGAGTACTGTTTATGGAATTCCAGGAGATCTTGATGCCGATGGAGATACAGGAGAAGTTTGTAACGACCTCGGTGACTGTAACGGAGATCAAGGACCTGCAGGCATCGGAATCGGTGAAGAGGAATCATGGAGAATCAGAATAAGTCAATCAGGTAGCCCAACAGTAGAAATTACAGTTCAGAATAATAACTGGACCGTTTCCGGGCTTAGTTATAATGATGTAAAAGCTGCCTTTAACCCAGCTTCAGACGGAGTCTACGAAATTGCAATTAAAAATGCAAGCACAGTGTGGAATTTTGGCCAATCGGAATGCCCTAATAAAATAGTGATAGAAGTGCAAGCTGGTGGTCAGGAAGATGGACCTGGTGAGGACTATGCAAGTGCTATTGTTCGATTCCCTTGCGATGAAGAAATACCAGAATTCCCAACCGTCGCACTTCCAATAGCTGCAATTCTTGGACTGGCATTTTTCTTCCAGAAAAGAAGGAATGAGTGAGGGCTAAACCCTTACTCCTATTTTCATTTTTTGCTTTCTTTTTTTAACAATTATCTTAGACAATAGATGATCATTAGTCCAGAACATGTTTATTTCGAAGCACTTTTACTCTGAAAACGTGTTAGAAACTGGGTTTACTATTTGTTTATATATATCAGTTAAATTTAAGCGGTGGTGGACGAAAGAAAAAATCATTCTTGTTTTCGTCGAAAAAAGCATGAAATTACCTGAAACATTATTTTCAAGGACGGTTTTTATTACTAATTTCCACCTCATTTTCATTATGAGTATGCCCTACCATGCGTTAGAAACTAAGTTTACTGCATCGTTATAACCAATCTTCTCCATAAATTAAATTATCCTACTTAGAATCTACTAAGAAAGGTGGTACATAGGAGTGGATACGATGAAAGAGATGAAGCTATGGCTAATTATTTTGGTGGTATTGGCTTTAATAGCATCAATACCGGCAGCATCAGCGATAACCGTTGATGGTGTAAAAGGTGCAGCTGAATGGAACGACAAGTGGGCATTTGGACAGACCAACAATGCAACAGCAGCTATCGAGTATGATGTATTCAATACCGGGAACAGACTGGAAATAAGACAGGGTGCATTTGGACATGATACAACTGAGTGGAATACCGAAGATCCAAAGAATGATTCATTTTCAGTGCCAAACAACCATGACACATCAATGGCCCAGAGTGGAGAATCAAGCGGATACGACATAAAACGCATTTACGGCCACTATGACGTTGGCAGTGATACCCTATACGGCCTGACAACTGTTTACGGAATTCCAGGAGATCTTGATGGCGATGGAGATACAGGCGTAGATTGTAACAATTTTGGAGATTGTAACGGAGATCCAGAAGGACCTGCAGGCCTCGGAATCGGCCCAGAAGAGTCTTGGAGAATCAGAATAAGCCAAACGGGAAGCCCAACAGTTGAGATTACAGTTCAGGATAATAACTGGACAGTTTCTGGGGTTAACTATGATGATGTCGAAGCTGCTTTCAACCCAGTTGATGGTGGCGTATATGAGCTCTCAATAGCTGATGCCGGCCAAATATGGGACATTGGGACATGCGAACCAGACATAAAGATAGAAGTCCAAGCAGGCGGTCTTGAAGATGGGCCCGGAGAAGACTTTGCTACTGCATTTGTGCGCTTCACCTGCCCGGACATAATAATCAAGAAATATGTCTCACCAGACAACTCTGTATGGTATGATGCAAACAGCAAGGCGACTGCACCAGTCATCGAAAATGGAAGTGCAGTTTACTGGAAATATGTTGTCACAAATTCCGGTGACGAACCTCTGACAGGCGTTATTGTTACAGATAACAAGATTGGGGGCATAGGAACAATTGGCGATCTTGACGTGAATGAGGAAGCTACCCTTTATGCCTCAGGAACAGTTCCCCGCCTATGTGCAGACTACAATAACATCGGAACCACAAATGGTGTCGGTGCTGTCTCACAGATGCCAGTAAGTGACACTGATCCTGCCAACTATCTATGTGAACCTCCAGAAGATGTTCCAGCAATGACTCCAATTGGCCTTATTGGCCTTATCGGAGCACTTGGGCTGGTCGGAATTGTTGCGATGAAACGTCGCGAATAATTCTAACCATCCCCTCCTTCTTTTTTTTAGTTATTTTTAAGTAGTACTACAGGAAATATCAAATCGGGGTAATTATGGGGAAAAATCAGAGAAGTATCAGGGAAAAATCCATCCCCTTTAAATCCAAAATTGTCTCTCTAAAAGACAACAAGATTGCTAGGTTTGTCATCTTATATTTGGTTTACATCGGCATTTTCACCGGATTGTACCTCCTGTTCAAAGAAGACTTAGCGTTCATGAGGAACCTGACTGCTGAAACATTCTCATTTACAATGAATGCCCTAGGAGTCACAAATTCAGTAACTGAAAATCTACTTCTCTTTGGAAACGGGATAACCGCATTGAAAGTAATCGATGAGTGCACAGGTATATACGAAGTTCTTATCTACTCAAGCTGCGTGATGGCCTACTCTACGACCTACCAGAAAAAACTTCTTGGAATAGCCTTTGGGCTTCCTGCTATACTTGGAATAAATATGGTACGGCTAGTTTTCCTTGGTTTCGTAGGAGTGTGGTATCCGGAGATTTTTGACTATGTACATTACTACCTCTGGCAGGTAACATTGATTCTCATAATAGTATTGGTTGTTCTAATATGGATCGAGAAAATAGTGAAAAAATGAATATACCGATATTTGTAGGAAAGTTCCTCCTTTATCTCACAATACTATTCATACTGGGGATTCCAGCAATCCGCGCATATATACTATCACCAGATCACACACTAAATGCATTTGATTTTTTCACATTTTACTTGCCCATGAACCTTGTGCCATTTATTGCCCTAATTATGGCTACACCAATAGAAAACAGCAGAAGATTGAGATTTGTAGCAATTGGTTCAACAGCAATATTCCTATTTACTGTTGCAATAATAGCTTTGCAGTTTCAAATTACATCAGCCACAAGCGAATTGTTTTATATTTATGCCATCGGGAGAGCAGCTTTCCCATTTATAATGTGGTTTGCATTTGTCCACAAGGAGTTAAATTTTTTTAATTCATGACACCTGAAAGCAAGACATTTGGCATCAATCAAAAAGGTGTCTGAGCATCGTTATCAGAAACATTTTTATTAGCTGCCTACATTATAGCCGTGTTCAAATGATTAATTATATATGATAGATACAGCAACTTATTGCATTCATTCATATTTAAAAAGAGGAAGTGCTATGGAGAATATAAAAATCGCAATTGCAGGGATGGGCAACTGCGCAAGCTCCCTCATCCAGGGCTTGGATTATTATAAGGATAAAACTGAAAACGATTCTATAGGGCTCATGCACTGGGCCATAGGGGAATACAAGCCTTCAGATATTGAAGTTGTAGCTGCTTTTGATATTGATAAAAGGAAGGTCGGAAAAGACATATCTGAAGCTATCTTTGCAGAACCAAATTGCACCACCGTATTTTGCCAAGATGTTCCTGTAAAAGGCGTAAAAGTTACCATGGGAAATGTCCTTGATGGTATCTCAGAGCATATGGCAGACTATGAAGACAAATATAAATTCATAGCCAGTGAGGAAGAGAATTCCACAAAAGAAGATGTTGTGAAAATTCTCAAGGAATCCGGCGCTGAAATGCTTTTAAATTTCATGCCCGTAGGTTCCGAAAAAGCTTCAAAATTCTATGCAGAATGTGCTCTTGATGCAAATATTGGATTTATTAACAATATGCCAGTATTTATTGCAAGCAATCCCGAATGGGCAGAGAAATTTGCTGCAAAAGGACTTCCAATCATCGGTGATGACATTAAAGCCCAGTTAGGCGCTACAATTACCCACCGAACACTTGCAGATTTGTTCTGTAAACGTGGTGTCAAACTGGAAAGGACATACCAGCTTAACACAGGCGGCAATACAGACTTCCTCAACATGTTGAACCGCGACAGGCTCTCATCAAAGAAAACTTCAAAAACAGAAGCTGTTCAATCAGTTCTGAAAGAAAGACTTGCTGATGAGAACATCCATATCGGACCAAGTGATTACGTACCCTGGCAGAAGGACAACAAATTGTGCTTCCTCAGAATGGAGGGGAAATTGTTCGGGGATGTACCCATGAACATTGAACTCCGTCTTTCAGTGGAGGATTCACCCAACTCTGCAGGAGTTGTTATTGATGCAATTCGCTGTTGTAAACTTGCTCTCCAGAGAGAAACAGGCGGAATTCTTTATTCCCCGTCTGCCTACTTCATGAAACATCCCCCACAACAATATGTGGACGATGAAGCCTTCATAATGACAAATGAGTTTATTGAAGGCAACCGGGAGCGATAAACTGTTACTAGGGAACAAACGTTCCTCTTTTTATGGAGTAGATTTTAGCGGTGCAAAAGATGCAGGCCGCAAAATCTGGATAAGCCATGGGACAGAGTCCCGTGGTTTTTTGAATTTAGAATCTTGCGATTCACTTGAAAAGTTATCTGGAAGCAAGGATCGTGATGAATGTCACCAATTTCTTCGAGAGCTAATTGCTTCAAATACAGATGCTGTTTTTGGACTTGACTTCCCATTTGGATTACCCCTAGAAGTTATTGGAAATCAGGAATGGAAAAACGTTATCTTGCATTTCCCTGAGAAGTACCCTGATGCAAGGACATTCCGAAAAGAATGCCGGAAACAAACAGGAAACCGGGAATTCAAAAGAAGAAGTGAAAAAGAAAAAGGTGCTCCTTTTTCCCCGTATAATCTTCGCCTGTACAGACAGACGTACTACGGAATCAAAAATGTACTTTATCCACTTGTAAAAGCAGATCTGGCATGTGTCCCACCAATGCAAAAAGCAAACCATGAAAAGCCCTGGATCGTGGAAATTTGTCCTGCCTGCACTTTGAAGGAAATGAAAATGTATCAACCATACAAAGGCAGAGAAAAAGCACATGAATCCCAGAGGAATTCGATTGTGGAGAAGCTTTCAAATATGGGACTAATGATTGATGACAGCATAAAAGACACAGCCATCAATGATGCCGAAGGAGATGCATTGGACAGTATACTTACCACCTTATCCGCGTTCCGATTCCCTTCTGGACTAGAAAAGATGAAAAATATCGATGATATTTACCGGAAAGAAGGAATGGTTTTCTATTAAGTAAAAATAAAGCTAAAAATAGAAGTAAAGGGCTTATTCAAGCCCTACAAGTTTGTAAATGTCTTCCGGCTTTTTCAGGACAGTAATATTTTCCATCTCTGCCAGCTTTTCAGAATTCTGGACATCTATCTCACGCATCTTGAGTTTCATTTCCCTGCCGTTTGGAGCAAAGGTTGTAACTTCGCCACGAACCTGATCAACCGGAAGGATATAAATTGGAGTTTGCCCCTTCGCCGTCTGGGCAACAACGTTGGTCACAAGAGTATCGGCAATTCCATGAACCATTTTAGCAACACTGTTTGCAGTAGCAGGTGCAATAATCAATGCATCATAATGACCAACCTGCAATGGACCCGCGATGAAAGGTGAATTCGGACCGGCATCTGTTTTAAAGTTTGGGAAATCATGCTGTATGCCATCCCACATCCGGTACCACTTCATGACAGTTTCCCCTTCCTTTGAAAGAAAAACCATGAATTCAATCTCTGTCCTTTTGCTAATATCAGCCATTACTTCATAAGTTTCCTTAATCTGGTCACCTGATCCTGTAATTCCCCATGCAATACGCTTCATACAATGCCTCCATAGTTCTAATTAAATTAGTATCCTGCAAACAATTCAATTTTCATCATTGATTTAGGCACATCCATTTCAATCAAGAGCTCTTTTACGGCTTTTACCATTCCCGGCGGTCCGCAAAGATAGAATACTCTTTCCTTATAATCAGGAATTTCTTTTAATATCATGTTTTCGCAAATGCGCTCCCGGCAGCCTTTCCATTCATCGTCTGCTCTTGTGAGAGTCTGCACCACACGAAGATGAGAATTTTCCGATTCCATTTTTTCAAGCTCATCACGAAAAACAATGTCCTCTTCTGCCTTGTTGCTTGAAATTAAAACAATGTTATAAGGCGCTTTTTTATCAGTATAATATTTACAGATACTGACCATAGGCGTAATCCCGATTCCACCACTTACCAACGCAATTTTGTCACATTCTCCTTCAAATGTTAATTTCCCATAGGGACCATCAATTGTAAAAGAATCTCCTAATTGCATTGAATCAAGTGCATTGGAAAACTCATGCCCGGTTAACTTTTTTGTAAATTCCAAAAAACTATCTGAAGGACTACTCGAAATTGTCAATGGTTTTTTCAATATACCATCACTAGCAGGAACTGAAACCATTATGTATTGCCCTGCCAAATAATCAAAACCTTCCGGTTTTTTGAAACGGAAGCTCTTCACGTCATGGGTTCGGGGTACAATATTATCAAGTGTAACTTCAAATTTCATCAAATTCCCCAAATTTAAAATTATTTAAGATCCTGAGCCATAGCAACCATTTTCTTCACAGTTCTCCTGAGACTGCGTAGTCCCTCTTCATCTTCAGACGCCCCTTGTGCCCCTTTATCCTGTGACCAGAGAGTACCTCCTAGATTAGACCCAAAGGAACCTCCCGAAACCGGTATCATTTCACTAATCACATAGAAGTTCAGAATCGTCTGGATTGCAGGTTCCTGACCACCTACACGGTCACCGCCAACGGCAAGAGCAGAACCTACTTTATTTTTGAATGCCTGCGGATCTTTTGCCACAACTGCACGACATCTATCCATCATGGTTTTAGTTTGTGCACTTAAATTTCCCTGGTAAACGGGGGTTCCAATAATCCACGCATCTGCCCAAACCATCATTTCATACAGGGACACAATGTCATCCTTGTGAATGCAACCATTCTTGGTTCTTATGCAATGATCACAGTGTATGCAGAACTTTAGTTCTTTTCCGCTAGCAGAGAAATATTGTGTTTCTGCTCCGAACTTCTCTTCGGCATATTGAAGAGCATATTTAGTAGCATAGTCAGTTGATTTCTTTCGGGGGCTTCCCGAGATTCCCAGAATTTTTATTGGCTCATTATCTGACATGAAAAACCTCCGTATTATTCCATGCGGATTGCATCTTCAGGGTACACATTTACGCATTGCTCACATTCTGTGCAATCTTCCGGACGTCAATAGCAGCAATCGTTTTGCCTTCGCCATTAGTCTCAATATCGATAACTTCCGTAGGGCATATTTCAACACATGCACCTACGCCAGTACATTTATCTGCATCTAGAATCGGTGGCATATCACTCCTCCTTTTCACCATGCCTGAGATAAAGTATAGCCCCTATTAATGAAAGAATCATCCCTGCAAACCCGAATCCTGGAGTCGATTCTGATGAAATATCCCCATTGATTACTCCACGATAGGAATTCATTTCCACAACCGGAACATCATGAATACCTTCACCAAAAACATCATCCACCATTGATTGTGGAGCAGAACGATACAGCAATTTTACATCTACATATATTGGATCTACAACATTTTCGGAAAGTGCAAAAGAAAACTCTTCTACTGCCTTCTCTTCGGGAGGAATGCGATTGTCTGAAATCACCGATGCAGCTTTCCACAATTTAAGCGTGGGTTCACCTTCCGAATCTGCAAACTTTGTTTGATAAACAATTGCATCCTGAATGTTACCACTTGAATCAAGCGTTCCACTGTCCAGCAAAATGTTTCCCGAAGCATCCGAGACAACAACCTCAAGCCATATCTGGCGAGCTTCTATCAGACCCGTTGGAATCTTATGCCCTGCACCGGAATTTGTGATACTAACTTCCATATTTACAGTTTCGCCAGCTTCAACGTTGTCGGGAATAATAACATCAATAGTAGCGGTTTTTTGGAGTCTTTCTACCGCAAGTTCCAGACTATCCTCTTCACCAAAAATTCCTGTTACAAAAACATTGGCTCCTGAAAAATAATGAGTCGAAATATGATCGCGCTTGGGAGCACTTGAACCTGCTCTTCCCGGATTTGCTTCAAACTCTGTAATTCCCGGCGTCATATGGCAATCCTGAC
>CAZHNA010000064.1:0-9908 GCA_964532775.1 uncultured Methanosarcinales archaeon
ATATCTGTATATAGCAACATTGTTAATATTTTTTATGGTGTCTGTAATTCCTGCATCATCCACATTAATGTCTCATAGTTTTCTTGATGGTCCATACGAAAGCGGGCCGGAAGTAACTGCAACATGTATCTCATGTCATGAGGATCAGGCTGCAGATCTTATGTCCTCCAGCCACTGGCTGTGGACAAGCTGTGCAGAATGCGGATGCGATGAAGAACAGCACGCTGATCTCGGGAAACGAACTGTAATCAACAACTTCTGTGTGGCGATTGCTTCCAATGAGCCGCGTTGCACATCATGTCATGTAGGCTATGGTTGGGAGGACGATACCTTTGATTTCACCAACGCCTCTAATCTTGATTGTCTTGTTTGCCATGAAACCACAGGCACATACGTAAAAGTTCCCACAGGTGCGGGAGCAGTTGATCCATCTGTAGATCTCGTGGCTGTTGCACGGAGTGTTGGGGACCCCAGCCGAGAAACATGTGGAAACTGTCACTTTTACGGTGGTGGTGGGGATAATGTGAAACACGGCGATATGTCTTCAGCCCTGCTTGACCCCTCTGCAGAACTCGATGTCCACATGGGCGGCTTGGATTTCAGTTGTCAGACCTGCCATGAAACCTCATCCCACAACATTGCAGGGCGGTTTTCAGGTGCTCCGGGTTCAGAATGTCGTGTGGAATGCGCAGATTGTCATACACCAACCCCTCACGTCGGTGAGTATAAGGAACGGCTCGATGAGCACTCCGAACATGTCGCATGCCAGACATGCCACATTCCCGCCTATGCACGGGAAGTACCCACAAAGATGTACTGGGACTGGTCAACAGCAGGACGGGATATTAATCCAATTCCCGTTGATGAATATGGGAAAGCAACCTACAACAAAATGAAAGGTGATTTTGTCTGGGGAATGAATGTAATTCCTGACTATGCTTGGTTTAACGGTAGCTTTGATGTATATCATCTCGGAGACAAACTAGATCCTGCTAAAGTGACAGTCCTGAAAGCCCCAATTGGCAGCAGGGATGACAAGGATTCACTGATATATCCTTTCAAAATACATGAAGGTGAGCAGATCAGTGATGCAAAGTATAATTCTCTCATAATTCCAGATCTTTTCGGAGACGAGGATTCTTACTGGAAATCCTTCGACTGGGACACAGCAGCCGAATTAGGTATGGATTATGTGGATATGCCCTACAGTGGGAAATACGAGTTCGTGGAGACTGCTCTCTATGAAAGTATAAACCATGAAGTTGCGCCTGCATCAGATGCACTCCAGTGCACTGATTGTCATCTTGACGGTGGTTTCATGGACTTTGAAGCACTCGGTTATGAAGGCGATCCTCTGATAATGAGTGATGAACGCCTTGCTTCCGAACTGATGGATGAACAAACAGAAGTTCCAGAATCCGAAACACCAGCTTCAGAAGCTACGCCGGGATTTGAAATACTGTTTGCAGGATTTGCCGTATTGATGGCAGTCATGTTTGTAAGGCGGGAATAATCCCGTCTGTCTCTTTTTTATAGTTCTATTTATATTGATGCAACAGCCCTTTTGGATCTGGGAACGCTTATATAGAAGTTCATTCATCTACAACGAACAGACCATGCTCCCGATGGGCGCTAAGTCAGTACAATAACCAAATTACACATTATGCAATCAGGAGGTCAAAGTTTGGCAGGATACATGGCAGGACAGCCAATTTACATTTTAGCAGACGGAAGCAGAGTAACACGTGGTAAGGATGCACAGAGCAATAACATCCTCGCAGGAAAAGCCGTGGCAAGTGCTGTACGTACAACTCTCGGTCCCAAAGGCATGGATAAAATGCTTGTTGACGGCATGGGTGACGTTGTAATTACAAACGATGGTGCAACCATTCTCAAAGAGATGGATATCGAGCACCCAGCAGCAAAAATGATTGTCGAGGTTTCCAAGACTCAGGACGCACGAGTCGGGGACGGAACAACTACTGCTGCAATAATCGCAGGCGCACTTCTCGAGAAAGCAGAAGAGCTTTCCAACAAAAGTGTTCACGCAACAATTATCGCAGACGGTTACAGGAAGGCAGCCAAAAAAGCTATCAAAATTCTTGATGACATCACAATTGCAGTTTCTCCTGAAGACACTGAAGCACTAAGGAAGATTGCAGCTACTGCAATTACCGGAAAAGGTGCTGAAAACTACAAGGGAATTCTTTCCGAGCTTACTGTTGATGCAGTAAGGCTCATTGTAGAGGAAACCGACGAAGGACCTGTGGCTGATGTCACAAACATCAAGGTGGAAAAACAGGCAGGCGCAAGTATCAAGGAATCCCACCTCGTAGAAGGTATTGTCCTCGATAAAGTGCGCAGTCACCCTAACATGCCTGAGAAAGTCGAAGATGCAAAAATCCTCGCACTCAGTATCCCAATCGAATTCCGTAAAACTGAAATGGATGCTGAAATCAAGATCACATCCCCTGAACAGATGCAGATGTTCCTCGACCAAGAAGAGAAAATGGTCAAGGAAATGGCTGAAAAGATTATCGCAAGCGGTGCAAATGTTGTCTTCTCCCAGAAGGGTATCGACGATCTGGCACAGTATTACCTTGAGAAAGCTGGAGTATATGCTGTTAGAAGGGTAAAGAAGAGCGACATCAAGAGAATTTGTGAAGCTACCGGGGCAACTGACATTCAGGACATTGATGAAATCACTCCTGCAGATCTTGGTGAAGCTGCATTGGTAGAAGAGCGCGATGTAAAAGGCATCAAGATGTCTTATATCACCGGTTGCAAAGTACAGAGTGCAGTAACTGTGATTCTTAACGGCGGTACCGAACACGTTGTAGCTTCTCTTCAGAGTGCAATGGACGACGCACTTCATGTTGTCAGTGTCGCACTTGAAGACGGCAAAGTAGTTGCTGGCGGTGGAGCTCCTGAAGTCGAGTTATCCCTGCGACTCAATGAATACGCAGCCAGTCTCAAAGGAAGACAGCAACTCGCAGTAAGCAAGTTTGCCGAAGCCCTTGAAACAATTCCGGAAACCCTTGCTGAAAACTCAGGATTTGATCCAATTGACAAACTTGTCGAACTTCGCTCACAGCATGAGGAAGGTAACAAGAATGCAGGACTTGACGTTTACACAGGTAAAATCGTTGACATGTGGGAAGCAGATGTAATTGAGCCTCTTCGCATCAAGACTCAGGCCATTCAGTCTGCAACAGAAGCAGCTGTAATGATCATGAGAATCGATGACGTAGTTGCAGCTTCTCCAAATTCAGGCGCTGGAATGCCTGATATGCCCGACATGGGCGATATGGATCTGGATATGTGATGTGGCTTATCTAAGCCCATCAACTCTTTTCTTTTTTCAAACATCACTTTTCTGCAAAAAATATATGTGGATAGTTAACCATTATCCAATACATGGTTAACAACAGTGTAAGTTCATCTGAACGTATACGAAAAATGGTTTATGCATCCCTGTTTGCCTCAATGACGGCAGTAGGGGCGTATATGACGATTCCTATTGGACCGGTTCCAATTACTCTTCAGGTATTATTCGTATTCCTCGCAGGAGCATTTCTGGGTGCTCGCTGGGGTATGACCAGCATGCTTGTTTACCTTCTTCTAGGGATAGTAGGTCTTCCCGTGTTTGCTGGAGGTGCAGCCGGGTTAGGTGTGCTTCTTGGCCCCCTCGGGGGATACCTGATAGGATTTGTGGTGGCAGTTACAATTATTGGATATCTGGTAGAGCGCTTTCCCCGGAAATCAATTCCGTATATTTCGCTCTATTTCCTTGTGGGAATGGTTGCAATTTACATTTTTGGCTATGTGCAGCTCATATATGTGGCATCTCTTAGTCCGAAGGAAGCATTCCTTTTAGGGGTAGCCCCCTTTGTATTGCTTGATGCGGTAAAGGCGGTCGCCGCAGCTATCCTGTTTACACGTTTGGATGCCGAGCTATGATTGAAACTAAAAACCTTTCATTTCGGTATTCTGGGGGGGACTACATCCTCAGGAACATAAATATTCAGATACCTGCCGGAGAATATGTGGCAGTGGTAGGAGAAAACGGTAGTGGTAAGTCCACTTTTGTAAGGCACCTCAACGGTTTGCTAACCCCCTCTGAAGGATCAGTAAGAGTTTTTGGAATGGATACTGCTGATGAAGAATCGCTGCAACAAATCCGGCAAACGGTAGGAATGGTTTTTCAGGATCCAATGACTCAATTTGTAGGGGCTACGGTTTGGGAAGATGTTGCTTTTGGTCCTTCAAACCTGTGCTTTCCCCGACAGGAAATGCTCGAAGCCGTAGAA
Source organism: uncultured Methanosarcinales archaeon (assembly GCA_964532775.1). GTDB lineage: Archaea > Halobacteriota > Methanosarcinia > Methanosarcinales > Methanosarcinaceae > Methanohalophilus. The sequence goes on from CAZHNA010000064.1 coordinate 4,311, forward strand.
TCATCACTTGTAAGCGTTGGCTTAGAAGAATTCAAAAACAGATCTCCTTCTCAGCTCAGTGGCGGTCAGATGCAACTGGCTGCAATTGCAGGGGTGCTAGCAATGCAACCTAAATGTATTGTTTTTGATGAATCGGTTTCAATGCTTGATATCAGTACTAAAAACAAAGTCATTTCTTTGCTCAGGAATTTGCATTCAGATGGAAAAACCATTATTCATATTGCTCACAACCTGGATGAAATAGCTCATGCTGAGCGGGTTATTGCCCTGAAAGGCAGTACGATTTTCTATGATGGGAAGCTAGGGGATTTTCTTGAGAATGGTATCTTTCGGGAAATCGGAATGGAAATTTCCCCAATGTTGGATCTTTCCCAAAGGCTCAGGCAAATAGGAATTCTTGAAAATACAACCTGTGATCTGGAAACAATTGCGGAGGGCATATGTCACTTCATGTCAAAAACATAAGCTTCTCTTATGCGAAAAAAAAACCAATACTTTCCAACATTTCCCTTGATCTGGAAAGTGGTGAAATCGTCGGGCTTATGGGTGATATTGGTTCAGGAAAATCCACACTTATAAGGCATCTTAATGGGCTGCTATCTCCAGATAGAGGTTTAGTTCTTGTGGATGATTCTCCTGCATCCGACAAAAAGGTTAAAAAACGTGTAGGTATCCTTTTCCAGCATCCTGCAAGGCAGTTGTTTGAGCAAACTGTCTTCGATGATATTGCATTCGGTCCAAAAAATCATGGCAAAAAGGGTGCTACTCTTAAGAAAACAGTGTTAGACGCTGCAGAACTTGTAGGTCTTGGAAACGAGTTGCTTAAACTTTCACCGCATAAATTGAGTGGTGGTGAGAAAAAGCTTGCCTGCTTTGCAGGTGTAATTGCTTGTTCTCCTCTTTATCTAATACTCGATGAACCATTCAGCGGTTTAGATGGCATTTCCCGCAGCAAGATGGTACAGGCGATTGAAAATCTGAAGGAAAATGGCTGTAGTATTCTCATAGCTTCCCACCACTGCGATACATTTGCGGGATTGGTTGACAGGATGCTGTTCCTTGAAAGTGGGAGAATTGTTTACGATGGAGCCCTTGAGTCTTTTGCTTTGGAATACCCGCTGCAATCTCCTTCGATTCTTGCATTGATGGCTGTTCTGCAAAAAAAGGGTGTGGATGTTCCTCCATATGTTTTCACAATTGAAGAAGCATTTGAAGCAATTCTTTCTTCCTGTGAAGAAGGAGGAATTCGATGAGAAAATATGTCTCTTTTGGGTTTGTAGCAGGTAATTCTGTTATACATAGACTTGATCCTCGAGTCAAGCTTTTTACTCTCATCGTATTGAGTATCTTGATATTCAGAATTTCATCTTTCCAGAATTTGTTCTACCCTTTAGTACTCTTCATTGTAGCAGCTTATTTATCAGAAACTTCGATCAAAAGACAGCTTTATTCAGTTCGTCCTATCATTCCGTTTCTTGCTGCTATATTTTTATTTCACTTCCTGCTGACTCCGGGGTTGGACTCAATTGATTTTTACTGGTTTAGTGTTTCACTTGAAGGATTGCTTGCCGGTTCCCTTGTTGTGGGTCGCTTTATCCTGCTGATTTTCTTTGCTTCCCTATTTTCTGCAACTACGTCTGCCGCAATGCTTGCACAGGGGATAGAATCCATATTAAAACCAATTCCTGTCCACCATCTGGGAATAACGACCTCAGAAATCGCAACAATGATGGCGTTGTCTGTAAATCTTGTTCCGCTACTTTTGCGTTACATGGAAGAAGTGCGGGATGCTCAGCTTTCACGGGGCTTAGGAAACAAGTATATTATATCTGGAATTCTCTCTCTCGTAATCCCTTTCTTTTCAGGAAGCCTTCGGCTGGCAGATGAGATCTCGATAGGAATGGAAAGTCGCTGTTATCATGGTGGGCTACAAACACAGCTCTACGATATGAGATGCGAAAGATTAGACTATGCCCTATCTATAACTACAGCAATAACACTGGGAGTTTCTGTTTTTTACGTATGATGACCCGGCACTTTATTTTCAGTCCAACATAGCTCGCTTTTCAGACAGCGTTTTTGATATTTTATTTTTAAAGCTGTCAACTACAATGTTAGCTCTGATCTCGTCAAGTGCATAGTGATGGGGGTCTCGCTCTTCAGCGAGGAGTGGTATTCCCACAATTCCATCATGCTTTTCTAGCGATAGATTATCGCAGTCTTTCCAGGAAAAATCACATACTTTTCTCATTTGAATCCCCTCAGATCAAATTTAAGTATGGAGTATTGTATCTCCATTGAATGATCACTTGTAGGTTTTCATATATATCTGTTGGTACTGAGCTTATTTTCGGATATCTAATTCGATTTAATTGGGTGTGGGTTACTGTCTATCCACAACCATCTAGCATGATTTTAGAAGTTCACAGCGATGGATTAATACGGTATCTTTATATATTCATTATCTGAAGGTATTTCTCTGATTTATTTAATTACACTGTAAAACCAAAAAAAGGGAGTTGTTTTTTCATGGTATATAGTCTTGGAATTGATGCTGGAGGTACATACACTGATGCTGTATTGCTGAGTGACGAAGATGATAGTATTCTCGATACAAATAAGGCATTAACAAGCTACCCGGATCCTCTTGAGGGCATAAAAAATGCAATTGATGGAATTGATCAGAGTCTGCTGGACAATGTAAGAATTGTATCTGTTTCCACTACCCTTTCAACCAATACAATTCTTGAAGGTACGGGTTTTCCGGTGGCCTTGATCCTCATCGGTAATTATGATCTTCAACAAGAACTTCCAACGCCTTATTATGTAAAAGTCACAGGTGGTCACGACCACAACGGTGTAGAAACAGAAATTCTGGATGAAGCAGGAATACGTAAATTTGCTTCAGAAGTCAAGGATAAAGTTTCCGCATTTGCCATTTCTTCTTTCTTCAGCATCCGCAACCCCGAACACGAAGAAAAAGCAAAAGAAATTGTCAGGGAACTTACGGGTCATCCGGTTGTTTGTGCGCATGAATTATCTCTCGACCTTGGTGCTTTTGAAAGAGCAACGACAGCATTTTTCAATGCACAATTGCTTCCGGTTACAGAAAAATTCATGGAAACCGTTGAGAGGGATATCAAGAGTCGTGGGATAAACCCAAAAATCTTCATGCTCAAATGCGACGGTTCCGTTATTGGTATAAAGAGTGCTCTTGAAAAACCAATCGAGTCCATTTTTTCAGGCCCTGCTGGTAGTCTTGTAGGTGCTTCTTTCCTTACTGGAGAAGACAGTTGTGCTGTCATTGATGTTGGTGGAACCAGTACGGATATATCCGTAATACAAAATGGTGTACCTGAAATAAGCGATGAGGGTGCAGTTGTCGGCGGCTGGAAAACGCGTGTAAAAGCTATCAAAATGGAAACATCTGCAATGGGTGGGGATAGCCATGTTTGGGTTAAAGATGGAAATCTCAACATTGGTCCGCGAAGAGTAGTGCCCTTAAGTAGAGCAACAGAATTGTTTCCGGGTTTCCTGGAAATGCTAAAGATAAACCCTATGCCCTCTAATTCACTGATTAGTAACAATATCCAGCCCACAACATTCTACATGAAATCAGGGTATGACCCAATAGGGCTTACTGATGTCGAGCGCTTGGTTTTTGATGCAGTCTCGGCTGAACCAACTTCTCTTCGTGAAATACGGACAAGGCTCAATAACAAAAATCCTTCCTCGAAGATTCTCGATAAGCTTCTCCAGAAACGTTTGATACAAACAATTGGTTTTACGCCCACAGATGCTCTTCATGTACTCGGTGATTACACCGGGCATAATGTGGAGGCTGCAGAAATTGGCGCATCTTTGCTTGGAAAAATGTGCAAAAAGGATGCAACAGAATTTGCAACATCAGTAAAACAACAATTCACAAGAACCATGGCTTCACTCCTTGTCTCATTTTTCCTTGAGGGAATTCCTAAAGAGGAAGTGCGCAGGGTATTCGATATAGATTCTCATGTAAAGTTCAAAATCGACGTTCCTGTGGTGCTTATAGGGGGTCCGGTGGTGGCCTATAAAAAAGGACTTGAAGAGATCCTTGATGCGGAAATCCTTCTCCCGGAACACTCTGACGTCGGTAACGCGGCAGGAGCCCTTGCAGCCAAAGGTGTTAGGAGAGTCGACTTTTTGATAAAGCCTGCATCAATGGCTGCACCTGATTGGGAATACTATGTATTCTCGGAACTCGGCAGGGTAAGCTTCCATGAACATAAGGATGCCATGGAATATGCAAAAGAAAAGGGACATTCTCTTATAATGCAGTATATGAAAGATGCAGGTCTTGATCCTAATCATGTGGACATTGATGTGATCAAGGAAGAAATAGTACCTGATGGTTGGGACTTCCCTCTCCAGACTCATATGAGAGTTATAGGGGTAGGAACTCGTTTAATTGATGAGAAAGTAGCCTGATTATTCAGGTATTCCCTTTTTCAAAAGAGGGCTGAAGGTACTGTGAATCCTGATGGCTCTCAGGATTCATTTTCGATTTTGTTAAGTTTCTCTCTTTCAAGATTCAAGATCATGCGGACGACGAGCTTTTTTTTCCCAAGTCCGACAGGGGGGTGGTCAGGATAGTTCTCTTTTGCGTACTCATGAATTTCACGTGGAGTCATTGCCCAGAGTTTTCTTTCAAGTTCAAGAAGTTCTTTCATAATTATTCTCCGTTAATCTGTCCAATCTGATGGACTTTTGTTTATTTAGGCTTATGGTTTATTAGAACAGAAATCGTTATGAATTGAAAGGTATATCTAGGTACCAGATAAACAGTTTTGAGGTATAATACATGAGCGGAAACTACGAACCAGTCCCCAGTTCTTACTTTTACAACGCCTTGCTTGACAGGGATACGATCATTCTTGCAACTAACACTCGCATAGCATTGGTAATGACAGGTATTTTAAAAGCAGCAAAAGAGATGGATGCACCTGTTATTTTTGAGCTTGCAAGGTCAGAATCGGATCTAAGCGGCGGCTATTCCGGGCTCACTCCGGCTGATTTCTCCCGGAGATCAAAGGAAGCTGCAACTGAAGTTGGCTACGATATGTGGGCTCTCCATGCCGATCATATTGGTATTAAGAAAGGAACGACTGAAGATATCGACGCCACAAAAGAACTTGTAAGTGGACAGGTTGAAGCAGGTTTCACTTCCTTTGCCATCGATGCATCTCATCTCTTTAATTTCCAGGGCGGGAATTTGAGGGAGGAACTTTCCGGTAACATTGATGCTACCACAAAAATCGCTCATCATATTGAAGAAAAAATGGCCGGAAAACAGTACGGTCTTGAGGTTGAAGTAGGTGAAATCGGCCGTGAAGATGAGCACGGTCGTGTACTCACAAGACCCGAAGAAGCTGTCACTTTTATTCAGGCATTAAATGAAAATGGTGTATATCCACATGTCCTTGCGATTGCCAACGGTAGTGCTCACGGCAACTCCTATGACAGTGCAGGTCACTTAATTGAAGAAATATCTGTCGATGTTGAGCAAACAATTGCCGTGGCAGATGCTCTCAAAGCAAACGGATCTGATGTGCGGGTTGC
>CAZHNA010000065.1:0-9871 GCA_964532775.1 uncultured Methanosarcinales archaeon
TGCATATTTCGCTCTTTGCGTTTGATGCTCCAGTAATAGCCTTCGTCGCGGGTTCCCTTGGTAACAAGGACAACGACTCTGCCCTCATTTTGTCTTCCTGTGCGTCCCTTCCTCTGAATACTCCGTATCTCAGAAGGAATCGGTTCGTAGAAAAGAACAAGATCTGTGGATGGTATATCAAGTCCTTCTTCTGCTACTGATGTGGCTACAAGGACATTATATTCGCCCTGTCGGAATTGGTTGACAATATTCACCTGTTGTTTTTGTGTCAGTCCTTTATCTTTATACTTTGAACTTTGTCCAACGAATTTGACTGGTGATATCCCTTCCACTTCTTCTAGTGCATTAGTAACCATTTCAGCAGTGTCTCGATAATTGGTGAACACGATAACTCTGGAATCCGGTTTTCCTTTAAGTTGCTCGGCAACAATTTCTTTTACTGCTTCAAGCTTTGGATGCTCGGATTCGCATTCTTTGAGGCGGTGGTGCAATTGTCGAATATGAATATCCTCTGCCAGCCTTTTGGAAGCTTTACTTCCGCCTTTTGATCCGGCCTCTTTGTCTAGTCTATCCATATACTTGTCCAGAGCTTCAACACCCTGCGTTTCCGTAACTTCAACTGCATGATTTACTTTCATTATTTCTGCAAGGATTGATAGTGCACTAAAAACGGCAGGATCTGGTTCTCCTCCGCGAATTTCTCCTTGAAATCTCCTTTGGAGGGAAAGAAGTTCGGTTTTAGATGTCTTTTTTCCAAATGATGTACTTATGCCAAGATTAGTGAGTTTTTGGTATCTATCATCAAGGACTTTGTCCAATAGCTCTTTGAGTTTTTTCATTTCTTCAGGCAGATTGATCTGTATCCATTCGATGTTCTTTTTCTGGATGTAGGGGACAACATCTGGATCATCTTCTGTTTTTACCGCAACATTCCGAATGTGGAGATTTTCACATATCGCATTTATTTTTTCATCCGTGCTACCTGGGCTGGCGGTAATTGCAAGGCTCAGGGGATTTGTAGCTTCTTTGAAGTAACGCTCAGAAATGTATGTGTATGCATATCTTCCGACTGCCCGGTGTGCCTCATCGAATGTAAGGTGGGATACTTCTTTTAGATCAATGCGTTTTGCAAGGAGATCGTTTTCGATGACCTGTGGGGTTGAAACGATTATTCTTCCGAGTTTCCACATATCCTCTCTTTGTGAGGGTGGGGTGCTACCTGTAAACGTGAGAATTTCTTCTTCAGGTATGTTCATAACCTTTCGGAAAAAAGCAGCATGTTGCTCAACCAGAGGTTTTGTTGGTGAAAGAATCAGGGCTTTACCGCCGGCTTTCTCAAGTCTGGACACAATCGCTAGAAGTGCGACAATTGTTTTTCCCAGTCCTGTGGGTAGAACTACTAATGTAGGGGCCGATAATGCACGGGATGTAAGATCAAGCTGGTATAGTCGTTGTTCGACGGTATCTGTTTTGATCAAAGGATGATTTGTGTACTGCATGGTCTCGCAGAAGTCAGGTTTATAAAAAATAGGGGGTTCCCCCTTTTAACATTTTGGAAAGGGGGGTGAAACTATTATTGAGGAGTTCCTGCGTCTTCAAATTTAATTTTTCCGTAGATAAGTTCTGAAAGGGTATTCTCAAGTGTATTTATGGAAGTGCGAACCTGCTTCATTGTATCACGATCTCGAATTGTAACAGTACTATCTTCAAGGGTATCATAATCAATCGTGACTGCATACGGTGTTCCGATTTCATCGTTTCGACGGTAGCGTCTCCCAATGGTTCCGGATTCGTCATAGGATGCCAATATCCCGCGGTTGGTTAGTTTTCGGATGATTTCCTTTGCAGGAGTTGCAAGTTCTTTCTTGCTCATCAAAGGTAATACTGTAACCTGTACTGGAGCGACTTCCTTTTTGAATTTCAGAACTGTTCTTTCTTCTTCCTCTTCGGCGTCACCATCTGATACATTTTCAGTATTAAATGCATGTTCCATCAATGCATAAAATATCCTGTCAATTCCATATGAAGGTTCGATAACATGAGGTACGACGGTTTCCCCGCTAACTTTTTCTTCAACTTCTTCAAAGCTAACAAGTTCGGAGGGTACTTTATATTCTTCGCCATCAACAACAACAGTGATCTCTTCCTGTGATAGAGTTTTTTCGTCCAGTTGTTGCAGCTCATCAGCAACAGCTTTTGCTTTTTTCCTGAACAGAGGTCCAAGTTTGCCCATGTCCGGTTTCACAACGAACTTCTTGATCATCTTTGGTTCATCATATTCTTTGTAAATGGCCAGCTCTTCCTGACTCATTTTTGCATGTGCCAATAAATCAAAATCAGTTCTGTCCGCGATACCTACTGTTTCAATCCAGCCAAATCGTTCCATCCAGATTTCTGCATCCCAGCAATCAATGGCATAGTGAGCCATTTCATCTTTCATGTGCTGGCGGAATCTGAGTTTATCTGGAGAAATACCTATGCGTTGCAGGAAATTGTTGGTGAGTGCAATTTGGTATGCAAGAAACTCATGTGCTATTATGTTGTTATCAATTGCTTCCCGAATGGTTATTGATTCAGTTGACCCTTTTTCCTGTGCATCCTGTGAATAAAGTGTAAGCACTTCATTTTCAAAACGTGAAATTTCAGGGTGTGTCTTTTCTTCAGGATCGATGAAAATTTCTGCTTCCGCTTGTGTGAATTCACGCAGGCGAATAACTCCCTGTCGTGGGGATATTTCGTTCCTGTAGGATTTGCCTATCTGGGTTGCTCCAAATGGTAGTTTTTCGCGGTAGAACCTTGAAAGCCTCTGGAAATTTATGAACATTCCCTGGGCAGTCTCAGGTCTCATGTATCCATTACGGCCGTTTCCAGGGCCAATTTTTGTCTGGAACATCAGATTAAATTCAGTAGCATTTCCCAGTTTGCCTCCACATTCTGGGCAGGAGACGTTATGTTCGATTATTATCTCATCTACTTCTTCATTTGAAAGTGCATCAGCAATTTCTATAATCTCGCTAATAAGGTGATCTGCTCTGAATGCTTCGCCACATCCTGTACATTCACAGAGGGGATCAGAAAAACCACCAACATGGCCAGAGGCTACAAACACTTCTTCAATTCCAATAGTGGGTGTTTCGATTTCCATAAACCCTTCTTCAATAACATACAATTGGCGCCAAATATTTTCGATTCGGCGTTTTAGGGTGCTTCCGAGGGGGCCATAGTCATAAAATCCAGCAGTTCCTCCATAAAGTTCAAAGGAACTCCATAAAAAACCACGTCTTTTTGCGAGTTCAATAACCTGTTCATATCTGTCCATAATGGTTCCTCATAATGATTAGTGATAGGTAATGATGTACTCCAAGCATATGTCCAATACATTTAAATGTTATCGCACCAGAAATCTCATAATAATGATGAGAATGATGATAAATTATATATAGGATAACTGTGATATATAAGAAATAGAGCAAGACCAGCATTCATATCGTACCACCACCACCACCTTATAGCTATCAATTGGCCATACCGCCTTTCTTCTGGTCTTGTTTCTTTTCTAAATTTCTGCTACTATATTCCTTCGGCTGTTTTATTCAATAATCGTTAGCTTTTACTCTTTAGTTATAGTGATTTCTTCAATTGCCATTTTTTCAGCACTAAGTGCTTCCTGATTTGCAATCATTAAATTTAGGTGAAATAATAGAAATCTCATACTCATTATGAGATTCGTAAAAAAGTATATATACAATTACTTTGATATGAGGAAATAGAACAAGATCAGTATTCATATCGTACCACCACCACCACCACCTTATGTCTATTAATTTGGCCATACCGCCTTTTATCTGATCTTGTTTCTTTTCTTATATTTTAAGCTTTGATTACTTCTTCTACGTTTTTTCCGCCATGAACGACTTCATGAATTCTTTCTATCATTTTTGTTGGGTCGGCAGCCTGGAACACGTTCCTTCCAATAGCGACTCCTTTTCCGCCGGCAAGGAGGGAATCATGGATCATTTGCAGAAGTTCTTCATCAGTATCCATTTGTGGTCCTCCAGCAATGACAACCGGTACTGGACATCCATTAACAACTTCTTTAAACGAATCAATGTCGCCGGTGTAATTGGTTTTTACAATATCTGCACCGAGTTCAGCTCCAACTCTTGCAGCATGTTTAACGTATTCAACGTCATGTTCGGACGCGACTTTTGGTCCTCTGGGGTACATCATAGCTAGTAATGGCATTCCCCATTCATCACATTTCATAGCAATGTGTCCGAAATCCTGAAGCATTTGAGCTTCATCATCAGCTCCGACATTAACGTGGACCGAAACTGCATCGGCACCTACTTTTATCGCTTCTTCCACAGTGGTAACAAGAACTTTGTGGTTTGGATCAGGGCCCAGGGAAGTGGATGCTGAAAGGTGGATGATGAGGCCTACGTCTTTTCCATATCCTCGGTGTCCGTATTTTGGAAGTCCCATGTGGCCGAGCACAGCATTTGCTCCTCCGTCTGCAACTTTATTAACAGTTGAAGGCAAATCGGTAAGACCCTTTACCGGCCCTGCACCAACACCATGATCCATGGGAATAATGATTGTATTTCCGGTGCTACGATCGAATATACGTTCTATCCTCACTGATTTTCCAATTTCACTCATATGTCCGCATTAAGGTATCATTCTACATATCTTTTGTGTGAGTATGTTTAGCATATATTCTCATTCTGATAGCGGCCGGAATAACCTTTGTCAACGGCACTTTCCATTGAGTAAAAAACGAGTTGTATTACACGTGCATCCTTTTGCAAACGTAGTCCATCTTTGTTGAACACTACCAGAAGACATTCGCTGCGTCCGCGATATCCTGCATCCCATACAGCAGTTTCAAGGGTAGCACCACAGCGTATTATGCTTGAACGTGGTGTTGCAAGGGCTGCTGTATCTTTTGGAATATTAACAATTTCGTTAAACAGAATCTTGTAAATTCCGGCTTCCAGTTCAATCCATCCATCAGGTTGGAATTGAAGGGGTGTGCTTTCAGGAATTACTCTTTTAGAATTATCAAAGTCAACTGTACCCATTCCTTTAAGGGAGTGAATTTCTTTAAGGGTAAGCTCGATTCCATTCGGCTGAACCTGAATACCTTCATCTTTCATACCTTCCACAAGTGGAGATTCGGAGTTCATTAGTTCAAGCAATCGGTTTTTTGAAAGCAATGCCATGTATTCGGGCTAGGTTCCAAATGCTTTTATTCCTTTTGGGTTTTTGAAGCCTTAGGAGAGTTCTTGATAATATTCATCTCTTGAACTTACGAATGCTTCCAGATTTCGAAGGGGTGTATGTGGGGCAAGGCCACAACCTGGTGCGAGGATATCTACTCCCTTCTCAATACATAACTTTGCTTCTTCCTTGACTTCTTCTGGTTTACCGGCAAGAAGGATCTGCACTGGTGATACGTTTCCGATTAGACATGCCCTGTTTCCGATAACTTGTTTTGCATATCCGGCATCTACCTTTTCTTCAATGCTTATTCCCTCAAACCCGGATTCCGGTATTAGATCAAGAATTGCAGTAGCATCTCCGCACATATGCGAGATCATCATTCCTTCTTTTTTGGATGCTATTCTCTTGTGTGCTGGAAGTACCAGTGTTTCAAAGACTTCCGGGGGAACAAGATCCGGGCCACCTTCGGAATCTGGCATACAAACTGCGTCTGCTCCGCTGTTAAACATCCCGTTTGCATATTCGGTACAAACGTCACTTCCAATTTGAAGTAATTCTTTTAGAGCATCAGGTTTGGTAATGGACCACATCAGGTAGTTCCTTACTCCTGCAAGTGCCAGTGAAATTGCAGCAGGTCCGAGCATTCCTCCAACAACGGGCAAGTCCTCGCCAACCCTTTCTCTGATGATACTTATGGAGTTCAGAATGGGTGCGATCCTCTCACTCTCAAGAAAATTATCTGGAATACTGATATTTTGAATATCTTCAGTTTTTTTGCAGGGGAAATCAGCAACTCCTGGTTGGGCATCGGCTGTACCATCCATAATTGTGCACCCAAGGGTTTGTGCGATTGCAGTCCCGTCAAATGGGCATCTAACCGCTTCAAGTCCTGCAATTTCATGTCCTGCAATGGCCAGAGTTGCCATTTTGTCAGCGTTATAATGTGCTTCAGGCCAGTGTGCACCACAAATTTCCATTAAGGATACTGTCCCGGTTTGAGTGACCGAGCAAACTGGAACTTTGTCAACTTCTTCTCCCTTCATCGATTTTAAAAATCTCTCCCTTGGTGTAATGTCTGCCATGAAGCTTCCTCCGCATTTTTTATGAATATGTAGATAAAGAAATATCTCATGTTTTCTAATAAGATGTCAAATCGAGTCAGTGTAGAATATATTTTAACCTGTTGGTGTCATTTTCTAGATTTTAAGGGTGACTCTCTTTCCTTTTGGGTGAAGAAACTCATATATACGGCTGCTCGACAATATCAGCTATCCTATTTTCTTTTCAGGAAGTCTCCAAATGTTCTCTGTCGAATTCCTTGTGTTATTCTTTGGTATTGCTGCCGCACTTTTTTGGGGAGCGGGAGATTTCAGCGGAGGATTTGCCTCAAAGCGTGCAAATGTATTTTCCGTAGTTTTGGTTACTCAGTCTGTAGGTGTGGTTTTGCTTCCCATACTTGCCTATGTTTTTTCCGAAAAATTGCCACCCATAAATGGGATCCTATGGGGTTGTCTGGCAGGTATTTTTGTAAGTTTTGGCCTAATTATTTTTTATACTGCTTTGTCAAAGGAAAAAATGGGAATTGTAGCTCCAGTTTCTGCAATAATAATGGTAACTGTGCCGGTAATTTATGGATCTTTGAATGAGGGAATACCTGCATATCATCAAATTGTCGGCTTTGGGCTGGCACTAATCGGAATATGGTTTATTGTCAGTATGAACCATGGACCTAAAATCTCTCTGAATGATCTTAAGCTTCCTGCACTGGCAGGTCTGAGTTTTGGATTGTTTTTTGTTTCAATCGATAATTTTAGTGAAGCTGCAATTTTCTGGCCGTTGACTGTGGCAAGGATTTCAGCAATTATCATGATTCTTGGTTTTGTTTTTTTTACAAAGCCTGTGAGCCTTCCCGGAAGGCATATTTTGCCTGTAATAATTCTTTCCGGAGCATTTAATGTTGGAGGGACCACTTTTTTTGCATTAGCTTCACAGGTTGGAAGGCTTGATATTGCTACCGTCGTATCTTCGCTATCTACAGGAGTAACTGTTTTGCTTGCCTGGTTAATCTTAAAAGAGACTCTTGTTCAAAAACAGTGGATAGGAGTTACTATTTCCTTAATTGCTATAATTCTGATTTCTCTTTGAATATTCCATGTTTTAGATGATGGAATAATTGGTAAGAAGCAACAGGTTATTATCCAATTGACCGGATAAAAATTTAATGAGTAATACTTGATATTGTTTTTGTCACAAAGATGGGGTTGGAGGTTTACAAAATGGCGCTTGATCCGGGATCTTATGGTCTCATAAACATGATATTGCAGACGATACTGTTTTTTGGAATAGTTGCTGGTATTGCATATGCTAGAAAGAGAAAAACGATGCTGCACTGTAAAATTATTTCAGTTGCCTGGCTTTTTCAATTATTTATGATTGTGTTATTCATGTCTCCTGTCATGAGAGCTACAAACGATTCATCCATTGATTCTATGCTTGGGGTCGAAGTACTTCTTCACCATGGTTTCGGTCTTTTGGTTTTTCTTCTGGTTCCCTACTTACATTTTATTTTATCAGGTAAGCTAAAAGCGATAATTAACTTACGGATTCTGATGAAAGTGGCAGCTTTTTCCTGGACACTTTCATATCTCTTGGGATTGCACATTTTCAGCATAATAAGCTAAAATATGTGATGAAATCCAGAGGTAATCAAATTAGATTGAAGCAAAAGAAGAAGTTAGGTTTGGATGCACAGGAAAATCCTGCCATCCAATTTAATTAAAAGTCTTTAAGGAAGCCCTTTTTCTGAAGCCATGTGACTTCAGGTGGTCTGTACTTCCATACTACGTCAGCTTTGGAGTCCTGTATTTCCCATGGAACAATGAGTACAACATCTCCTTCCCTAATCCTCATTCTTCTTTTGGAACCGGGAATTCTTCCCATACGTGAGATTCCATCCATACATTGCAGATTTAGGCGCTTTCCACCATACAGGGTTATAACTGTGGCAAGGATCTCATTTTTACGCTTGTTTGGCGTACGAACCTTGGTCACTTGTTGTTCCCCGGGATTATAGCCCTTCCTCTTGTTTCTGTTATTGTAACTTCTGTTATTCAGGTTCATACCTCATTTTGCATTATTAAGCTAAAACGCATGTAATCCAAAACTGCCAATGAAGAAACGAAAATTCCGGTGTATTGTCAAACCCCTGCCCGGAAACCTCGAAGGCTCATTTGGAGTTAGTAAGTCAGATCTGTACTGTTGGACAGTGTTTTTTACGATTTAATGATCTTTAGCTACAGTCTACGAAAACGTGTTCAACTTATTTAAATTGAATCGAACTGGTGCAAAGTAAAAAAATACGAAAAGAGATTATTCCAATGCTCTGCCAAGGGTCTCTGTAGAAATCTTCTATGATTTGATGGGCCAAAACAACTGAACAGGAAATTAGGTGTTTCAACACCGGTTTTCTCCTTTATATTCATAACCTGTATTCAGATTCGTGCGGTGGAATGCCACGGCTTCATAACCATTTTATACACTGGGTTTTGGAGCTATCTCCATTGCAAGTTTGTTTGCCAAAGAAGTCGAAGCATCATAAGAATCTGCATAAATATATAATACCGACATTTCTGCTGAATCGGCATATTCTTCAAATACAAGGTTATAAAATTCAGGAGAGCTAGCTTCTTGTTGTTCGAGTGATCACCTATTAAATCGTTGTTTTCATAATCTGAGAGGGAAGTGTCTATTCCATTTTCATATTTTTGTAAGATTTCTGAAATCGTATTGTGACCGCTAGTAGCTGCTAAGTAACGCGGAGTCATTCCATCCATATTTCCTGTAGAGTATCTCCATTATTCTCGCCACTTATTTAGGGCATACTAGATTAGGAAATAACCTTCTCTTTTTTAATAGATAAGAACCGGGCAAAACAGGAAAATAGACTTATACATGTAAGAAAATTTATATTTACAAATAATTCTATTTATCAAAAAAGCCGGATTAATATATGGAATTGTATAAAAAGACCTTTCTCATCATTGGTGCAACAATAATTGGTTTGATATTTGTTCTATATTTATCTGCCCAGATGATCCTGCTTGGCAGTTTTGTCGAATTGGAGCAACAGGATGCGGAACAGAACATTGTGCGTGTCAGGGATGCTATTTTTAGTGACATTGATGAGATGGAGTACATTGTTTATGACTGGGCTGTTTGGAGTGACTCCGCTGAATTCATAGAAAATCGCAATGCAGAGTACATTGAATCGAACCTTTTGGATAGCACATTTTTATCCCTAAGGCTTAATGCAATGTTTTTCGTCAATTCCTCAGGCGGCATTGTCTATGAACGAGCTATGGATTTAGAAACGGAGGAAGAGATCCCGATACCTCCGGAATATTATGATATTATCAATGTTGATAATTCCATTTTGAATTATCAGGATGAAGAGGGCATTGCAGGGGTTGTTTTTTTGTCAGAGATGCCCATACTGTTTGCTTCCCAGCCTATAAAACAAAGTGACGGTGAAGGGCCTATAAGGGGCACGTTGATTATGTGCCGATATCTTAATTCCGCAGAAATTGAGCAGCTATCTGAGACTGCACACATGCCCTTTGATGTATACAAATTTGATGATCCAACA
>CAZHNA010000066.1:0-5954 GCA_964532775.1 uncultured Methanosarcinales archaeon
CAACATAACAGGGTTTATGGTTTTCATATGGAAACCCCCGGAAAAGGAAAAGTAAGGAAATTCTTGTAAAATGAACTCCCATACTTCAGAAAGTGATTCAGTCTTTCAGCAATTTCAGTGCGTCCCTGCAAGCAGCTACTGCCGGAGCCCCAGAAGTAATAGAGATAACTTCCATCGTTTCCATTATCTCTTCCTTTGTAGCTCCGTTATTCAAGGCGCTTTTCATCTGAGAAACCGTGCATGCATCACATTGCTTGGAAGCAACAACCGCCAAAGCCATCAATATCTTATACTTAGCAGGAAGTGCTCCGTCTGTGAGAATCTTTTCATTGCAACGGTTATACTTCTTCACAAAATGTGGATCGATGTCTTTCAGGGTTTCAAGGACTTGTGGAGTAAAACCCATTTTGTCCCCAATATTCTTTAAAACCTCTTCATGTTCACTCATTTTCTTCAAACCTCCCCAATAATTTCAGTCGAATGCGTCTTCAACTGTGGTGTCAAAGCAGTAATTGCACATGAAATGTGGCAAACTTTTGTGCAGGCGTTTTACTTCAGGAGGTTTTCCAAGAGTCACCTGAAGTGGTACTTCTTTTGAGTGATCCATACATAGACCTTTACCACAGACAATACATACTGCAGAAGCTTCGACATCTTTTCCATCTTCAGCACAATCATAACATTTCATCATTGGAAATCACCTCAGAAGTTTTCCTTTAGGGCTTCATGACATGGCGTGCATGCCACTTTAAGCATAGGTTGCATGTCCTTTAGTTCACAAGCATCTCCCATACATTTAACCCTTATCTGGTATTCTCCTTCCAATACCGGAACCTGTTCCCTTACAAGGTGGTCTTTACAAACACCTCTTCCGCAGATTATGCAAATACCTACTGTATCGGTGGTTTTGCCCTCTTTTTCACATTCATAACATTTCATTACTAATCACCAAACTGTGAATTTAAAAGTAATACTACAGAAATTTACGGTAAACATTCTCATTTATTTCATCGAGTAAATGAGTACACCAATACACATTCCACGATCTGAATTTCGTTACCACATATCAAATATGAATTGTAGATCCACTTTCAGATATTGATTTGGCCTCACTCCTGAGATTTGTTAGCATAATAAAGATTGGGAGAGCATTATTTATTGATATCGGTGTATTGATTTTGATACTGCTTTTTCTTACACTACTATTTCATAAAAATGTTTGAAAAATAGGTTCTAAAACGGAGACTACATCGTAAAACCAATAAGGTTTTAATATATGTATTACTTCCTTCACTAACGTTAATCACTAATAAGCAGGAGTAAATCATATGACATTTGGAATTGAATTTGTACCAAGCGATCCAGTCCTTAAAATCGCTCACTATGCAAAGCTTGCAGAACAACAGGGATTTGACAATGTGTGGATTACTGACCACTACAACAACCGTGATGTTTACACAACCCTTGCATTCCTTGCAACGAACACCAACACCATCAAATTAGGTACCGGTGTCACAAACCCCTACACTCGTAACGCTGCTATTACAGCTTCAAGCATTGGCGCTGTTAACGAGATTTCCGGCGGACGTGCAATCCTCGGAATTGGTCCTGGAGACAAGGCAACTTTTGATGCAATGGGAATTTCCTGGGACAAACCTCTTTCCACAACCAAGGAAACAATTGAAGCACTTAGAGGCTTCTGTGCAGGTAAGAAAGTTGAGATGGACGGCAGCATGATCAAGTTCGGTGGTGCCAAGATGGCATTCAAGACCGGCGACATCCCAATCTACATGGGTGCACAGGGTCCAAAGATGCTTGAACTCGCAGGCGAAGTTGCAGATGGTGTACTCATCAATGCATCCCACCCTAAGGACTTTGAAGTAGCTGTTGAAAGGATTGCAGCAGGTGCAAAGAAAGCAGGCAGGGACCCAGCAGATATTGATGTCGCAGCATATGCTTGCTTCTCTATTGACAAAGATGCAGCAAAAGCTAAGAACGCAGCAAAAGTCGTAGTTGCATTTATCGTTGCAGGATCACCAGACATGGTTCTTGAACGTCATGGAATTAATGTCGCAGCAAAAGCCGATATTGGCGCTGCAATTGCAAAAGGCGACTTCGGAGCACTCATGGGCGACCTTGTTACCGATGACATGATCAATGCATTCTCCATCTGTGGAACTCCTGAAGATTGTAAAGCAAGGATCGATGAGCTAATGGCTATCGGTGTCACTCAGGTAGTTGCAGGATCACCAATCGGACCTAACAAAGAAAAAGCAATTAAACTCATTGGAAAGGAAATCATCGGAGGAAATTGATGGTTCATCCAAAAATTGCAGAAGTCATTGAATTCGACGTCTGCACCGCCTGTGGAGCATGTGTTTCGGCATGCCCTGCCGGGGCTATCGTCATGAACAAAAAAGCTGAGATCCGCGATCCGGATAACCTGACCTTGTTCACCTATGGTGCAGCTCCAAATGTCTGCGAAGGTTGCCTCACATGCAGCCGCATCTGCCCTGTTATTGACGGGTATGTGGAAGACGAGTTTGCAAATGTGAGAAGCTTTTTTGGGGCCAAAAGCGACATAAAGGGACAGGATGGTGGCGTTACAACTGCTATTGTCCGTTCTTTATTCAACAAAGGCGAAATTGATTGTGTAGCATCCATTGTTAGAAATGACAAATGGGAAACTGAAGTTGAAGTATTCACCAGTGGTGATGACTTTGAGAGAGCAAAAGGAACAAAATACACCTACGATTCCGTACTCTCAAGCCTCAGGGAACCTTTCGAGAAATATGAGAAAATCGCAATTGTCGGCGTTCCGTGCCAGGCACATGGTGCCCGCCTGATTTCAGAAAATGTAAATGACAAGATAGTTCTCATCCTTGGCCTGCTCTGTATGGAAAGTTTCTATCATGATACATTCTCCGAAACGATTATTCCGGAAATCATGGGACTCAATCCAGAAGATGTTGTAAAGTTTGACTTCGGCAAAGGTAAATTCTGGGCATATACCAAAGATGGTGAAGAGCATAATGTGAAAATCGCAGAAGTTGCTCCCCATGCAAGAAACCCATGTCACAATTGCTGTGACTACACTTCTGTTTCTGCGGACATTTCCCTTGGATCAGTGGGAGCTCCTGACGGATGGAACAGTGTGTTGATACGCACTGATGCCGGAGAAAAATACTTTAACATGGTAAAGGATGAACTTGAGATCATGGAAGATCCGAAACCCGGAATAGATCTTATTAAGAAACTTGCCACAATGAAGCACAACAACAACTCCGGACACTATCTTGAAGTCTGCGAAAAATTCTCCTTTGACGAATGCGGTATCCGATGAGAACATGCAACTAAAAAGGGCTTTCTATATTGGGCGATTCCAGCCATTTCACAATGGTCATTATTCCGTCATCAATAATATAGAAAAAGAATTTGATGAACTTATTATCGGGATTGGAAGCGCTCAGAAAAGCCATGAAGTTGCAGATCCGTTTACTGCAGGCGAACGTATAATGATGATTCGGCATTCTCTTGGGGATACCGACATTCTTCATTATGCAGTTCCTATTGATGATATCCAGCAGAATTCTATTTGGGTTTCCTACGTTACTGCAAGGACACCACCATTTGATGTGGTCTATTCTAACAATCCCCTTATTCTCCAGCTATTCGAAGAAGCTGGAATTGAAACAAGAACACCTCCAATGTTCCACCGCCAGAAATATTCAGGTACGGAAATCCGGAAACTGATGCTTGAAGGAAATGACTGGAGAAAGCTTGTTCCAAGCCCTGTAGCTGACGTTATTGATGAAATTGACGGAGTTAAAAGACTCCGGAATGTTGCACGCAGTGATGCTTAAAAGGAAGAAGTCTCTTTTTTCACAATTGGGAAAATCCCCCGAAACCGGATTGCACCCAATAGATCCGACTTCGACAGCGGGTTAAAACTCTTTTAATCCCACATACTCTGAAAGACAATTATCAAATATAAACCGATTTTTTTGAATCATGAATGTAATCCAAATAGATAATGATAAAACTATTTCATGGAATTTCATCGATCCAGTTGAATGAACCGGGTAAAAATCGTGGGTCTGGAGAAGAACCTGAAGAGATTGCAGTTAAAATTTCATGAACATCCTTTGAAACATCTATTGCTTCTCGACCCGTAGTTTCCACTTCGAAGACATTTTCACACATCTCAACTGCTTCAACAAGAATAACATCAAGACACTCGGCTTCCACATTTTCTTCAACTTTGCGATCTTTATATCCACGAGAAGTCAAACGTTTCTTCAAATCTGCAGGTGCAGTCCTTAATACAACACAATGTTGTGCAAAATGGTGGGAAAGATGGCTATCAACTATTGAAATCTCATCTTTGGAAAAACTATCACCAAGATAATCGGAAATCTTTTCCATCTCTGCAAGCACACAATCCCGGTCTTCGTCCACATCTTCAAAGAGATGCTCTTCCCTTATGACATCATTAAGATGAATCACCCGGTAACCATACTCATTTTCAAGAACATTAGTAACTGATGTTTTCCCGGTTCCAGGAGTGCCTGTAAGAGCTATGAACATATTCTGAAGAATAATGCAATCGAACCCTTAAGGATTGTGCCCGGATTGGCAAATTGAAATGAAGTTTTCAATGATTTTCAAACCCTCTTCCATGAGAACCGATTCCGGATGGAATTGAACACCCAATGTAGAGTATTCTTTGTGTTTTACAGCCATAATTGTCCCATCGTTTGTTTGCGCAATAATCTCCAAAGGAGGAGCAAGCTCAGATATTTCAAGAGAATGATACCTTCCCCCAATAAAAGGATTTGAAACACCATCAAATAATGCGGATTCCTTGTGATAAACCTCAGATGTTTTCCCGTGAATCGGACCACATTGTGCTCTGGAAGTGCGTCCTCCAAATGCTTCATTTATAGCCTGATGTCCGAGACAAACGCCCAGAATCGGAACTGTTGGCGCAAACTCTTTGATTATCTCGATACAGGTGCCTATATCCTTAGCGTTATCAGGCCTTCCGGGACCAGGAGATACAACAATAGCATCCGGAGAAAGGTGTCTGATTTCATCGACTGTTGAAGTGTTTGGAACCACTTGAGTTTCAACTCCTAAAACTGAAAAAGCATCCACAAGATTCCAAACAAAAGAATCACGATTGTCGATAAAAACTACATTAATTCCCATCATTAACACCTACCGCTCTGAGCATAGCTGCCATTTTGTTCTCGGTTTCATTATACTCAGACGTGGGATCTGAATCAGCAACTATTCCTGCACCTGCCTGTATGCTGAGAGTGTTTCCCTGTTTTACAATTGTCCGTATGGTAATTGCAAAATCCAAATCACCATTCCACGAAAAGTAGCCGACACCTCCACCATAAGCACCTCTTGGAGCACCTTCAATATCGCGAATTAGTTCCATAGCCCTAACTTTAGGAGCGCCAGATAAAGTTCCTGCAGGCATTAAGGCAACGAATGTATCAAATTGATCACATTCGGGTCGAAGATCACCAACAACTGTACTTTCAATGTGCTGGACATGAGAATAACGGACAACTTTCATGAAATCTTCTACTTGTACAGTGCCGCCCTTAGCAACTCTCCTTACATCATTTCGTGAAAGGTCTACGAGCATGATATGTTCGGCTTTTTCCTTTTCATCGTTTAGCATATCAGATGCATAGGAAAGATCTTCTTCCTCATTTATTCCCCTTTTACAGGTTCCAGCAATCGGGTTTGTGGAAACCTGCCTTTTATGAACACTCATAAGAGTTTCAGGACTTGCGCCTATTATCCCTACGTCATCAAGATCAAGTAGATACATGTATGGGCTTGGGTTGATATCCCTGAGTTTCCTGTAAAGCTGGAAAGATGAATCTTTCGAGGAAACTTCACATTTTCGGGATACTACAACCTGATAAATGTCC
>CAZHNA010000066.1:5964-9798 GCA_964532775.1 uncultured Methanosarcinales archaeon
TGCGGACAGCAACTTCAAATTGCTTCCGATCCATGCTGCAACCAGTTAATTTCGGTGCAGGATCTGTATCCTGCTGCACAGGTGGTAGCTGGATATTAGAAGCTTCACCCAGATCCTCTTGCATTTTTGCGGCCTTTATCAGAATGCTGTCGTATATTTGACCTGCATCGTCTTCAGTACCAATAAAAGGTGAGAATACCAGATAGATCTTGTCGTCCATATGATCAAAAAGGAATGTTTCCTGACAGAACATTAAACGGGCATCTGGCATTTCCGAATCAAACGGCATTGACTGATCAAGTAAGCACTCATAAATCAAATCATAACCAAGATAACCAATTGCAACCCCAAGGAAAGTCTGTTTTCCGAATCCTGTTTCATTCAAAAGAGGAATGTTTCCGGAAGTTACAAAAGAAGAGCGAACTGCATCAAGTGGATTTAAGCCTTTTTTTATGATTCCTTTGAATTCGCCATCCTTTTCATCATACGATTCACAAACTTCTTTAAGCCCTTCAACAGATGATTGCACAAAAGTATTCAAGTTTTGATAACTAATTGAAACATCTTTGTCATAGATTGAAAGGACAAATTCAGGCTTTGACCCTACAAAAGAAAAACGTGCGTGTCGGCTTTCTTTTTCCACCGATTCAAGTAAGTAAGTAAATGGACTGTCATGTATCAGGCTGTAAAGCTGAAGAGGAGTGCAATTTGTAGGTATCTCTGCCATAAGTTGAATCATGCAAGGTTCGGATTGTTTTCCCACCAGATCTATAAATTCATCCTTAGTAACATCAAAATTCATCATAAGCTACTCCTTGCATTGTCAACAAATTCACATACGAGAGAATGGTCTTTGCGTCCATCTTTTTCAACACCGGATGAAACGTCAACTCCATAAGGAGCGATCTGTTCCACACAAGAAGTAACATTCTCAGGAGTCAAACCGCCTGCAATTATTACAGGCAAATCCAATTCATTGACAATTTCCAAGCTTACATTCCAATCATGGACTTTGCCACTTCCCCCACCATTTGCAGAACCGGTATCAAGAACAATACCATCCAACAATCCGGAATTATCCAACAAATTAACTTTGTTAATAATTTCTATTGCATGCTCTTCTGATGCATTCTCCGGAAGAGGGAATACCTGATGCACCAGCACATCCGAATGGTTCCTGATACTGTGAAGTGTGGAAACTTCCATGGAGGAATGGACCTGAACGCAATCTGGCATAGCGGTTTCTATCATACTTAAAGCATGATCTGTTGAAGAAGGCATCATGACTAGCACTGACTACACTGATTCAGGAACAAGCCCGATTAGATCTGTAGCTCTAAAAATATCGAGGTTTCTTGGAGTATTTACAGGAACTTCAGTGATGAATCCTATTGAATCTGCACCGCAAGCTACTGCTATTTCTATATCTTCGGCATACCTCATGCCACAAATTTTGACCCTGACATCAGGATTCATAAAAATTAAGCCCCCTTATTTGTAAATTCGACCAATTGCTCAAGTTTTTCCAGTGCTTTTCCACTGTCAATAGCTTTTTCAGCAACCACCAATGCTTCCTGCAGGGAGAGATCATCGCTACCCACATAGATGGTTGCAGCAGCATTTGCTACTACAATATCCCTTTTTGGACCCTTTTCACCTTTAAGGATGTACAAAATATCATCAGCATTTTCCTGTGGAGTACCGCCTACAATATCACCTGCACTGGCCCGGGGCAGTCCCAGATCCTCGGGCTTAATAATATAGGACGTTATCAGATCGTCTTTTAATTCTACAACACATGTTTCTGATAAAGTGGATATTTCATCCATTCCATCCCCATTAACAACAAGTGCACGTTTTTTACCCAGATTCCTTAGTGCCTCTGCAACAGGACGACAGTACTTCTTGTCATAGACACCAACAACCTGAGCCGGAGCTTCTGTGGGATTTACAATCGGACCCAATAAATTAAAAACAGTCCTTACCCCTAATTCCCGGCGTACCCCGGCTACCCTTTTCATTGCAGGATGGAACATGGGAGCGAACATAAAACCAAGCCCTATACTTTCTATCGTTGAGCAAACCTCCTCCGGGCTGCAATCAACTTTCACACCCATAGCTTCAAGCACATCAGCACTGCCAGAAAGCGACGTAACCGCCCGATTCCCGTGTTTTGCAACCGGAATGCCGGCTGCCGCGGTTACAATTGCTGCAGCCGTAGAAATATTAATTGTGTTGTGGCGATCACCACCACTTCCTACTATGTCAATAAGATCGGCATTTACAGCAGGGTGGATGATCCGCGCATTACCCATCATCGATTTTGCAAAGCCGGAAAGCTCGTCTGCCGTGATGCCTTTCACATTAAGTCCAATCAGGAATGCTCCAATCTGAGCATCTGTGGCTTCGGTCAAAATGCACTGCATTGCTTTGTAGGCTTCACCCTCCGAAAGAGACTCATTGTTTGTAATTTTCTGTAAATACTGCTTCATAGTAACCACATAACTTAATGTTCATTTTTGTACATTAATGTACAATTAAATACATATTATTTATAGATTACCCCCTATGAGGCGTTGCACAAAAAGTCAATTCTGCACAAAAAGTCGGAATCTTGAACATAAAGTCCATCTTGCACAAGAAATAGGGTTTGAACATAAAGTCCAGTTTCTATAAAAAACACTAAACTATCCCAAAATTTATCTTTAAAGTTCCCAGCGGAGAATTAACCACTTGCGATGAAAGGAAGCTAAATAGGGTGCTGAATTACACCCCATATTCTTGAGTTAAATCATATGGATTCTTCAGGTAATCTTGCATTCTCTTGATCATTTTCTCTTTGTGACCGGTTTGTTCCATGTACTTTACCGCAGCAAGCATCGCTCTACTGAAAGACATATAAGCTCCAACAACGATTCCATCTCCCTCTGAACCATTATCTAGCGCTATGCACTCAACGTGGTAAGGATCTCCCCACATTGGACGATAAACTGTTACGAATTTTTGATCGGAGAGGTGCCACCACTCATATTGACTACGAGAGTTACGTTCATCTAATTCCCAATCACTTAATGCGTAAATAGACATTGATTATTCCTTCTTTTGGATCACTTTCTTTTGATTTATGAAGAATATATCATCTTCGAATGCCTTCTTTAGCTTCAAGTTTCCCGTCAATATCTTCTAATTTATTTTCAATCGTCCATTCAAAATTTTAAATAAATTACATATCTATTTATTTTAAGACATGAAAATATTTATAAACCATCATTTGTAGGTAATTATCGGACATGAAATAATAAATTACTTGCACACAATTTATTATAAGAGAAGAGTGATCCAATTAATTGAAACTCCATCCAAAACGCAATCCATTCTTGAACAAAGGTGAATCTATGAAAAACCCAAAATGGAAAAACATAACTCTGGAAACTAAAATACTTATTTTAATCGTTCTTGGGATTTCTATAGTGTTAATTGGATCCACATTATTAATAACGTCCACCGTTACTGTTCAAGAGGAAGAGTTTGCGTACAGTCAATCCATTGAAACTACCAGAAGCTATGCGAACCAGTTTAATAGCGATATGCAATCCAGTATGGCAATGGGCATAGTCATTGCAAACACTATGGAAAAGTATGAAGGAAATGACAGGGATGAAGTGAATGCAATACTGGAGCATATTCTGAAAGAAAACCCCGAGCTAGTCGGAACGTATGTTTGTTTTGAACCAAACGCTTTCGATGGAATGGATGTTGAGTTTATTAATTCATCAGGACATGATGAAACTGGACGATTCATCCCCTATTGGAATAAACTTGGAGGAGAAATCA
>CAZHNA010000067.1:0-9603 GCA_964532775.1 uncultured Methanosarcinales archaeon
GTTTTCTTTCATTGGAAGTCCTGCATCATAATGATGAGATTATTTGCTGCGCTTAATTATCTCGGTGATAACCTGATCTGGAGTAATGCTGCGTCTTTCGGATTCAAAAGTAAGCATTATCCTGTGCCTGAGAATAGGGTATGCCATTGTGTCAATATCTTCCTTGCTGACATAATTTCTTCCCTGAATAAGCGCACGTGCCTTCGCTGCAAGAATTAGACCGATGGAAGCTCGGGGAGATGCACCAAATTCAATATGTTCTGACCAGTTACGAGTTGAAACAACCAATTTAATTGCATATTCCTTTATGTCATCAGCAATTGGAACTTCGCGAGTCAGGCGCTGGAGGTTAAGAATAGCTTTTTTATCAAGTACAGTTCTTACTTCCGGGATATCGACCATTGTATAGCGGCGGACAATTTCTTTCTCCTCATCAATTGAAGGATAATCCACAAGTATTTTCAGGAGGAATCTATCAAGTTGTGCTTCAGGTAGCGGGAAAGTTCCTTCCATTTCTATAGGGTTCTGAGTTGCCAGAACAAAGAATGGTTTATCCAATAGGAAAGTATCATTTCCAATTGTTACCTGCTTTTCCTGCATGGCTTCAAGGAGAGCAGATTGGGTTTTTGGGGATGCCCTGTTGACTTCATCTGCAAGTATTATGTTAGAAAATATAGGTCCGGCTTCAAACCTGAATTCTTTGTGTCCTCCGGTTTCTTCAATAATATGAGTTCCGGTTATGTCTGCAGGCATAAGATCAGGTGTACACTGGACGCGACTAAAACCCAAATCCATAGCCTTTGCAATGGTGGAAATCATAAGGGTTTTTCCGAGACCGGGATTACTTTCCACAAGTGCATGACCATTAGATAAAATAGCTGCAACGACTTGTTCTACAGTTTCACGCTGCCCTACGATTACTTTTGATATCTCGTTAAAAAGGCCGGCAAAAGCATCTGATGAACCACTATATGCTTTTGCCAGTTCATTGTTGGAATCCTCTGTCATAGTTGTAACTCCTTTGATAATGTTATTGTTTTGTAATTTCTTCAAAATATGATTTTATGATATCTTCATATCCTTCTGGTAACTGTTCATAATATGCAGAAGAGGACATTCTCCCAACGTCATATGATGATGAAGGCTTAAAATCCGGTGGAAGACTATCGTCTTCTCCAGCATCAGTAAACCCGGTTTCTGAACCCGGTGGTAATGTTAGATCAACTTCTTCGCCTTCAACTATTATTACTGATGGATCTCCAATTATATTTTCTCCTGATGGACCATTATTATCATCAAGAGGAGAAGTTTCAGGTGTATTGTCTTCGCCGTTTGGAATAAATGGCAAGTTTTCAAGAGTTTCCTGAATATCCGTAGGTCCGGTATCAGATCTGAATTCAGATAATGATACACCACTTGCTAACACAGTTGAAGCAATGAGAAATACTATTGCTAATCTTATCCGCTTTTTATCAAGAAGAATTGAATCCTTTACGTTCTCTGTGGATTTGACAACTGATTGCAGTAGATCAACAGCAATAATATTTGTGCCTTCACGGTTATCGTAAGCCGTCCTGAGTCTTTCTTTTAGTGGAGGATATTTATCTTCAATTGCGCTTAAAATTGTTTTCTTTTGTGAGCGACTTTTTACTAAAAGAACAACTAAAAACACCATCACAAAAGAGAAACAGAATAATGCAATGTTGCTAAATTCAATAGTAAAGGAACCAACTTGATAGCTTATTGTTGCATATGATTCCAAATTGCTGGAGATAAAAAAAATCTGATCCATGTTGAAATACAAAAGGATGGCATATAGTAGGAATGTAAAAGTAACAACATCTGCAAACGTGAATAGGCGTCTGTATTTGCTGGATGCGTGTTGTTTGCCTTTTAGAAACTTATCCAGTTCATCGGACATTTTCATTTGAATCCCCTCTGCCATTATCCTTTTCAACTAAATATTCTCCGTAAGAACCCAACATTTTCAAATTCATCGTTTTCAACTTTATCTGCTGGATAGCTTCACGGATGTTTGTATCCTCTATTGTTCCTTCCAGATCAATATAAAACAAGTAGTCTCCAAGCGATTTCTTTGAGGGTCTTGATTCGATTCTGGTGAGATTGATGTTCCGTGTAGCAAATTCTCTCAATATTTCGTATAAAGCACCAGGACGATCGCTATCAAGGTAGATAATAATTGATGTTTTAGTGTTAGATGTGATTTCTTGTGGAATACATAATTGCTGCTTATTTTGACTAGAAACCATCACAATGAAACGTGTTTCATTTTTGTCCCAATCTTGTATTCCTGATAGAAGAATATTGAGTCCATAAGTTTTAGCGGCAGCCTCTGAAGCAATTGCAGCCATTTCATTGAATTCGGTTGCGAGGCGTGCAGCATGTGAAGTACTACCTGTAGTCCTTAACTCAGCATTTGGAAAATTCTCTTTGAGGAACTGTCTGCATTGTGCAAGAGCATGCGGATGAGAAAGAATAATTTGGATTTCCTCAGGTTTACCTTTTGAAATCAGGCAATGCCTGATAGGAACAACAATCCCGGCGATAATAGTAACATTTTTTTCCATTAGCAGATCAAGAGTCACTCCCACAGATCCTTCGATGGAATTTTCAATAGGAACAATTCCTACAGTAATTTTCTTTTCAATAAGTGCATTGAATACATCTGGAATATCATCAAAAAAATGGATAGTTTCCTCATTGTTTCCGCATAAATCGAGCCATACCCTTGTAGCTCTTTCAGAATAAGATTGTTGAGGGCCCAATGTACCAGTATTCATTGCAATTTATACTTATTTGCTATTTAAAATAACTTGTGATTCAATCACTGTTTTAGGACCCTAAAAATCATTCCGATTCCACTCAGGTTAATCAATGCGATAAAAGCATAACCATAATAATCCATCCAATCTTTGCTAAATGTTGAAGACTCGGATGTATCTGCGGAAATATAAATTATACTATCTTTATTAAGAGAAAACTGACGTTCTTCATTGAGATTTCCCATTTTGTCAAATACAATAAGAGTGTAATTGGTATCTGTTCCAAGTCTCTTGAAATAGTGTTCAAGTCCGTTACCACTCGAATATATGGTTTTTCCGGCACTTAGAATACGCACACTACACTCATTTTCTGCAACAACTTTGAGCGTTGCATAATCCTTAATTTCAAATCGCTTACCTTCACAAAAATGTGGGTTCTCAGGAATATCTAAAAGGCTTAAAATTGTAGGCGCTATGTCCTGCTGATCTGCAGGATAGTCTATTGTTGTAGGATCTAGGCAAGGAGAATAGATAATAAGGGGAATTCTTTTAACTTCGGAGGTGTCCGGATAATCTCCTGATTGCACCCCACCTCGGCGTTCTGAATCAGGAAATGCAATTCCATGGTCGGAAGTTATTACCAAAACTATTCCTTTCTCCTTGCAAACTTCATACAATGGAAGGATCATTGAATCCAATCCTTCAATGGCTTGAATATACCCTTCATTTCCACGGTAATGGCCAGCACTATCAATTGCTCCTACATTTAGTGTAAGGATATAGGGTACATCAGATCCTTCCATTTTCAGGATTACATCGTCTGCAGCACTAAAAACAATTTTGTTATACGCATGATATCGTTCAATGCTTCCTTTCTTTGTGCCCTCCACAAGTCCTGGTGCTATTTGAGCATGTATTTCCAGAACATCCCGGATTTTATAGAGGTTTTCATGATCTGAGTTTTGTTGGAATTTTATCGATAAATTGACATCATTAATAGAATTTGTAGTGTCATGAAGAATTAAATCTTGTTTTGCGATTATTTCAGGTGAATCGCCCTTTTCCATAATGGCAATTGTAACATATCCGTAGTCATGAAGTATGTCATAAATCGTAGTTCCGGGGTAATTCATCATTTTTTCATCTGCATTTTGGTTTCCGGTTACCAGAACATCATGACCGGAATTTCCAGATAGTGTAATTGTACTAACATCAGAAAAACGAATACTTTTGGAAGTTATTAATGAGAGATTACTAACTTCCGGCTTTTGCAGTATTGTATCATCAAGACCCTTTGGATGGTATTCTGGATATATGTATGAAGCACCGAGGCCATCTACAACTAGTAAAACAATATTTGGAGAGGCAGGTTCCTCATTACATTCAATAGCTGCAGAGTTGTTTGCAATGCAAATAAAAAACAGTAAAAAAAAGAGATTTCGAATTGATATAGTTAGAACTTCGCCAAGTAGATTTGCCATAATATGTAAATTAACTACATGTTACAAATAAATTAGTAATTCACAAAAATTATAATGGTTAAGTAGTATCTTTGTATATTTGCATCCCATTATTTGATATTGTTAATATCCATGGATCCATACTGTGAGAAGTTGCCCGCATCTTTTTCACTTGAACATAACGTTTGGCAGAATTTTCCTTTGTACGTATTCCAAGTTCAATTATTCCATCTGCAAGATAGCTTTCCATGCCTGCTTTATAGCCAAGAACATCCTGTGTTTCAACAATTACAAAAGTGGTCAAATTTTCTCTGCGAAGCGGTTCAAACAAATGATACAAACGCTTTCTGAGATCAGATGATTCCACATCCATAAGGGAATAAAGAGCACCAAGTGAATCAAGAGCTACGCAAGTAAAATTATCTCCTTTCTCCTTTTTGTACTGCATTATGTTTGTGCCAATCACATCAAGCAAATCATCAGAAAATTCATCAAATTTCAGACGATAGTCGCTATAATCGGAAATTTTCAAGTTATCTGATAATTCCATTCCCATGCTTTCCATGTTCTTCAAATGTCTTTCTTAGCTTTGCTCTAATGTAATATATGCTCCACTTTCTCCGGAAGCATTCAGGTAATTTGAAAGCATTGCAAAAGTGAGGCCGGATTTCAAACTTCCAGCGACGCCAGTTATAAGTACAATACTTCCTTTTGGAATATCTGTACTAAAAACATTGTTTAATCCTTCTACTGTATCAATTAATCTCATTATAAACCACCGATTTGATCAAGCATTCGTTTTCTTTCATTTTCTTCATTGATAGGATCGTAAGATATGCTATTACTCTGAGCGGGTGCTTTTGAAAATTGTTCTTCAACGTCTTCTACTCTTAGGTGGCCATTCTTAGTCAATCTCTCAAATATCATCTTGGTTTCTACCTCTTCTTCAACGAAATCTTGTTGAACCAGATCTATATTTTTAAATTGACCCTTTAGCCTATCTAATCCCTTTGGCTCAATATGCCCATTTTCTCCAAGATACCCAAAATGCTTCAATTTCCCAATACAACTCTGCACATTCTCCCGTTCTGTTTCAAGCATTCCGGAAAATATAGAGGGGTCAGCAATTTTTGTAAAAGATAAAGCAAGTATTCTATCATATATGTCCATCTTTCGTGATAGAGCTATATAGAGGGCTACAACCACATATTTTCTTGCAAAAATCTCTATTTTAAGTCCTGAAACAGCTAAAATGTCAAGTATAAATATGCCTTCTTTTCTGAGCTTCAGTGTCTTTATTTCACCAGATGGCAAAAAAGCTGCTAGTTCGTCTTCCTTTATCACACTTCTGATTATTGATTTTCCATAATTCAATGTAATGCCAACGGAATCTTTATCAAATGAGGGAGAAGAATCAAAGGCAGGAAGATTATTGTCAGCGAGTTTGGAAATCTCAGCATCCTTTTCTTCTGCATCCACATTTTTAAAGTTATTTAGATTCTTAATTCCTTCTTTGGTTGGCGTGTTTTCTTCATCCAGCATACCCATTGTTTTCAAATCAGATAGTGCTATATTCAATTTAGATGAGTCATCCTTGAATATAGATAACAGATACTTCTCATCTTTAATTCCACTTGCAAGCAATGAAACCAACTGAAGATAACCTTCTTTTAATAATGGATCTTCGTTAGAAGAGGTGTAGCCTAATTGTTTCTCAAGAAATGTTTTTACTTTAAAGATGTCTTCTTTGCTTCCGGCAAAAACAATTGTGGAAACGAGATAAGTTGATCCAAAGGTAGTTTTTTTACTGTAATCGACAGCAAATTCAGAAGGATGACCTGTTGCACCATGCATCTTTGAAATGAACGATTCGGGTAAATCTCTCCCGATTATTCCTATAGCCTGAAGAGGAATTGTTTCCCAACCATCTTCAGATGGAAACCATATGCCATTATCTTTAAAAATAACATTGCCGCTTTGCCACTCAAGCTCATCACTATTCATGACTGAAAGCAACTGTGGAAGATCTAGCAGATATGAAATTTCAACTTCCATTTAACTTAATCCTCGTGTGAGTAGACATATTGTAATACAACTAGATTGAATTTTGATGCAAAGTGTTAATTTTCTTCAGGCACCCTTTTCATCCATCTCTTAAACAAGTGATATTCCTTTTTGTCAAGCGCTTCAGGATCTATTTGCACAACAAGTCTGGATGAAGAAGCCATAATAGTATCATTTATTTGCTCCATCAACTTAATAACAGATTTAAAGTCATTTTCAAGTATTAGATATTCAAGACCATCAATGAAAATTACTCCGTTGTCTACTTTTGAAATAAAATTACTTATTGTTGGATGGAGTTTAAATAATTCAGTAGGATCGATGGCAGGTCCTTCTGACGCCTGATTTTTTGTTAGCCACACAATTGGCGTAAGTTCTAGCGTATAATCCTCGCGTATTTGGGAAGGGTTCATACGGGTAATACAGAGTCCTTCAAATCCAGATTTAACACTTTTGGCAAAAACTTCATAGCCGGAATCGAAGTTACCATCATCCATTACAAAAATAAATCCGTTTTGGAGTTCAGGCAAGTCTTCATTAGACTCTGGTGAAATGCTGCCTTCTTCTTTGTGAGGAGTTATAAAAAGACCACGTAGCCTGGATATGTCCTGTAGAGTTACGATAAGTCCGGTTTCTATGTTATTTTCCTCAATAACTGAAGTAGAAACATCCATTGAAACAGGACTTCCATCTTTTTTTAGGAACTCTACCTGAAAATTATTTTTGTCTTCAAATCCTATACTATCCTCATTTTGCACAATTGATGATATCGAATGCTTGACAAGGTCATTTTCATTATATTCAAGCAATTTTAGAGCACTTTTGTTAGCCACAGTTATATTTCTTTCAAGATCTAGTGACAGGATAGCAATTGGAGATGTCGCGATTAGCTGGTTTAAATAGCTAAGATATTTTTGCGTCTTTTTTCCTTCTTCAATAATAATATCCTGCTGTTTTTTGATTCTTAACAATGATTTAACTCTTATTTTTAGTTCAAGCATGTCAACCGGTTTTGTAAGGAATTCATCAGCGCCGACTTCAATTCCGTTTTGCAGGTTCTCATGTTTGTCAAGAGCAGTGACCAGAATTACTGGAATAAATCTAGTTTCTTCAGATTCTTTTAGTTGTTTGCAAACTTCAAAGCCATTAATTTCGGGCATCAAGACATCCAGAAGAATTAAATCCGGTTTTTCATGCACTTTTTCCAATGCTTCGTAACCATTGCTTGCAAAAATAAGATCGTAATCAAGTGAAAGGTATGCTTCCAATAATTCTAAATTTGCATTTTCGTCATCAACAATAAGTATTTTCGGTAGTGTTTCTTCCATAAAAGCACCGATCCTCAATCAGGTTACATACTATGAGCTAACTATTTTAGTTGCGTCCCTTGTACAGATATTTCTAGAGACAATGATTCACATAATGATGATAATGAGATATTCGGTTTGAACTATAAAAGACTTGTTATAAACTGGCTTCAAACTTTTTCACAAATATAATTGTTGCAAAAAGGATGATGGCTGTTGCACCAAAAACGAACTCAAAGCCCGGATAACGTATAAATAATCCTGCAATAACTGGCACAATTGCCAGGCCTCCATAGCTACAGGTGCTATAAACTCCCATTGTAATTCCCCTTTCAGTACTTAGGTATGACAACATAGTAGGCATTCCGACCATAGCAAAACCTGATCCACTTCCAAGCAGAATGAAACCTAAGAAAGGCATTGAAATTGCAAAGAAAGTGCCCATAGAGGCTAATACAATCCCTATACGGACAAGATCTTTATCTTTAAAGGGTAAATAGGGTGCTCCAATAGAAGAAATCATAGTCGAAATGTAGGTCACGCCAATAGCTACACCTAAATCGGATTTTGAAAGAAAATTTGCACTATATTCAGGATAAAGAGCAAGTAAAACACCATTTGCCCCCAGAAGAGCAAAAGTTACAATCCATATATAGATAAAAGGGGATTTGATCATCAAATTGAAAGAAGCATTGATTTTTTCACGCACTTCTGTTCGAACATCTTTTCGTATAGAGACAACTACATAATTGTTATTGTAAAGATGTAGCGTTGCAATTGCAAGTGGAAGTACAGAAAGTATTGTAAAAAAAGCAATTCCGTATTTGAAATATATTGATGCCATTGTCCCTGCAAGGATAACTCCACTTGCAAGGCCTGCATTGAGAATAAAGTAAAATTCCCCAATATACTGTTTTCTTTTCTGGTATGACGCTAGCATGGAAAAAGCAGATGGGAAAAAAGCACCGCATGCAATCCCTTCTAGCAATCGTGCACAAATAAGCAATACAATATTATTACTAAAATACAGTATAATTCCTGATGTGACAGTTAAAAGCATAGATAGAAAAATTAGTTTCTTGTGTCCGATTCTTTCTGACAGGATTCCAAATGGTAACATCGTAACAAGTGCACCAAAAAAATATGCAGAAAACAAAAGTGTAGAGATAAATGCACTTGATCCGTGCTGGCTTAGATCCGCAAATTCCGGTAAAACTGGAATTACAGCATCAGACAGGCCCATAATAACAAAGATTGAAAGATAAATAAGAAGCCTATCTCTATCCATTTTTACACCTATTAAAAATAAAAGTCAACTTCCAATGGTTTATTTCATTAATAACTATTCCTCAAGTGGACTGAAAGTTATATTAGAGCAAAAAACAAAATCCACAGCTCTAGCTCAGAAGCATCCAAGGAGATAGAAGAAATAAGTTAAAAATTATTATTTACGAAGAATGCGATACTTGCGTCTAAAAGAATTGTCTTTTAGAATAGAAACTAATCCTTTGGTATCTTTCAGGATATAGTCTCCAGCTTTTCCTTGAATTATTCCTGAAGTAGTGGTGATGCTAAAATCAGATAACATCTGTAATGCATGTCCAGCATGAGAACCGGAATGCTCTGGGCTATTGATTGTATTTAGATCAATCTGTTCCATACCACAGCCTCCTAGAGCCATCTCAAATGTATGTTTCAATGATGTATAAAGATGACTGATCTTTTTGGAGCTGTCTTAATTTATTTACAGCTACAATTTTATGGATGGAGCGACTAACTATAGTGCATGAGCATTACGCTAATAGGAATGGCAGGTGTGGGAAAAAGCACATTGGGCCGCATTCTTGCCAAAAATCTTGGCTTTGAATTCATCGACGTAGATGATCTTATCAAGAAAAAAATCGGTTCACATTTACAATCTTTCATTGAAAAAAATGATGAGAAGTAATTTATAAATTTTGAAGAATGAGTAATTTTGTCCATAATTCA
>CAZHNA010000068.1:0-9594 GCA_964532775.1 uncultured Methanosarcinales archaeon
AGGAGCTATCTTCATTGAGGCACTATTCCTCAAATGTACTTTCACAATTCGTCGCCTTCTCTAT
This sequence comes from uncultured Methanosarcinales archaeon, assembly GCA_964532775.1. GTDB lineage: Archaea > Halobacteriota > Methanosarcinia > Methanosarcinales > Methanosarcinaceae > Methanohalophilus. The sequence goes on from CAZHNA010000068.1 coordinate 65, forward strand.
GCAGGCGATGAAGTAGATGTGGCTCTTCGTGATGAGGGCTTGGATTCAGCACGCCAGAAACTATCCATGTATGTCAGCAGAGATACGTCAAAACTGGATGAGGGTTCAATATCGTCTGCTGCTATTGAAACGATGTCGGAGAATTTTGTTGATTCCATTCTCACACCGTTGTTTTATTATGCAATCTTCGGTCCTCTTGGTCTTGTGGCTGCTTGTGCTTACAAAGCAATAAGCACACTGGATTCGATGGTGGGTTACAAAGATGAAGAACATATCAAGATGGGCAAATTCTCTGCCAGGCTTGATGATGTTTTGAATTGGCCGACTGCACGGCTTTCAGTAGTTTTTATAGTTGTGGCATCTTTTATTCTTAACATTCTCAAACGTTCAACATATTATCCCGCAGAGGCAAACACATGTGCTTTCAGGGATTGCCGGGTCCCATCTTCCCCAAATTCCGGTTATCCTATGGCAGCATTTGCAGGTGCACTTAAAATTAAGCTGGAAAAACCCGGTACGTATATTCTTGGTCAGGAATATTCTTTTCCTGATGTCGAAGATATAGGGAGGGCTTCTCAGCTAATACTCGCAACTGCATTACTGTCTGTTGCAGTACTTGCATTGGTTGTTTATACGGTTCCTGATACTATTATTAATCTGATTGGATAAGTGGTTACAATGAAATTATCGGATATCAAATCTAAAAATCATAAAGAGGGTCAACCTGAAACGGTTGAAAAAGATAATGCCCGGGATATTCTGGATATTCTCAAAGAGGAAGGTGTCACAGTTGAGGATATGGTGGAAGCGGCATTATCTCTTTATACTCCTCATCCCGGACTTGAAACCCGTGAAATTGCGGAAAGCTTGTTTTTGCGGGAACTGAAAATTGCAATTTCAGATCCCAATCTTTGTATGTTAATCTATGCGGGAATCTTGCTTGAAAAGGAAGGTCGTGCAGGGAAACTTCCAAACATAAGTATGGACTCCTATGAACGTGATTTAACTTTCATAATTGCTGATGAAGTACTTGGCATGAGTATCTCCAAATATATTAGTGGGGATAAAGGCATGTTTGAGTTTGTTCGTTTTGACAAACAAAAACCAGGTATTCTCGCAGAGTTGGGTCCTTTCATGGATGATATAGTCGGCGGCTTGATCGGAGGAGTTTCTGCGAACATGTACACTAGAGGTATGGCAGAAGCGGAAGAGAAAAATGAAAAGACAAAGCCTGTCAGTGATGTGATCGCCGGATGAGTGGATTCCTGCTTGCAGTAAGAACCGGTTTTGGTTTCCTTTCAACCATTCCGGTCGGGATTACAATGGAAGGTCTCGATGAGCTTTCCAAGAGAAGTTACCTGTTTGTTTTCACCGGAGTTGTACTGGGTACTCTCATGGGGATTTTCACTGTAGCTACCGAATATGCATTTCCTTCAAGCTTGAGTGCTGCTCTAATTATTGGTTTTGTTTATTATCTGACAGGTTTCAATCATCTTGACGGTTTATCCGATTTTGGGGACGGTTTCACTGCTCACGGGTCTCTTGAGAAAAAAATCAAAGCACTAAAGGATATGTCTCTTGGAATTGGGGGTGTTGCTTTTTGTGTAGTTTCACTCTTGATTCTATATTCTGCAATCATTTCCATACAGGGCTTAGTTCAGTCGACAATCTCAAACGATGTCCGTTGGTTGTATCTTCCACTATCCGTTTTTGTAGCGGAAATTGGTGCTAAACAGGCAATGGTTACCATATCGGCATTCGGGAAACCTATTCATGAAGGACTTGGTTCCATGGTAATCAATACTACTACAACCACTACTTTCCTCATCGGAGCTTTGCTTGGTGGAATTGTATGTGGACTTGCCCTGGGGGTGGTCGGGTTGATGGCTTTTGCTGCTGCAATTCTTTCCTCATTCTGGGTTTTGTACGTTTCTAAAAAACATTTTACCGGGATTAATGGTGATTGCATAGGGACTGCCAATGAAGTTGGAAGGATTGTTTCCCTGATTGCTATTATTTTGACGTTGAATCTTATTTCAGCAGGCTATGGAGGATTTGCATGGATGCTATTATAATGGCTGGAGGGCAAGGTCTTCGTTTAGGAATGGGCGAAAAGCCAGTTGTAGATTTGCTAGGTAAACCTCTCATTTGCTATGTAATTGATAACCTTGAAGAGGCTGATGGAATTGACCAAATATATGTTACCATCTCTCCGTTTACTCCGACTACTGAAAAGGTTGTAAGGGAACGATATGAAGGGCGGATTGGTGTAATTGATACCGGTGGCGATAACTATGTGGGGGATATGATTTTTGCGGTCGAATCTGCAGGAATCACAGGTCCTGTTATGGTAATTATGTCAGATCTTCCTCTTGTAACACCTTCGCTTATTGATCAGATTGTTAATGCGTACTACGAATGTGGAAAGCCCTCAATGTCTGCATTTGTTCCTCTTTCTCTCTGCAAAGAAGTAGGGCTGCGCCCAGATACTGTGTTTAACTGGGAAGGGCAATTGATAGTGCCTGCAGGAATTAATATTATGGATGGGAAGGATATCAAGGAAGAGCAAGAGTATCATAATTTCCTGTTGGATGATCCTCAGATTGCCATTAATATTAATACTGCTGACGATCTAAAATCCTGTTCCAAACTTATTTGTGAAAAGGACAAGAATTAAAATCGCAGTGAGGTTTCCTGATGAACTCTGTAATAGAAAAAAATGGAAAACAGTACAATGTCTCCACACTTCAATTAATTCTGGGTGATCAGGATTTTGATCAGAAGGCTGGAATTAGTGCAGAATACCTACTTTTTTGTGAAGCTGTAGACAATCCTTCGATTTTGCCTTATCTTCTTGCTGATTTCTATTCGATTGAGTTGCCTGAACCTGATGATTTCAGGTTATCCCTGATGCGGGTGCAAGTGGATTCGGATTTAAGACTTGGAGAAGATATTCAGAAGCATCAGCAGCGAGCATATGTTGCACGCATTATTGAAAAAATAATATTCAGTGAGCTTTACCTCACTTTTTCCATGGATGAAGAGGGTGCCGATGGTGAAGGGGTTGTTGGCATCTCGGAAAAAGATACATGATTTTTTATATCAGTACTAACCTATTTTTAATAAGGGGTCACTGATGGTGAAAAAGCACCCATTAGGCCTCATTCTCATATTATTTTGATTTTATAAGGTGTTCCAAAATGGAAGAAACAAATGTTCTTGAACGTGTTCCAACCGGTATAAGCGGTCTTGATGAGATGTTGCATGGTGGTTACTTTAAAGGGGCTGTTAATGTTGTTTCAGGTGGGTCCGGGACCGGAAAGACTATTTTTGGATCCCAATTCCTTTATGAGGGTGCACAAAAAGGCGAAAAAGTAATGTGTGTAATTACTTCTGAAGAATCACACTCAATTGTTCGGGAAATGAAAGCTTCATTTGGGTGGGATTTCGCAGAACTTGAAGAAAAAGGTACACTTACTTTTGTAGATATTACTGATCCAAGTCTGAGGCTTCAGAAAAGTGTGGAAATTGCTCCATCTGAATTGATAAAAAGCTTCAAAAAACTGGTTGAAAGCAAGATAGAAGAATTCAAGCCTGACCGCGTATTTATTGATTCAATTGAAGCGCTGTTCCTTGCAATAGAATCAAAGTACAAATTACGGACTTTAATTGACGACGTTTTCGGGGTTTTACGCAAACAAAAAGTTACTTCAGTTATTGCGGTGGGCACAATTTTTGGACTTGATGAAATGGTGGAGTACGGCGCTGATTCAGTTGTAAAACTTGAACGCGTTCGTACCGGTAATACTCTTCAACGCTCTGTATATGTAATGAAAATGAGGGGTTCAGGAACAATTAACGAAGTAAGGGTTTTGAACATATCCGACAATGGAATGGCCGTGCTCGCCCAGTCTCCTTATCTGGAATGAGCATTTTCCCTTCCCTTGTCTTTTTTTATTTTATTCCTTCTCCGGTGAGTGAAAATTTGCAACTGATTCCTTCAGGTCTTGAGCGGTGCTTGCGGAGTATGGCATTCCTCTTGTTATTCTCTTCGCGTTTGAACTCGATAATTGTTTTCGACATATGCCCGATTGTGCTGCCGCCAATGGGTTTTAAGTTTCCGCTCTTTATGTCAGAATACACTTGATTTGTGATTATTACCACGATTCCTCTTTTGCGTGCAAGACTATGGAGGTATCCGATTTGATTTGCCAGTTCCCGACGGTTTCGAATACTCTTTTCTTGATCCTCAAGTCCAAATCGGTAGTATGCTGTTGCGGAATCTACAATTATGAGGCCTATATTCTCAGCACTTATTTTCTCAATTTCCCGTATTGCTGAGTATTGTTCCTCAAAGCTGTGTGGCTCATAAATGATAATATTCTGCGCTATTTTTTTTGCATCTTCCCCTGCAATTTGTCTAAACCTTTCAGGTGAAAGTGCTTCAGTGTCGACAAAAACTACTTTTTTTCCTTCATTTACGCATTTTACTGCAAGCTGGATGCACAAATTTGTCTTGCCACTGCCGGCTTCTCCAAATACCTGTGTGATAATTCCCTCTTCAAAACCTCCTCCGAGCATTTCATCAAGCGGGGAGCAATCTGATTTAAGTAATTTATTTGCTATTATCGACACCTCTGGCGTTGGAAGCCGTGGGACTAATTGTGATGGTTCATGTAATAAAGTTTTGGAACAGGCAACCGTATTCACATCTGATCACACGGGCGGCATTTGTTACCACATATGTTCATTTGAGTGTTTCCTATGTATACAAACATGTGCTGAAAAAGCGTTATAAAGGAAGGTGTAGATATGTTAAGTTTACCCATTATTTAACTGATGATTCGGGGGAATTGCTATGCTACTAGCTTTGCTTTTCCATCGGTATCTATCGGTTTTTAAATGCAAAGGATGGAATCACAATGTCTGATATCATTGTTTATACTACACAAACCTGTCCGCGTTGCGTTCGTCTCAAGAGGCTACTTGGTGAAAACAATGTAGCTTATACGGAGGCTGACATGTCTACGCCGGAAGCCCAGACCGAACTTCGCATTAATGGTGTTTTCACCAATGAAGCTCCGGTGCTCCAGATAGACGAAACATTCCTGAAAGGTGATGATCTCTTCAGGGGCGATGATGTGAATACGGACGCGCTGGGAGATATATTATAAGAGGTGAATTGTTTATGGATACGATGACCAAGGAATCTACCGAAGTGGTAGATACTGTTACAGAGGTTTCTCAGGAAAAGATTATTTCAGAGGAGATTTCTTCAACTAAATCCACACTGAGCTATGGTCCTCTTCAGCAAACGCTGGATGGCGGATTTATTTCCACGATGCCAAAGGTGCGAACCACCGATGGGCATATGGTTGAATGGGATCGCAGTATTGTTGTAAACCAGCTTATTAAGGAAACTTCGTTAAGTGAAAGGTTCCACGGCATTCCTGCTATTACAAAAGAAGAAGCCCTTGAAATTGCAAAAGAAACTGAGAAACGTATTTGCAGTATGAATCTTAAGTTCCTTTCAGGTCCTCTTATCCGCGAACTTGTAAATATGATTCTCCTTGAGAATAATAAGGTCGAATGGCGTAACGTTTCTACAAGGGTAGGTACTCCTGTTTATGATTCATGCGAGATTGATCTCGGGACAGGGTTTGAAGCAAATGAAAATGCTAACCTTCAGGAAAACGCCGAGACGTCCCACAAGAAGAAAGCTGATAAAATTTCAAAAGAACAGTACCTCCTATTACTTCCTCCAAAACTTGCAGATTTACATCTTAATGGTGATTTCCATATCCATGATCTCGAATATATGGGGACAAGGGCTTTCTGCCAGGATTGGGATCTGAGATATTTCCTTTATTACGGACTTATGCCTGATGGATCTGGTTCCAAGGCAAGTGTTGCCGGACCGGCCATGAAAGCCGAAGTTGCGGTTCTCCATGCAGTCAAAGCTCTTGGTAGTGCCCAGACCAATTTTGCAGGTGGACAGGGATTCTATAATTTCCTGACTTTCTTAGCTCCTCATTTTGAGGGTAAGTCCGGCAAAGAGATTGAACAGCTCATGCAGATGTTTGTCTATGAGATGACTCAGATGATGGTGGCACGTGGCGGACAACTTGTTTTCTCCTCAGTCCAACTATCTCCGGGTGTACCAAAACTCTGGAAAGACAAACCTGTGGTTTATCGTGGAAAAGTATGGGATGGTGCCGATGGCTCAGAAAAGAGAGTTTACGGGGATTTCGAGCGTGAAGTTCGTCTTGGTTTCCAGGCTATTATGAATGTCATGCTTGAAGGTGACTATTGGGGCAAACCCTTTAACTTCCCGAAACCAGAGATTTCCATTGAACCGGATTTCATGGAAGAGGATGAAATGTTCAACCGGGCTAATCCGGAACTTCCAACCTATGATGAACTTTATACTCTTACATTTGAACTGGCTGCTAAATACGGAACTCCATACTTTGATAACCAGCTTCCAGAATACCGTGGAGCAGGCAATGGGATCTCATGTTACCAGTGCTGTGCTTATCAGTTCTCTGCAAATGAGGACGACGATGAGTTCTTTGATGACAAACTCGACTTCAAGGATGGAGCACATTTTTCCATGGGTTCATGGCAGGTTGTTTCACTGAACTGCCCAAGAGCTGCTTACGAAGCGAAAGGTGATGATGAGGAACTCTATGGCAGACTCAAACACCTGATGGATATGGCTGTGGAAGTTTACCATACCAAGGTAAAATGGCTGACTCCTATCATCGAATCAGGAAGAATGCCTTTTGCAACACAGAGGCCCAAGGATCCTGTGTCTGGTGACAAAGGCGCTGTGGCAGTAGATCTTGACGGCCTTGTGTTTACTATTGGAGTTATTGGAATCAGTGAAATGGTTCAATATCATACCGGTTCACAGATTCATGAGTCTAAGGATGCGTTCAAGGTTGCAATACGTGCCATGACTGAAATGGAAATGTATGCAAGAGAGCTTTCTCAGAAGCATGATGTCGAGATTGCACTCGCAAGGACTCCTGCAGAAACCACCGGGCAGAGATTTGGTGTTTCTGATCTCCTGCATGAGGAATACCGTGAACAGGCAAAGGGTGTGCTTAAGGGAGATGTTGAAATTGCCATGAGGGACATAAAGAAGTCCCACGATCTTCCGGTATATTATACAAACGGCACACATGTGCCGCCAGGAGCTGATGTTTCCTTGATTGAAAGAATCAAGTATGAACATGTTTTCTTCCCCATAGTTGATGGTGGCGACATCATGCATATATGGCTTGGAGAAGGTGCTCCTGATGCGAAAGGTCTCAAGGAATTTGCCATGAACCTTGCACGCAACACACAGACCGGTTATTTTGCCTTTACCAAAGATATGACTGTGTGTTTGGATGATTTCCACATGATGTCGGGATTGAAGGAAAGCTGCGAGAATTGTGGTTCTTCGAACATTGAGCAACTTTCCCGTGTTACAGGTTACATTCAATCTGTAAGTGGCTGGAACGCTGCAAAGAAACAGGAACTTGAGGATAGGATGCGCTATGGCTCTGCCGACATGCGATGAAGAACGAAATATAAATTTTGGGGATTATGTTGCCCTCTCTACATTGGACTGGCCGGGAAAGGCATCGGTGGTATTCTTCCTCCGTGGATGTCCCTATCGATGCCCTTACTGCCATAACCATTCGATATTAAGCGGTTCTGATCTGGTTAATCCCGGCCAGATCAAACAGCTTATCGAATCCTCAAGACCTTTTGTGAGCACGGTTGTTCTCTCGGGAGGAGAACCTCTGCAACAGGAAAAAGCGGTTTTTAAAATAGCTTCCATGGCAAAAAAGATGGGTCTTGACGTTGGAATTCATAACAATGGTGCTTATCCGGAAGTATTGCAGGAATTGTCTGAAAAGGAGCTTGTTGATGGAGTATTCATAGATGTAAAAGCTCCTCTTGATGATCCTGAAACATATGCAAAAATGATAGGTTATGGGGGGAACTCACCTGTAACAATGAAACCGGAAACAGTAGTTGAAAATGTGCGTAATTCCATTGAAATCGCAGTGGAATACGGCATTCTTAAAGAGTTGAGGACTACTGTCCTGCCGGGATTTATGGATTCAAAATTGTTAATAGATTCAGCTGTCCGTTCAATTTTACCATTTCTGGAAAGTTCCGGGGTGCCCTATGTTATTCAGCAGGGACTTCCGTCTCATGCATTTGATAGCTCCTTGAGGGATTTGTTACCTATCCCGAGGAATGACTTACTGGAACTTTCAAAACCAGTTCTTGAGTATGTTGAGAATGTCTGGATTCGTACTCAGGAAAAAGGTTCTGAACAGATTAACTTCGAAACCGTTTGAAGTTTAAGTAATTGTTTTATATATTTGGAAACTACACCTGTATGTAGGTGTATACAATGAAATACAATTATGTAATTCCTATTCTATTATTGCTGGTGTTTTCTATAGCATCAGCGGGCTGTCTTTCTCAGGATAAGGATTTCTCTTCTTCTCTATCAGAAAAGCAAATCGGTGGGAGTTATGACTATGGGGCAAATGATTTAGTTTACGATGAATCAGGCGATTTCAGTGAATATTCTGGCGTTGCGGTAGAGTTTGATAGTTCTGATTCGTCGAATACTATAGCCATGGAACGACAAGTCATAAAAACTGCAGATATGTCTCTCAGGGTTGAGAATGCAACAAGTGCCGCTGAAGCCCTCGGAGACATTGCTGATTCCTATGGTGGCTACGTTTCTTCTTCATCTGTTTACGATAGCTATTACTATGAAAGTGACGTGCGCAAACAAGGCTACGTCAATATTCGTGTTCCTGCAGATGAACTCGATGCTACACTTGATGAAATAAAGACTCTTGGAGAGATCCAGTCTGAGAGCAGTTCTGCACAAGATGTTACAGAAGAGTATATTGATTTGAATGCAAGGCTTTCCATTCTGGAAAAACAGGAAACGAGATTGCTGGAAATCCTCGATATGGCTACTACAGTTCAGGATGTTCTGGATGTTGAAAAAGAGCTTGGGCGTGTGCGGGGTGAAATCGAAAGTCTCCAAGGGCGGCTAAATTATCTGGACAGCAGGATTGATCTGGCAACTGTGAATGTCTATATTACAGAACCTGTTCCAATTGGAGGTTCACTTGGAATTAGGGATGCAATCTCGGATGCAGTTCAGGGCTTCATACTATCTGTCAGGGGAATAATCGTTTTCATAGGCTATGTCCTTCCGGTTGTAATAGTACTTTCAATTACAGGTGGGGCTATTATATTGGCAGTTCGCAGGAAAAGAAAATGAATCTTCAGGAGCGTTAAATGGCTGTGGAGTTAATCAAGGACATTGACGAGAGGGAATTTATCAGACGTCTTGTAGGTATACTCGGAAGTGAAACTAATGATGGGATTGTAGGTGCAGGAAAAGATGACTGTGCTGTACTTGTAATTGGTGATGAATCTCTTGTAATAACAACCGATATGCTGCACAGAAAAACAGATTTCCCAGAAGAGATGTCTGC
>CAZHNA010000069.1:0-9358 GCA_964532775.1 uncultured Methanosarcinales archaeon
AAAGAGAAGTATAGTAACCAACAATCCCTGTGCTGTCAACTGTTTCAATCTCCCAACCAGTACCATTGTAATGGGCATATTTGAGGTCAAAATTAGAAGTATCCTGGTAACTTATAGCTACGTTATCTGAAGAATCAAAGGAAAGGGACGTATGGGAACCAACAGAGCCGGTGCTGTCAACTGTTTCAATCTCCCAGCCACTGCCATTGTAATAGGCATATTTGAGATCATAATTTGTGCCATCACAATAACTTATGGATGCATTGTCTGAAGAATCAAAAGAAAGGGAAGTATAGGAACCAACACTCCCTGTACTGTCAATTGTTTCAACTTGCCAGTTTGTTGCACTTGCAGGAAATGCTAATGTCGCGAATAGCATAATTGCAATAACAGTATATTTCATGTTAGGCCGCCTAAAAAATTTATCAGAGTATGTTGATCTGATCAACTGCGATACGCATATGGCTTGAATAACACTGGAGAACATGGTTTTACCACACGATTGCAAAGTCTTTTTTATTTGATTCAAATTATGGCATCCTTTCATAATTGATTTATGAAATACATTCGAATGATATATTATTGAAAACATATCACATAAATATATTTGTAGAAGTTAGAAGTAGCATACCGTATTAAAAAATTTATCTACAGAGATATTTTCTGCAAAAACGTTGCTGATAAGTATAGAATTACTAAAGAGAAAATAAAAGTATATGAAAGTAGCACTTTATTAAATACAACAATTCGATTTTTTCGTTCCATTCTACTGTATTTTTTTCACTTGATTTCTATATTTTCATCATTGAACAATTCAATTTTGAGGATTAAACATTATAGATAATTAGATTGTTATACTTTCTATAACCCTTAGCGTACACTTTTTTAGCGTTGTATATATCCCCCAAAAAACAAGTGCGAGGGGAGGGATTTGAACCCTCGTAATCCTTCGATACCGGATCTTAAGTCCGACGCCTTTGACCTAGCTGGGCAACCCTCGCAAAGAGTTTAGAAAAAATAAGCTGAGGTCGTTTTGAGTGGATTTAAATAGCCCGTTCGGAGTAGATAATTAAGGTTAAGTTACTTAAGCCTTATTATTCTTAATATGAAATTACATTTCCTTGGTACTGGTGTGGGAATTCCCCAGGCAGGCAGGGTTCAATCCGGGCTTTTAGTTGAGCCGGATTATAGAGGCCATCTGCTTTTTGATTGTGGAGCCGGGGTTCTCCAACGGCTTTTTGAAAGCGGTCACAGCCCACTTGATATAGATGCGATAGTACTATCTCACCTGCATCTTGATCACGTTTCTGATGTATTTGCGCTGCTCAAGAGCCGCTGGCTTTGCGACAAGCCCGACTGCCGAATAATTGGTCCCGAAGGTACACAGGAATGGCTTGACAAAATGTTTGATGCTTATCCCTACCTTCAGGGACGTTTTGATTTGGCTGTTACTGAGGTAAATCCAGACATAGAGCTTGACCTTGGCTGGAATTGCAAACTCAGTTGTGCTCACGGAATACACAGTGTCCCGTCCCTTGGCTACCGGATTGAAGGGGAAGGCAACACTTTTGTTTATTCTGCTGATACCGAACCCTGCGACTCAATCATGGAACTTACAAAGGGGGCAGATGTGTTAATCCACGAGTGTTCTTTCCCGCTGGGCTTAGAGGTTACTAATCACACAACTCCCGATATGTTAGCTCCATATCTGGATAAAATTGATGCTAATAGGGTTTACTTAACTCATCTTTACCCTCACATGCAAGGGCATGAAGAAGAAGCTCTGGAATATCTTCGCAAAAATTTCAAAGGAAATATTGAGATTGCAACCGATCTTCTGGAAATTGAAATTTGAGGAATTCAAACCTGAATCATTTTGATATCGGCGTGATGGGAGCGAGTGTTGCGCTTGCGACTTATAACGCAACTCTAATTATTTAAGATATGCAGATCTCGATAAAACAGATCATTCTAGGACGATTTGTCTTGGTGCAGAATTCACCTACGACATAACGTTCAATTTTAACGAATCTGTTGCAGATGCGAATGTCACAGTCGTAAAAATCAGGGACACATTGCCCGCAGGTGTAGAGTTTGTTAGTGCTACAGATGACGGTTTCTACAATTCGACCAAACACAAAGTTTTTTTGAAATTTGAAAATCCTGAATTCTCAAAAACTGTAAGTGTGACTGTTCGTGAATCTTCCGGTGAAATCGGCACGGAACACAAAAATTATGCATATGCGAGATTTGTTATCGATCCCGATGATTAGGATTCTCTAGTTAGGATTGGAAAAGGAACTTGCAATTGGACAAAAGTAGTTGATTGTGAGGAAATTCCTGAATTCCCAACTGTGGCACTTCCAATTGCCGCAATTCTTTGACTTGCCTTTTTCTTCCAGAGAAGAAAGAATGAGTGAGGGTTAATCCCTTACTCTGTTTTCTATTTTGTCTATTTTTATTCCCGGCCTAAATCGACAATACATGCGCAAAAACCTATATATTTATATATATTGTAACGTGGAATATTGCTCGATCTATAATTGCAATTATTCTGGAGTTTAACATGAAACATTTCTTAATCATTGGTCACAAAGCCGTTACAAGCGGGGATTATTCCCTGAATGATATGCCTGGTTCAGCCGGCAGGATGGATATTCTTTGTCGTTGTGTCAGCTCTGCTTTTTTCCTTTCTCATGATCTTCGCAGAGATGTACAAATTCATTTACTTTTGCTTGGGGAACCCTATCCTGGAAGGCTTGTAAGGTTTGAGGGGGAACATGTTCGCTACCTTAGTCCGGATGAGCGTAGTGCAGGTGCACTAATTAAGAAAGCCCTGCAAAAAGATCTGTCCAAATATGAAGATCGAGCAACTCCTGGTGTAAACACTCGTACTGCAACCCTCAAGGAGCTACTTGATGAATTTGTAGAAAAAGGGTGTGAACTTGTCTATCTCAGGGAAGATGGGGAAGATTTGAGGAGCACAGGAAACTTTGCTGAAGATACTGTTTTTATACTAGGCGACCATGTTGGGGTCACCGAAGAAGAAGAAAAAATGATACTTGATGCAGGCGCGAGACTTCTATCAGTAAGTCCACTGTCATTGCATGCAAATCATTGTATTACTATAATTCATAGCGAACTGGATCGTCGGGAAGGAGAGAAAACATGAGTATTCTTGAAATTGCAAAAAAAATACTGCCAGAAGGCCCAATTTGTGATCATTGTATGGGCAGGCAGTTCGCAAGCCTTTCCACAGGTCTTACAAATGATGAGAGGGGAAGGGCAGTTAAACTTGCACTTGCAATGGAAGCCGACAAGCTAAGCAAGGATGAAGATGACAACTCTTTTTTGGAACAACTTGCGCCATCAAGCCGAAATGCTCGTTATAGTCTCAAAAATTCCGCAAAACAGGATGGACAATGTTGGGTTTGTCTTGATATTTTTAAGCAGCTTGGAAAATGGGCTGAAAAAGCCGTAGAAGCGGTTGACGGGCTTGAATACTCAACTTTCCTTGTAGGCACAATGATAAGTGGCTTCTTGTCCGAAAATGAGGAAATTCTTTGGGCCGAATCTGGAACTACCTATGGTGAACCTATCAAAAGTGAACTTAACAGGGAAGTCGGGAAGCTAATAGCTGCTAAGACCGGCAAAGAAGTGGACATCAAAAATCCAGATGTTGTAATTACTCTTGATATTGCGAAGGAAGTTGTGTACACACAAATTCGCTCTCTTTATATTGCAGGCCGGTATCGGAAATTGGTGCGCGGTATCCCTCAGACTCGCTGGCCATGTCGAAACTGTCGTGGCAGAGGCTGCGAAAAATGTAATCAGACAGGACAACAATATCCCGAATCAGTTGATGAACTTATCCGTGGACCAGTTATCAAGGCTACAGGTGGCGAAGATACTCGTTTCCATGGTTCTGGTAGGGAAGATATAGATGCTCTTATGCTTGGAACAGGTCGTCCGTTTGTTGTGGAAGCTTTAGCTCCCAAAGTCCGATCTATTGATGTAACGGTAATTCAGGAAGAAATTAATCGTGAAGCAGCCAGCAAAGTTGAGGTTGAAGGGCTTAAACTTGTTTCAAAAGAGTTAGTTCATGAGTTAAAGAGCACAAAGGCGGATAAAGTTTATAAGCTAAAAGTTACATTCAGTGACCCGGTTCCAGAGAATACTCTCCTATCTGCAGCTGAAAAACTCACAGGTTACCAGATTGATCAGAGAACACCAAACCGTGTATCTCATCGACGTGCTGATCTTGTGAGGAAGCGAAGTGTTCATTCCATGGAATTACTAGAGTATCATGAAGAATACTCAGTATTCAAAGTGGATTGCCAGGGTGGCTTGTATGTTAAGGAACTTGTTTCCGGTGATGAAAACCGGACATCTCCAAGCCTTACTGAGCTTATTGGTGTCCAGGCCCTTGTGGAAGAACTGGATGTAATTGACGTAAAAATAGATCTCTGAACGTATCTAAATAAAATCAAAATCACTTTATTATCATATTTGCGGAGGAAAATAGAATGCCTACATCCCACGGTCCAAAATCTTGTACCAGATATAAGTTGAAGAAGACAGTAAGAGAAAGGGGACTTTCTCCTATTAGCAGAGCTATTCAGGACTTCACTGAAGGCCAGATGGTTCACATTGACATTGATCCTAGCGTACAGAAAGGAATGCCAAACCCTAGATTCCAGGGTAAGACCGGAAAAGTTATTTCACAGCGCGGTCGTGCTTACATTCTTCAAGTACGAGAAGGCAATGCTACAAAAGAGGTTATTTCCCTTCCGGAACACCTCAAACCACAGAAGTACTGATTCCCGAAAAGGGATTAAATAAACAATAACCGAGAGTTAGTTCGATAGATATATCTATCCTAACTTCTCTTAGTAGTATTCAGTTATCCGGATTGGTAAGCTTTCCAGATTATTGGATTTTAAAATTACATGGATGCGTGTACTCGATGATAGTAAAGGAAGTTATTGAGGAAGAATTGCTTACATTGCCAGAAGCTCGTGAGATCCTAAACGGGATCCTTCAGGAACGTACCGAACGTGATGAAGAGCTTGGTTATGAGTTCAGGAAAGCTGTAAACCATGCCGATGTCTTTTCCAAGACAACTGCTGAAAAAGCCCGGAAACTCGTTAACGAGCTTCTTGAAATGGAAAAGATGAAACCAGAAATCGCAATTCATATTGCAGATCTTATGCCTCTTTCAAGAGATGAAGTACGATCAATATATGCAAAAGAGCGATTTACCCTCTCAGAAGAGGAATTAGATAAAATCATTCAATTAGTGATGGAAAATTTGGAATAAATTTATATTCCATATACCTACTTTTTCCTGTTGTAATTATTGGAGGATAGAATGAACGCCAAGGGGAATAAACCAGAGAGAGAAGAGTATGCATGGGTGCTTGATTATCTACCCTATGGGAACCCCAATGATAAGAGGCCAACTTATCAGAAGAAACCTCTCATACAGGGGATTGGCGATACTCAGTTTGTCTTGATGGAACTTGTTCCAAAGGATGGCAAAATTCCAGATATCCAGTCACAACTCTATATTGGTGAAGGTGAACGTAAAGAAGTGGATCATGTTAAACACCGAATCCATTACAATGACTTAAGTAGCGGTTCTCAGTTGGAGATTCCGTTTGTTATTGAGAAATCCGTAAAACATCACGAGGAAAGGTTTGTTAATTTCTTCAATGATGCACATTCGATTTCAACTCGACTTCACATGCTCGAACTTCTTCCCGGAATTGGGAAGAAATTGATGTGGGCCATAATTGATGAGCGCAAAAAGGGAGAATTCAAAAAATTTGAAGATCTTCATGAGCGTGTAGGTGCAATGCATACTCCTGAAAAAGTAGTTATGAATCGTATCCTTGAAGAATTAAAGGATGACAATATCAAATACCGTCTTTTTACGCGTCCTATGCACCATCGGCAAGACTAACAAGGTGTGGGCTATTGGTCCGGGATCTTCTTTTGAGATATGGGGTCAAAGGTGGCTCCCATGATCAACATTTTCTTATTGATGAGAAAATACTTGATTTAGTAGTGGAGTCTGCCGACCTTTCTGAAAAAGATCATGTTCTTGAAATAGGTGGTGGAATTGGCAACCTTACCGAACGTCTTCTTGGACGGGCGGGAAAAGTTACTGTAATTGAGTATGATCCCTATCTTGTGGATGTTCTCAATGATCGTTTTGGTGACAGGGATAATATTGAAATAATTCCCGGAGATGCTGTAAAAGTTGATCTTCCTGCTTTTAACAAAGTTGTTGCAAACCTTCCATATTCCATATCCTCTCCAATCACTTTTCGCCTTTTAAGACACGGTTTTGATCTGGCTGTCCTAATGTACCAGTATGAGTTTGCAAAGCGTATGATATCACCTTCGGGATCCAAGGAATACGGACGACTTTCAGTTGGTATTCAACATTATGCAGATGCAAATATTATTGTCAAAATCCCACCTTCAGCTTTTAGCCCCCCGCCTGAAGTATGGTCAGCTGTGATTCGTCTTGAACCGCATGAAGTGTCTTATCAGGTTAAAGATGAAGTTTTTTTCCTCAAACTTGTAGAGGCTGCTTTTTCACAGAGAAGAAAAAAGCTCAAAAATGCTATTTCAAGATCTATTCCATCATAAGAAAAAGAGTTCATTCTTGGCAATCTTCCTGAGCATGTGATGAATAAACGGGCAGAAGAACTTTCGCCGGAAGATTTTGCAACCCTCTCAAACCAAATTTTGGACTTAAAAGAAAAAGCGGTGGAAAATTAATGGCTTATGTGGTCTATAAAGGGGCTACAGTCTATTTTTGTGAAAATGTATATGAGCCAGCTGAAGATTCTTTTCTCCTTGCCGATGCTTGCATTGAACACATCAAAGATGATTCATGTGTTCTTGAAATCGGTACTGGCAGTGGTTTTATTTCTTCTGTCATTTCAGCGAACAAGCAAGATGTGAAGCTTATTGGATGTGATTTAAATCCTCATGCACTTGATTGTGCAAAGAGAAATAGCGTTGATGTTGTGCGATCTGATCTGTTTGGAGGGTTCAAAAAAATACAATTATTTGATACAATTGTGTTTAATCCCCCTTACCTTCCCACAGAAGATGATGAGCGTCTTGGTGGATGGATTAATTATGCTTTTGATGGGGGAAATGATGGCAGGAATACTATCAGGCGCTTCTTATCCGATGTAAAATATCATCTGAAAGACGATGGAAATGTGCTGCTTTTGGTATCTTCCCTTACAGGTCCCAAAGAAGTGATTCGTTTGATGAATAATGAAGGATTTAATGTTAGTGTAATTTGTGAAGACACCTGTTTTTTTGAGAAATTAATGGTACTGCATGGAAACTTGGATCAGTGACCGTTTTACAGCATTCTTATATATGCCAGTCAACATAATTTAATCCGACATTTCAGTTCTTACTTTATTTTTACCTATATGGAGTTGAAAAAATGCAATATAGTATGGGAATTGATGCTGGTGGAACATATACCGATTCAGTTATTGTGCGTGATTCAGATGGGAAAATTGTAGATTCCAGCAAGGCGCGGACAACGTATCCTGATTTACTTGAAGGTATAAGCAACTCCATTGGCGGGCTTGATCCTGAATACCTCAAAAAGATAAAACTTGTTTCAGTTTCAACTACTCTTTCTACAAATACAATCCTTGAACACACCGGCTATCCAGTCGCGCTGATTTTGATAGGTGACGTAACAATTCCTGATGACAAGTCTATTGACAATTATATCGCTGTTTCCGGTGGGCACGGATCCTATGGTGAAGAAGCAGCAAGACTTGGCATTGATGAAGTACGTGAATTTGTCCTCAAAATGAAAGACAAAGTTTCAGCGTTTGCTGTGTCTTCTTATTTTAGTATTCGTAACCCAAGTCATGAATTGGAGGTAAAATCTCTCATTCATGAACTTACGGGACTTCCTGTAGTTTGTGGCCATGAACTTTCCCAGGATCTGGGTGCGTTCTCCCGTGGTATTACAGCATATCTCAATGCACAGCTAATTCCAATTACTGATCATTTTATTGATGCAATAATGCATGAAATGGAACGAAGGAAAATAAAAGGTCGTCTTTTGATGCTCAAGTGCGATGGATCAGTGGTAGGTATTGATGAAGCAAAAGAGAAGCCTATAGAATCGATTTTCTCAGGTCCGGCAGCCAGTCTTGTAGGCGCTTCATACCTGTCCGATGTCCAAACATGTGTTGCAATTGACGTAGGCGGTACAAGTACTGACGTTGCAATGGTTAACGGAGGTTTGCCGGAAATCACTGATGAAGGGGCAATGGTAGGCGGCTGGAAAACAAAGGTAAAAGCCATCCGTATGGAAACCTCTGCCATGGGCGGCGATAGTCACATTTGGGTGCAAAACCAGAGAATAAATATTGGTCCTCGTCGTGTGATCCCGATTTGTGTTGCAGCATCTAAGTGGCCCTCTATCAGGGATAAACTACAATTTGCCCGGACTCCATCAAAGATGCAGCTATGTGAAAACATCCAGCCAACAAAATTTTTTATTCGCACTGGAAAAGAACCCGTGCAGCTCAGTCCAACAGAACAGGATCTTTTCGATCTTATTGGTGATGAACCTGTTTCGGTGAATGAAATTTATTCGAATCATCTTCCATCTCCTGTATTCCTGGATCTCTTGATCCAGAAACGTCTAATTCAAGCAATTGGTTTTACTCCAACCGACGCACTTCATGTGCTTGGTGATTATGATGAATGGGACACAGAATCCTCAAGACTTGCTGCAGGTTATCTTGGAAGGATGACTTCTAAAGAGCGCACAGAGTTTTGTCGGGAAGTTAAAACGATCTTTGCAAAGAATATGGCTCTTTATATCATGACATATCTTTTGCAAGGTATCGACAAAGAAGAAATTGAAAAAATACTGGAAAACAGGGATGATTTCTATTCAGCTTTCAAGTTGAGTGTACCTGTTGTTCTTCTTGGTGGTCCTGTGCGAGCTTATGTTGAGGAAGTCAACAAATTCTTTGATGCCGATGTAATACTTCCGGAACATGCTGAAGTTGGCAATGCGGTAGGTGCTCTTGTAGGTAAGGGTATCAAGAGAATTGAAATCCTTATTCGGAATGTATACAAGGGCAGAAAATCCGGCATAATGATGTTTTCACCAAACGGCCGCGAAGCTTTCAAGTATGCCACTTATCCTGACGCTCTCGAAGCTGCAAATGTGTTGGGAAAAGAACTAATTACAGAATATATGAAAAAATCCGGGCTTGATGGTGGAGATGTGCGTATTGAGGTTACACAGCACGATATTAAACTTCAAGATAAAGGCATGCCGATT
>CAZHNA010000070.1:0-4935 GCA_964532775.1 uncultured Methanosarcinales archaeon
AGATGAAAATGGAAAACCAATCGATTATGAATTCGTCTCTGTAAACAAAGCGTTTGAGAAATACACAGGCCTTAGTGAAAAGGAAACTATAGGTAAAAGAGTCACTGAAGTTCTTCCTGAAACAACAGACAGCAACTTCATCAACCTTTATGGAGAAGTTGCACTTACAGGTAAATCAATCAAATTTAAAGATATCGTTGATCCATTAAACCGTCACTACGAAATACACGCGTATTCTCCCAAAAAAAACTATTTTGCAACAGCTTTTATTGAGACAACGGATCGAGTTAAAACCGAAAATGAACTCAAAAAAAGTGAACAGAAATTCAGGACTTACGTGGATACAGCACCTCTCGCAATTTTTGTCACGGATCAATTTGGTACCATTCTGGAAGCAAATGAAGAAGCAGCCAGCCTCTCAGGATATGAAGGGAATGAATTACTGGAAATGAGTATATTTGATTTCCATACACCCGAACAAGTGTTGGAAGTTCGGAAGAAATTCGAGTCTCTGGTTAAAAACAAAAGACTATTTACTGAATTCCCATTTTTCAAGAAAAACGGCAGCTCTGGATATTGGCTTGTAACTGCAGTGGCACTTTCTGAGGATAGATATCTTGAGTTTGTAATGGAAACTACTGAAAGGAAGGAGCTTGAAAAGGAATTAATCCAAGCAAAAATTGTAGCTGAAGAGGCAAAACATTCAAAAGACGAATTCCTTGCAAGTGTTAGCCATGAACTCCGCACACCACTTAATTCTATTATCGGTTTTTCCGAGATTCTAATAGATGGAACAGCAGGAGAACTGCAAGAAAAGCAGAAGCATTATACACAAAACGTTGCAAAAAGTGGAAAACATCTACTAGGCCTGATTAACAATATCCTTGATATCGCCAAAATTGAAAGCGGAAATATGGAAATTAATGGTGAATACTTTACCAGCGAAGACATTTTTGATGATGCTACTCAGCTAATTGCCCCACTATCTAATAAGAAGAATATTAAAGTAGAAATGAATGCTTCAAGCGAAAAACCAATTTTTGCAGACAAAGTGAAAATAAAGCAGGTTGTATACAACCTGTTGGCAAATGCTGTGAAATTCACACCTGAAAAAGGGACAATTGTTCTTTCCGATAAAATGGAAGATGATCAAATCCATATTTCTATAAAAGATACAGGACTGGGTATTTCAAAGGAAGATCAAAGAAAACTCTTCAAGCCTTTTGTACAGCTGGAAAACGAGCTTTCCCATCAAAATAAAGGAACAGGATTGGGATTGACACTAGCAAAGAATTTTGTTGAGTTACATGGTGGAACAATTTGGATTGATAGCGAAATCGGAGTAGGAAGCAAATTCACCTTTAGCATTCCACTTGTAGAAGATTAATCCTTTTTAGAATATTATTCGATTCAAAATTGCTCTTTGATTCGCACACTTTTATTTTTTATATATAGGCCACAACACATATAACTGCTAAAAACAAGTATATATGCGGTACTTGGTGGTTCGCAGATGGTGCGGAGTAGGAAATTTATTAAAATAGGAGCTTTGCTTTCTTGCCTTTGCTTTTTGATAGTTCTACTTGCCAGCATGTCAGCAATTGCATCCGAAAATACTGAAATAATACAACTGGCAGATAATGCATTTGAAGACGGGACCTATGACCTGGCTTTCGACTACTATAACCAGGCACTTGAAACTGAGCCAAATTCCACGAAATTACTGGATAGAACAGGATATATTGCATTTATATCAGGTAATTACGAGAAAGCTGCCCAATATTACAACCAAATATTACATAACAATCCAGAATCAACCCGCGCACTCTACATGATGGCCATAATTCTGGAAAGCAATGGAAATGAGCAGGAATCAAAAGAGTTTTTTGAGGATGCAATACATTCATTTTCCTTTGACGAAAACCAGACAGTTCCTACATATGATCACGCAGCTCTAACGTTTTTTTATCTTGACGGGAAAATTAAGGCCTTTAATGGTAATTCCAGTAACGCTATTGTTTCCTATAACCGCTCACTTGAATTTTATGATATTTATCGAGATGATTTATTTAATCTGGGAACTACTTTGAGTGGCACCCCCGAAAAAGAAAAAGCCATTCGGTATTTTGAACAAGCCCTCAAACTTGATCCAGATAACACAACCATCCTGAATAGTATGGGATTCTGCTACGAAGAAATGGGTCAAAGTTATAGAGCCGCAGCTTACTATGAAAAAAGTCTCGCTATTGATAATACAAATACATTCCTTCATTTTTCTTGTGCACGTGTCTACGAACAAATGAGAGACTATAATCGAGCATTGGCTTGTTATGATAATCTCCTCATAGTAGAACCTTACAACTCTAAAGCCTGGTATAAAAAAGCGAAAGTTCTGGAGATCATAAGTCAACCGGATTACGCACTAACGAGTTACAACAAGGCCCTTGAATACGATCCCTACAACAGCACACTCTGGGAACAAAAAGGGCAACTTTTGAATTCTCTTGGAAGATACGATGAAGCAATTGAATCTTATGATAAGGCATTAAACCCGGGAGTAATTCAGGAAGATACAATCGAAAGAAAATATCCTCCTGAACTGAAAGATGATAACCGACAGGTTTGCTACAAGCAACCCGACTTCCAATCACAAGATGCAAAATTATTGTATAACAAAGCTGATGCACATAATAATCTTGGAAATCATGCAGAAGCGTTGGAAAATTATAAACTGTCCCTGGAAATTGAATCCCGGGAACCTCTTGTGTGGCACAAGAAAGCAACAATGCTTGTAAACCTTGGAAGGGAATCTGAAGCAATTGAAGCGTATAGCAAGGCGCTTAGTCTTGATCCAAATTGTGCACTTGTCTGGTATGAAAAAGCAAAACTTCAAGACAACAATGGTGATTTCAGAGCTGCAATCCGGAGTTATGGCAGAGCAGTAAAAATTGATCAAAATTATACTCTTGCATGGTACAACAAAGGAGTTGACCATACTTTTCTTCAAGAATATGATGAAGCAATTGAATGCTACACAATGATTTTAGAAATCTCTCCAAATTCTGCCCAGATATGGTACGAGAAAGGAGTTCTTCTTGACAGCCTTGGCAAACATGAAGAAGCTATTGAATGCTACAAAAATGCTACCGGAATAAATCCTTCATATACTGCTGCAAGTTATCGCATGAGTGCTATAGAAAATCAGGAAAATATGGCAACGGAACAACCGGCCATAGCATGGAAGTACTCACCACCAACAATACTGGAAACCTTCAAGGACAACGGGTTAGACTTTAGTCCATTTGCAACTCTGGAGGATGACTTTGAGTGGGGATCAATTCCTGAGGACATGGCAATTCCACCCCTTGAAGCAGTAATCTTTGCAAGAGCATCTGCTTATGATAAATTAAACATGACAGAAATTTCGCTTGAAGGCTATGAAAAAGCGACCCGGATTAATCCAAAATATCTGGAAGGTTGGGAAGCTACCGGAGACCTATATGTTGAATATGGCCAATGGGATAAATCAAAGAACGCATACATGAAAGCTGTTGAAATCAATCCAAACGATGCAAGCTTATGGTACAATCTAGGCAATTCAGCTGAAAAGAACGGTGATTTCCAAAAAGCACTTGAAGGCTATAATTATGCAATTAAAATTGATGCTGAAAATATTGATGCCGTTTCCCACAAAGCAGATGTATTGTCAAAAATGGGACTACATAATCTTGCAGCCATTTCCTATCAGGATCTTGTGAATAAAGATCCAACGGATATGGTTGCATGGAGAAAGGCTGGAATTTCAGCACATAAAGCAGGAATGTATAAAGATTCAGTACACGCTCTTTCCGAATATCTCAAAGCAAATCCTGATGACGTGGAAATATTGTACATCAAATCAGGTAGTTTGGAAGAACTTGGTAGATATGAAGATGCGATTGCTTCATATAATGAAATCTTGAACGTAACTCCTTATGATCTCAACGCTTTCCAGAAGAAGGGAATTGCATACAGTGAATTAGGAGATCACAATCGCGCTATTGACTGTTATGATGCGATACTTGCAATTGATTCTGAGAACACAGATGCACTTTGCAGAAAGGGTTTTGCACACTATATGAAGAAAGAATACTACTTGGCACAACTCAATTACAACAAGGCACTTGAGATTGAACCAAGCAATGCCGTGGCTTTGTATCATAAAGCGACTGTTACATACCTCCTAAGTGGCTATACAGGTTCAATTACATATTATGAAGAAATGCTAAAATATAAGCCAAATTCCATAGCAGCTCTGTACAACAAGGCCTTTATACACAATGTTCTCGGTGATGTAGAAAGTGCAGTTGATACCTATGACCGCATTCTTCAAATCGAACCTCATAATCCATCTGCACTTTACAATAAGAGATTTGCACTCTACAGGATGGAAAGTGCAACAAAAGCTGAGCAAGCCCGTTTACTTCTTGAATCAGTTGATCCCGAATTTGAAGCCGCGCTTAACAATCGGGGGACAAAATTCTTCATGCCTAATGAATACAGGCCAGATTTGGATTACGAGTTGCCCACCCGATGGTATGAAGAAGATTTTGAAACACAGCACAGCGTACCTCCTGTTGGCACACTTGGCAAATGATATAGAAAATAAGTAAAAAAAGAGTAGTCTGATGTCCCGAAAGACATCTGTGACTTCACTTAAATGATTTCAGCGTTTCAAAATCCAGCGTGGCAAAATAATCTTCAATGGTTTCAGCCCTGCGAATACTGACAAAGCTTCCATTTTCTCTCAACAATATTTCAGCTGAGCGGAGTTTTCCATTATAATTGAACCCCATAGCATGTCCATGTGCGCCACTATCATGAATCGCAAGAATATCGCCTTGCTCAACATCAGGAAGCATGCGATCAATTGCAAACTTGTCGTTATTCTCACAC
>CAZHNA010000070.1:4945-9258 GCA_964532775.1 uncultured Methanosarcinales archaeon
TTAGGACTGTTTTCCTTGCCCAACACGGTGATGTGGTGATATGCTCCGTAAACACCCGGCCTCATCAAGTTAGCCATGCATGCATCCGTTCCTACATAATCCTTGTAGGTATGCTTCAGGTGGCGTACAGAGGTAATGAGATATCCATAAGGACCTGTTATTACCCTTCCGCATTCAAGGAATATTTTCAGAGGGGCAAGGCCTTTTGCTTCAATTGTTCTTTCGTACTCAGCTTTGACACCTTTTGCAATCACATCATAAGGAACGGGTTCTTGATCCGGTTTATATGGAATTCCAATACCTCCACCAAGATTGGCAAATTCAAAGTGAATACCCAATTCTTCGGAGATTTCAGCTATTAACTCAAAAATAATCTTTGCGGTTTCAACAAAGTACTGTGGATCAAGCTCATTGGATGCAACCATTGTGTGTATTCCAAATCGTTTCACACCCTTTTCCGCAAGTATGCGATAGCCTTCAAGAAGCTGCGTACGCGTAAAACCGTATTTTGCGTCTTCCGGATTGCCAATAATAGCATTTCCTTCTTTTAATGCACCGGGGTTGTAGCGGAAGCAAACAAGATCTGGCAAGCCAGCAGTTTCCTCGAGATATTTGATATGTGAAATATCATCGAGATTGATAATCGCACCTAATTCCTTTGCTTTGATAAATTCCTCTTTCGGGGTATCGTTGGAACTAAACATTATACCTTCGCCGACAATCCCTACTTGTTCCGCCAGGATCAATTCCGGAAGGGAACTGCAATCAGCTCCAAAACCTTCTTCCTTAAGGATTTTCATCATGTATGGGTTTGGAAGAGCCTTGACAGCGAAATATTCCGTAAAACCTTCAAGAATCCCAAATGCATCCTTTAATTTCCGGGCGTTTTCACGGATACCTTTCTCATCATAAACATAGAAAGGAGTTGGATATTCGGCAATGATTTCCTCGATTTTTTGTTTTGTGAAAGGAAGAGCTTTAGATACCATTAGTATGTCCTCAAAATGTGAATTTTGTAATTTTGTTTTGTTAGATGAAGTTAGTAGCCATAATTGGTATGCAACAAAATATATGTTTTGCATCTTCATCTGCACAATTGATAAATAAGAATTTCCCTGAATTAACAAAATGGAAAAGCTTGTCGAACTCCTTAAAGACTCAAAACACTGTGTTATTCTCACCGGTGCAGGAGTCTCAACATTTTCAGGAATCCCTGATTTCAGGGGAAGTGGTGGCCAATACAGCAATTTTGATGCTGACAAGATATTCTCACTTGATTACTTTTTTGAAAACCCTTCTTACTTCTACTCTGTCTCAAAAGATTTTATCTACAATTTGAATGAAAGAGAACCCGGACTCCCACACATAGTACTTGCAAAACTGGAAACCATTGGGATTGTGAAATCCATCATTACCCAGAATGTGGATATGCTTCACCAAAAAGCTGGATCAAAGAATGTCATCGAAATACATGGATCACCTAAAATACATAGCTGTCTTGGCTGTGGAACCAAATACAATTTTGAAGAAATCGCTTCGAGGATTAGTAATAAGGAAATTCCTCCTTATTGCGACAAATGCGGTGGAATCATCAAACCAAACATCGTCTTTTACGGAGAATCATTGGAACAAAATTCCATTGAAGAGGCTATAAAAGAAGCTTCAAAGGCTGATTTGTTCATTGCAATCGGGACTTCCCTCGTAGTCCAGCCTGCATCATCACTGCCTCTTTATTGTCTTGACAGTGGTGGGAAACTCATAATTGTGAATAATATGGAAACACCACTTGATGAGTATGCAGAACTCAAATATGCTGATATAGAGGATTTCTGTAACTATATTAAAGAAATACTTTTGGGAGACAAGACCTGAATTCATCCCCTATATTTTTATAAATCCAGTTAATATAGGATAGTAAAAACATTTTCGAGTAACATGTCAGAAGCGACCCGATGCCTTCAAGAGGCATTTTCAAAAAATCGAAATCTAAAAATTCTTTCTTTTGCAATCCTTTTGCTAGTTCTTTTCCCGTTTGTAGGAAATTTACCTCTTGCAGTACTCTTTTTTGCCCTCACGGTAGCATCAAAAAATGTTCTGCAAAAAAATATTGGGAATTACTATCATATTCTTCTTGCAATTACGATTCTCTTCTTTATCAATCTGGCTGCCCTACAGCTTGGATATAATTTCCCTGATTATATCATAATTCAGGCAATTGAAATATCTACAATTGGACTGCTTGTTGCAACAACAGTTCGTCAAAATGGAAATGGGGAGCATAATCAGCATACTCTTCCATCAAGCATTTGTCTTCTACTTGCCGGAGGATGTGCAGCTGCTGTTTCAGGAGCATGGTTTATTTATTGGAACGGAGGTGCAGGATACGAAATTATGCTTTTTGTAGCCATAATCGGTGCAATAACAGCAGCTCTTTTCGAATCAATACCTTCAGAATTCAATAGGAAGTTATCCATGACTCTTGGATCTGCTATGGCTATGTGGATACTCGCATCATTTGGGTTTGCAGTTCCTCCAACACAACTATTGTTTGCCTTCATCTTCTCACTGGCTCTTGGCTATCTTGCTTACAGGACTAAAATTGCTGACATCTCTGCTGTAATGAGTGCAACACTCATGGGCGTTCTCATAATCGTATTTAGCAATATTTTCTGGTTTATTCTATTGCTTACATTTTTTATCCTCGGTGGAATTTTCACAAGATATCGATACAGCTATAAAATTTCAAAAGGACTTGCACAGGAAAAAGGTGGCATTCGCAGCTATGAAAACGTATTCAGCAACAGTACTGCTGCGCTTGTTCTTGCAATAGCCTATGGGATTTACCCCCAATATGCTGAAGTCATAAGTTATGCTTTCCTTGGAACAGTTGCAACGGCTACTGCAGATACACTGGCCAGCGAAATTGGAACAACTGCAAAGCAAACTGCCCGAATGATTACAACCCTAAAACCCACTAAAACAGGTACTGATGGAGCAATAACCCTTTTGGGAGAAATGGCAGCAATCGGAGGAGCATGTGTAATCGCAATTCTTGCAACCATATTTGGGATGACAGGAAATATTGATTATGCAATAATTTTTACGTGTGCAGGTGGCTTTTTTGGGACAAATATAGACAGCCTTTTAGGAGCAACATTGCAAAAGAGAGGGATGCTTTCAAACAGTGGAGTAAATTTCTATGCTACCTTTGCTGGTGCAGTCTTTTCTGGATTGGCATATCTCCTTACAGTATAAAAGCTGCAGTCGCAACGAATATATTGTAACGGCTCCTTTTCAAAATTATGGAAAATGTAAGGGGTATTGCAAAAGAGACGCTTAATTTTATTCTAGGGGCATCTAAAAATACCGCACCAAATGAGTTTGCAGGTTTGTTGCGAGAAGAAAATGGAATAATTATAGATGTACTAATTCTCCCAGGTACGGAAAGCAGCGATCGGAATGCTGTAATCAAGTTATTTATGATGCCAAATGTTGAATCCACAGGGTCAGTGCATAGCCATCCAGGGCCTAGTGCCAGACCATCAAAAGAGGATTTAAGGCTATTCGACAAAACCGGAAATTGTCACATAATTGTAGCATCTCCCTATGATGAAGAAAGCTGGGTTTGCTATAGCAGGGATGGACAAATTATTGATCTTCCTGTCCTTGATGTTGAACTTGATGAGCCTGAAATGATTTGAGCATTGATGCGCAATTGATAAATTGCGATCTTAAGGTAAGTACTACCTAGCACTTATTGAAAGACTGTATCCATCTAGTTATTATGTTTTTTACGAATTGTGTTTTATTTGTTTGATTTGATATATGTACTAAAATATATATAGGTACTACGATAATGTTAGTACAATAGATTAGAACTATTATTCCATGTGGTGGTGGGGTTAAAATGAGACGTGGCAAATTAGAAATTATGGTAGACATTCTCAATGTCGTACGAACTTCGAAAGTTACAAAGACAGCAATTGTGTATAACGCAAATTTGAATTTCAGTCGGGCAGATCAATATCTTAATATGATGATTGATATGGGCTTGGTTGAAAAATCAACAGATAGATATACAATTACTGATCTCGGTGGAAATTACCTTCAAAAGATGAATGACATAAACTCGGTATTGGCCGTTCCCAATGCCTGAGTTTTTTTTACTGTTTTTTTTAAAATTATCTCGAAATAGTGTTTTTAATTCAGAGTTGTGTTCCTAATCAAATACAAGAATTTGATTTATAGAAGTTCTTCTAAATCAAACCTCTTAACGGCCATTTCAGTTGATATTCAAAATGAATCCCCATAAT
>CAZHNA010000071.1:0-8979 GCA_964532775.1 uncultured Methanosarcinales archaeon
AGATCAGTCCTGCGCCTGCAAGAAGATTATCGGAAAGTGTGGTTTTACCGTGATCAATATGTGCAACGATCCCGATATTCCTGATCTTTTCAGGGTTGTTCATTAGCGCTGTTACACGCTCAACCATTTTCTTCCTTCGTCCCATATCTAAAACCTACGTAAATTAATATAATAATGGATTAACGTGCAGCTTTTGCTACTCTTTCCTTTGCATCCTTGCGGTTAATTGAGAAGCATTTTGCATCTCTGTTAGAAGCTGCAATTAGTTCTGCTGCAAGGCAACTAGCTGCGGAGCGCTTGGATTTGAATGCAGCTTGTTTGCTACCCATGCAAATGTACCTGAGTGCGCTGTCAATTCTCCTCTGAGGTGCTGTATCAACTGCTTTAGGTACAGAAATACCACCGTATTTAAGCCTTACAACTTCTTCACGGGGACCAGCATAGGAAAGTGCGTCCACCAGTACCTGTACAGGGTTTTTTTCTGTCTTGGTATTAATGATATCAAAAGCTTCATCAACAATACTGATTGTGCGCTGTTTCTTGCCAGTGTTATTTTTACCGCGCATCATATTGTTAATAAGACGCTCAACAATAGAAATCTCTGATTTATTGAACTGCTGTCTTGCATGTTTGCCACATGTGTTAGGGACAATTAAAGGATCGAGAGTTACGTAACGCTTCATACCAGCATCTTTAACCTCAACCTCGGACATATCCCATTTGCCGAATAACTTATACATGAATTATCTCCTGGGTTTCTCTTTCCTTCCGATTACCATTTCCCTCAGGCATACGTTATTGACAGCAGTAACCTTGAAACGGACACCTGGAATATCACCCATAGCACCGCCCATACGGCCACCAATTCTTTCCACAGTTACTTCATCGTGTTCATCAATGAAATTAATGGCACCATCGCCTGGACAGAATGCAGTTGCCTGCCTTCCGTTCTTGATAAGCTGAATTCTTACACATTTCCTGATAGCTGAGTTAGGCTGTTTAGCCTCGATACCCACTTTCTCGAGAACAATAGCACGTCCCTGAGGAGCACCACCGAGAGGATCTGATTTTTCATTCAATCCAAGGGTACGCCTGCTGTAGCGTGTATCCTTCCATCTCGCACTTTGGCGAACAAATTTAAGTCTGTGAGCTGCATATTTCCCGTTTGGCATTTAATAACCTCCAAATAACTGAATCACGATGAACTCGATTATATTTATCACTGTAATATCACATCATCAATATTATGGTGTCGATTTACAATCCTTTTTATCATATCAATATTTCGACCGTTTTTCCCGATAGCAAGACTTTTCTCTGATGATGGAACCTCGACCAGAGCCGTCTTATTTCCATTTGAAGACCGAATATTTACTGACTTCACAGAGATAGTTCCAAAGGCATTTTTTACAAAAGCCATAGGATCTTCGGAATATTCTACCATGTCAATGTGCCTATCAACCGCCTTCTTAAAGCGATTTATATGGTCACCGCGCCTGCCTATTGCAGCACACATGTCACCATTTTTGACCACATATACAAGCCTACCTCCATCAACAAGGCAGTCCATGATAGAAGCTCCGGTCATACTTTCAAACAGAGCTATATACCTTATAGCTTCCGTTGAAAGCTTGATATCGCTCAAAAATACAACACCCTCTATTTTAAATTAATGCCAGTATATCCGATTCACCTGCATCAAGAACTGCAAGTGCGGAAATGGTAAATGGTTTACCACATGCTGTTCTTCCAAGATCCACACTGGTTCCAGGATAAACATATATAGGCACGTTTGTAGTTTCAAGTTTCTCTTTCACTTCTGCGGGGCAGTTATCTGCAACTACCACCATCTTTGCTTCACCTTTTGCTACTGCATCAATGGTACTGTTGGCCCCGATCTTAACATCGCCGGTCCTTATGACTTTCAACAACGCTTTATCAACATTAACATCCATCTTTCATCAACTCGTATATCTTTAAGAGCTTGTAATAATCAATTCGTTATATTTAGATTCTGGTCGAATTAGTTTCCAAGTGGATTGCGAGCAACCAGGTGAACGTCACCGGTACCCAATTTAATCGGTTGTCCTACAATGATGTTTTCTGTTACACCGTTTAAGGCATCCACTTCTCCACGAAGACCTGCATCAAGCAAGTGATTCACAGTCACTTCAAATGCTGCACGGGCGAAGACACTGGCCTTTTCACCGGAAATACCGTGACGACCAATTTGTTTAACTTCACCATCACATGACATGATATCTGCCACAAGCATAATATGCCTGACATCCACGGAAAGACCTTGTTCTCGAAGCGTATCCATAGCTTCTTTGATGATGGCATTTCGGGCAGCTTCAATACCAAAAACCTCGTAAATCTCACCAATGTTGTTGGTAGTGGTACGTGTCTTGTCAACACCATCAATCAACATAACTTCCTTAAGTTCTGAACCTTCTGTATAGAGAGTATATTCATCGCCGTTCTTACGAATAACAACTCTCTTAATACCTTCAATACCTTTAAGGGTGATTGTCTTGATTTTCTTCGCAAGCTGAAGTAATTCCCTGTATGAAGGAGATTCAGGTGTGACAATAATCTGATTTGTAACCTTTTTGGAAGATACAACACTCACTTTGAGTTTTTCCTGTAGTTTTTCTACAAAGGACTCTTCCTCAATGGAGCGTTTGCCCATTGACCTTTCGTTAAGATCAAGAACAAGCTGCATGTTCGCAAGATCTGTAGTTACATCAGCCAAATGATCGATATGAGTAGCTTCAATTTCCCAGCCTGTCTTAGTAGCCATGTCCCTATCATCTGAAATATCATTTTCCAGATAAACAGTCATCATTGGAGTACTGGGATTCTTCCTTGCGTCCACAATTTCAATCAGCCTTGGAAGACCGAGAGTAACGTTAATTTCAGCGACACCAGCATAGTGGAAAGTACGCATTGTCATCTGTGTACCCGGCTCGCCTATCGATTGGGCTGAAACCACACCGACAGCTTCGCAAGGTTCCACACAGGACATCTCATATCCATCCATTACTTTCTCAATGATCTCTTCCATATCTTTCTTTGTGACACCTACTTTTAAGGTATCTTCCAGAAGGATCTGTTTCAGGTTGTTGGGAATCTGGAGATCCTTTATCATCCCTTCAATAGTTGCTTCACCTATGGTCATTATTCCACCTTCTTACCTGTAACAGAGCTGACAATTTTGTGAATAGTTTCCGGATTGTTATAGTCACTCTTAGTGGAATCAATACCATCCTCACCATACTTGAATTGAACAATGACTCCACGAGTTTCCCTTACAGAACCGTCATACTGGACTTCCAGATCCTGCAGAGCGTTTACAAGTCTGCGTTGCAGGTAGCCTGACTGGGAAGTACGAACTGCAGTATCCACAAGACCTTCCCTACCACCAATTGAGTGGAAGAAGTATTCAGTAGGATTTAACCCACTCTTATAACTGGCTTTAACGAAGCCGTGAGCATCTGCACCCAAGTCACCTTTGTCGAAGTGAGGAAGGGTACGACCGGCGTAGCCTCTGCGTATACGTTCACCACGCACCGCCTGCTGCCCTACACAAGCAGCCATCTGAGTAAGGTTCAACATTGAACCCCTTGCACCGGATTTTGCCATAATTACCGCAGAATTTTCAAGACCAAGATGGTTTCCAGCAATTGTACCGGTGTGATCTCTGGCCTTACCAAGAGTCTGCATAATCCTCAATTCAATGGTTTCATCGAGAGTACGACCGGGAAGTGAGTCAAGTTCCTTATTTTCATATGCGCGAATAAGTTCAGCCACATCCTTTTCTGCCTTCTCGATTTCTTCGTCAATATTCATCTTAGCTGCGCGAGGTATATCTTCGTCACTGATACCGAAACTCAAACCTGTTTTCATTACACCGCGAATTGCAAGCCTCGTAACATCATCTATGAATTTAGCACCTGCAGTTGTACCGTATTCTTTGGTGATTTTATCAATAATCGCACCTTTGAAAGAACCAATGCCTTTATCGTCAATGGTTCCCTTAATGAGTTCCCCGTTACGGATTACCACATATGCATCATATTCACAATCCATTTTTTTACATGTGTCACAGTTGTAGCACACATTAGCCCGGAACTCCATATCAAGATCATCTGGCAAAATCTGACTGAAAATCTGTTTCCCGTTCCAAAATGGTTCACCATCTTCATCGTGACCCGTAGGTTCTGGAAGATTGTGAATTTCAGCCTTTCGCAACAGTTCAAGAGCTTCATTCTTGGTAATGTGATTTTCATTACGTGTCAAAAGGAACATACCGGAAATGTGATCGTGAATTCCACCAATAATTGGCCCGCCGAAACGTGGGGAGAGAATATTTTCTTGAACCTGCATCAATATACTTGCTTCCGCCCTTGACTCTTCAGTCTGCAGCACGTGCATGTTCATCTCGTCACCGTCAAAGTCAGCATTGTACGGAGGACATACCGCCGGATTGAGCCTGAAAGTTTTATCCGGAAGTACCTTGACTCTGTGTGCCATGATACTCATCTTGTGAAGGGAAGGCTGCCTGTTAAACAGTACAATATCGCCATCCTGCATCTGACGTTCCACAGTCCATCCAGGTTCAAGTTTTTCGGCCAATTCTTCTTTATTGAGCTCGGTAATCTTGATTTTCCGTTCATCTTCACGAATAACGTAATTTGCACCGGGATGTTCGGCACCCCTTAGTACGTAAGCTCTCAGAAGCTCAAGGTTCCGGGAAATGACTCTTACAGGAATAGTCATATGCTTTGCAATAGCAAAAGGAACACCGACTTCATTGATACTCAAATTTGGATCTGGTGAAACTACAGTACGTGCAGAGAAATTAACACGCTTACCGGAAAGACTGCCTCTGAAACGACCTTCTTTACCTTTAAGACGCTGAGTAAGTGTTTTGAGTGGCCTGCCGGACCTGTGCCTTGCAGGAGGAACACCTGACACCTCGTTGTCAAAGAATGTGGTAACGTGATACTGAAGCAATTCCCACAAGTCCTCAATAATCAACTGAGGAGCACCTGCATCCCTGTTTTCCTGGAAACGCTGGTTAATCCTGATAATATCTACAAGCTTGTGAGTAAGGTCATCTTCACTGCGCTGCCCGGATTCAAGAGTAATAGAAGGACGCACTGTTACCGGAGGAACCGGTAATACGGTAAGAATCATCCATTCAGGACGTGCGGTTGCGGGATTCATTCCCATTACCCTAATATCCTCATCAGGAATGTGCTCAAACCTATCTCGTATTTCAGTTGCAGTCAATTTGTGACCGTTTTCAACATAATCACTTGGTTTTTCAAACTTGATTTCAGATTGCTCATGACCACAATAAGGACATGTTTTGCTCTTGCGAGCTTCCTTGAAAACTTCACTGATGACAGCATCAGGAAGATGGGTCATTTCTTCAAGCTTGGCAAACTGTTTGAGAAAAGCCTGTTTCTTTTTGTCTTCAAGAAGAAGCCTGCTACAGTTTCTGCAAACTGAACGTAGGGCTTTCCTGATCATCTTATTAAAGCCTACATGAATTACAGGAGCAACAAGCTCAATATGCCCGAAGTGACCCGGACATTCCCCAGCCCTTCCGCCACAAGTCTTGCAGCGCAGACCAGGATCAATCACACCAAGACGGAGATCCATTAAACCCATGTCAATAGGGTATCCGTCATCATCATAGGTATCTGCAGTAATGATTGAAGTAACACTCATTTTACGGATTTCCCGTGGGGAAATAAGACCAAACTGAATAGAACCAATTCTTTTCGGAATAGAAGGTATTGAATTATCCATTGAAATCACCTCACACCGCATCTTCCAGCTGGAGTCTGGGAGCTACTCCCAACGATTTTATTTCATCAAGCAACAATTTGAACGCATAACTCATTTCCACAGGATGGATATCTGTTTCCGCACTACAGTTTGAGCAATAGCGTACGTTCCTACGCCGATCAAATGTTGCAATCATTCCACAATTGGAACAAACAAGTTCCACAACTTTATCAGATTCATCGAGGAGCCTTTCCTTAAGAGTCATGGCAGCCCCATGGCCAATCAGCACATCACGTTCCATTTCACCGAAACGCAGACCACCTTCACGGGCACGACCTTCAGTTGGCTGACGGGTAAGAACCTGCACCGGACCTCTTGAACGAGCGTGAATCTTGGAAGCAACCATGTGGTGAAGTTTCTGGTACAGGATAACACCGACAAAAACATCTGCCTGAATCTTTTTACCTGTAACACCATCAAAGAATACTTCTTTTCCTGTGTGAGATAAACCGTGTTTCGTGAGACCTGCACGGAGATCATCTTCAGGTTCACCTGAGAAAGCAGTTGCTCTAATACGGCGACCTTCAATAGAACCGACCTTTCCACCAATCATTTCCAACACGTGAGCTACAGTCATACGTGAAGGAATTGCATGAGGATTAATTACAAGATCCGGGACCATTCCACCTTCGGTAAAAGGCATGTCCTCAAAAGGAACAATCAAGCCGATAACACCTTTCTGACCGTGTCTGGAAGCGAATTTGTCACCAATTTCAGGAATCCTCTGGTCACGCACTTTTACCTTAGCAAGACGTGTACCATTGATGGATTCAGTAAGAATTACAGTATCAACAACACCTTTTTCATTGGAACGCATGGTAATTGCGCTTTCACGCCTTTGTTCCACAGTAATACCGAAATCAGTTTGTTCTTCAAGGAAACGTGGAGGACTGGTTTTTCCGATAAGTACATCGGTTGGCCCAACTTTGGTTTCCGGATTAACAAGACCATCGATATCAAGGTTTGTATAAGCTTCAGAACTTCTGGCACCACGGAATTCGGAGTCAGGGATTTCAAATTTATCTTCCTGTCCACCAGGATAGCGTCTTTCCTCACCTTCAAAAGTCCTGAGGAAATGGCTCCTTCCCAATCCTCTTTGAATTGAACCCTTGTTGAAAACCAGTGCATCTTCAATATTATAGCCTTCGTATGACATTACAGCTACGACAAAATTCTGCCCTGCCGGCCTGTCATCGAAATGAATAGATTCACATGTATTAGTTCTTGTAAGTGCACGCTGCGGGTAGTGTAAAACATGGGCACGGGTGTCCGGCCTTAGTTTGATGTTTGATGTCGAAACACCAATACACTGCTTAATCATAGCTGCACCCATAGTAATCCTCGGAGATGCATTATGTTCTGGATATGGAACCATTCCAGCGCAAATTCCAAGAATCAATGATGGATCAATTTCAAGGTGTGTGTGTTTTGGAGTGAGATCTTCTTCATAAAGACCAACGAATACATTTTCCTCTTCTTCAGCGTCAATGAATTCAACACATCCCTGTTTCACAAGATCGTCAAATGCAATTTCTCCCGATCGGAGTTGTTCGACTTGTTCCGAATTTGCAAGGGGTTTGCCAGCCTCAACAACAATCAAAGGCCTTCTTGCTCGACCCATATCCGTGCTGATAATTACCTCGTGAATGTCCTCATAGAGAGCAACATTCACTTGGGAGGAAATTACACCGTTCCGCCTGTTTTGCCTGATTTCTGCAACAAGTTCAACAGGATTAGTATGAGTACCTATTAATTCGCCATTAAGGAAAATTTTGGTTTCAGTCATTTAAAACCACCTCTTGATCAACTGCCTTGTCTGAATCAATATTTCCATCTGAGACATCGCTATAAGTCACAATTTGATCCTCCTCTGGGGCTACTTCAGCACCTTCTCCATCAGTTGTCGCTTCTTCAGCGATCTCAAGAATCGGCTGTGGCACATGAAGTTCAGCTGGCTGAACACCAAGGCCATAAATTATGTTACGGACTTGATCGTTTTCATCAGTCCCGGTAGACAATTCTACCATCTGGGCAAAATTCTTCACCAGACCACAATTCGGACCTTCAGGAGTTTCTGAAGGACATAATCTGCCCCATTGAGTAGGATGCAAATCACGTGCTTCGAAGTGAGGCTGTGCTCGGGAAAGTGGAGAAATAACTCTCCTTAGGTGAGAAAGGGTTGAGATATAATCAGTTCTGTCAAGAAGCTGAGATACACCACTACGTCCACCCACCCAGTTACCGGTTGCAAGTGGGTGTTGAAGGCGATCGGTTAGTACATCTGCCCTAACCAAAGTTGCGACATTCAAATCCCTGTTACGCATATTTGCACGTTCTAACTGGTACTTGATATCACGAGCCAGGCGGTTGAAGGCAACCCTGAAAAGGTCTTCCATCAAGTCACCCGTAAGCTTGAGGCGCTTGTTTGAGTAATGATCTTTGTCATTTGGATTACGACGACCCAAAGCAAGTTCAAAACAGGATTCAGCCATCCTGCCAAGGAAGTGTGCTTTTGCAATCCTGTCCTCAGGATCATTGCCCAAATGTGGTAAAAGATAACGGTCAATTACATAATTTGCACGTTTGATTTGATAGTCGCGTGCTTGGCCTGCAGCCACCCTTCCACCGATCTTTTCAATTGCATCTGCTGTTGTCTCAACTTCAGTTTCCTCAAGATTCTCGAAC
The DNA here is from genome assembly GCA_964532775.1 of uncultured Methanosarcinales archaeon. GTDB lineage: Archaea > Halobacteriota > Methanosarcinia > Methanosarcinales > Methanosarcinaceae > Methanohalophilus. The sequence continues at coordinate 8,548 of CAZHNA010000071.1, forward strand.
ATGAATTTCATGATTTCGTGATCTGTTGAGACTGTTTTTACAACATCTTCATCAGTTTCAATGCCCAATGAACGCATAAGAGTTACAAAATTAATACGTCCAGAAATGGAAGGGAATGAAACTTCCAGAATAGACTTCCTGCCTCTTTCAACTACGACAAGAGCTCGGTATCCACGCCTTTGTGAGAAAACTTTAGCAACCTCAATAGGATCGCCATATCTCTCACCAAGTTCAGCAAGGATCTTGTTAGGAGCCAGATCCTCAAGAGTCATAACAACCCTTTCGGTACCGTTTACAATGAAATATCCCCCGGGATCGAGAGGATCTTCGCCATGCTCCACCATTTCCCCAGCAGTAACGCCAATCATATTGCATATCTGGGATTTAATCATGACTGGCAACTGGCCGATCTTGGCTTCTCTTGGTTCGGAT
>CAZHNA010000072.1:0-8950 GCA_964532775.1 uncultured Methanosarcinales archaeon
GTGGGCACAGGAATATGAAAAGATCATAGGTGAACAGCTACCAGAAGATCTTGCAGATATTTCTCAAAAGCAAGCTATTGAATTGTGCCAGAAGCATGACATTCCCCTTCACCCATCTTTCACCTACCTATGGCATGATATTGAAATCGAAGATTTTATTCAACTTGCAACATACATTGCTGATAATTCAGAAATAAGTGATAACAAGGAATCACTTTACATTCCATATACAAAATGTTGCAACGGGGTCGAAAAAACCATACTGGAAAAGCTGCTGGTCCAGCATACAATTGAAGATGAAATGATATGCATCAATGATCCCCTTCCACTAATTCACTGTCTAGGACTTACAGAAACCCTGAATAAAAAATGGGACAATATTGAAGGAAAAGATGTCCTTGATATTGTTAACAAATTATCCGGATGGACAGTTCGCGCCAAAGCTCCAATTCGAATCGGGGCAAGGATGGGAAGACCGGAAAAAGCAAACCGACGGAAAATGTCTCCTGCACCACACGTCCTCTTTCCAATTGGAGAAGCAGGTGGTAATACAAGAAAATTATCAAATGCTGTGGATTACAAAGAAATTGCAAACGGGAAAGCCGGTAACATAAAGGTGGAAATTGGAAACCGCATATGCCCATCATGTGGAATGGAAACACATGAATTTAGGTGCGAGTGCGGAACACATACTTTGCCAAAACTATTCTGCCCCAGATGCGGACTTTCGATAAACAAGGACATATGCCCAAAGTGTGGAGCTACCACTACCTGCACTACAAAACGAAATATTGACTTTAAGCAGATCTACCAGAGAGCATTTGAGAGACTTGGTGAAAGGGACAATCTTGTTGTTTTTAAGGGCGTCAAAAAAATGATGTCAAAACACATGAGTCCCGAACCGCTTGAAAAAGGGATATTGCGTGCCAAACATGATCTTTTTACTTTCAAGGACGGAACCGTTCGGTATGATATGTCGGATATTCCCCTTACACACATCCGGGCATCCGAGTTGGGAATTCCTGTGAAAAAGCTACAAGAACTGGGATATACCGAAGATATTCATGGAAAACCACTTGAAAAGGATGAACAGGTCGTTTGTCTCAGAGTTCAGGACTTGGTGGTTTCGTATGGCTGTGGTGAATATATCCTGAGAACAACACAATTTATTGACGATTTGCTGGTTAAATATTATCATAAGGAACCTTACTACAACGCTAAAACACTGGAAGACATTGTAGGGGTTTTACTCATCGGTCTCGCACCCCATACTTCCGCAGGCGTTCTGGGCCGCCTTGTCGGATTCACAAAAGCTTCTGTTGGATATGCACATCCGTTTTTCCATGCTGCAAAAAGGCGTAACTGTGACGGCGATGAAGATTGCGTCATGCTACTAATGGACGGATTGCTTAACTTTTCACGAGAGTTCCTGCCGAACAAGCGTGGGGGACAAATGGACGCACCCCTTGTTCTTACTAGCAGGATAGATCCAAAAGAAGTGGACAAGGAAGCTCATAATATTGATGTCTGTGCATCTTATCCCCTTGAATTCTATGAAGCTACACAGGAATTCACAAATCCGAAAGAACTTGAAAAGATCATGGATCTTGTTGGCAATCGTTTGGGGACTGCGGACCAGTATGACAATTTCATGTTTACCCACGATACAACTGACATCGCTGCTGGTCCACAAACAAGTGCATACAAAACTCTGGGTAGCATGGTTGAGAAAATGGATGCACAGTTATCCATTGGAAGCCGTATCCGCGCAGTGGATGTCGAAGATGTGGCAGAAAGAGTTCTCATATCCCACTTCCTACCTGATATGTATGGAAACTTAAGAGCATTTTCACGACAGGGAACCCGTTGTGTCAAATGTGGCGGGAAATTCAGGAGACCACCCCTTACAGGAACCTGTCCATTTTGCGGTGGAAGAGTAATATTAACCGTGCATGAGGGAGCAGTCAGGAAGTACCTTGAAGTTTCAAAAAGAGTTGCTGAGAAATATAATGTGTCGGATTACACAAAACAAAGAATCGAACTTGTGGGAAAGGATATTGATTCGCTGTTTAGTAATGACCGATCAAAACAGATGGGACTTGCAGACTTTATGTGAAAGGCATTCCCACAGCATTAATTTGTTGGATTAGCTCGGTGAATTGCTCAACTTCAAAATCCAGGACTTCTTCTTTTGTAATTCCTATGGACATTTCACCGTCATAGGTGAGCTGATCAGGACCACGACGAATTAGACGATCAATTCCATCACTGCATAGAGCTTCCTTGATTTCAGTCTCGTGAGCAAGAGAACGACCCGGTATTATTATAGTCTCTTCTAAATTGGAAAGGTCTAGATTCCTGAAATCTTCAATTGTAATTAAGCAGCCTATATCCTTCTCAACAGGCACAACACTCACATAGCCGCCAAGAGCAGCAAATATTTTCTGTAAACGGGAGTGTGCTGCCATACTGGTAATTACCGTAGCTTTTTTCGTGATTTCCGGAAGTTTTGCAAGGTAGTCGGGTTCATTCCTGATAGCAAATGGACAGCCTATGAGAGGATCTTCAAGCGGAGTTCCTGTTATCCTTATATTATATTTCGCTGCTGCATTCCGGACAATTGAAGTAAATTCCTCAATGCTATGTGTAATTATGTCATCAAGAACAGGTGCATTATCAAGTATTAGACCTTCCTTGAAAGAATTTGCAAATCGCATAAGAATAACTCCTTTTGCACCCATGCCTTCAAGGTCTTGCAAAGTCTTGTCAAGTATAACCCCGTCGTTTACTCCGGGAATTACCACAATTGCAGCATATACTTCACATGATTCACAGAATCGCTGCAAAACATCAAGGGACGCTTGTGGCTCAGGGTCATTCATGTATTTGCGCCGGAGCTCAGGATCAGTGGCAAAAACAGTAAAGGAAACTTCCGTGACACCTGCCTGAATGTAAAGGTCAGCTTCTTCAACGGAATTAAAACCCTTTCCACTGGTATATCCAAGGTGTATGGGGCACTCGAACTGTGACAGAAAATATACGAGATCCGGTAGTTCTTCGTAGCAACTTATATCCCCGCCACCGCTAACTGTGAGTTTTTCCACATTACCTTTGGAGAAATGGATTGATTGGGATACTTCCCTCATAACAACCTGTGCGGGTTTAAAGCCGGGATATGATTCCTTAATACTTCTTGTGCAGTAATCGCAACCTTTTGAAAACGGAAAACAGTTTTTACATCCAAAGGGCGGCACGTCTCTCACTTTACGGAAGTAGCAATATGAACAAAAACCATTGCAATCTACTCCCGGGCTGCCTCCGATATCTGCGACAATCTCCATAATGTGGGAAGGTAGAAAAAGCTATTACTAAACTGTTGTGGTCAAGTTGTCTTGATATGATACTAAATGCAAGAAAACATAACGAATGATCTGGAAATTTAACTTCCACCTTCGTACCTAATCCAAAAGCTTTAAACCTAAAAGGTGCCATTGCTGAAATGAATTACGTTCAAGAAAAACCGACGGGAATTCTAACTACCATTGGATAGTGTCGCCAGATCGTCCTCGCTCAAGTGTAGTTGATTTCTATATGGGGAATTTCTTACCAACAACTAAAGGAGGAAAATACGTGTCTGATAAAGTAGACATCTACAGTGACAAAGGAAAACTGTTAGAAAGCGGCGTTGATATTACAGACCTTGCGCCTACAAAGAATGCTGCCATCCAGCGTATCATTACTGACACCAAGAGAACCGTGGCTGTCAACCTTGCTGGAATCGAAAAAGCACTTGCAACCGGTAAAATGGGTAGCAAAGGCGCTCAGATTCGCGGCCGTGGAATGAACTTAAACATTGTCGATGATGCAGGAGCAATCGCCGACAAAGTAAACGAATTCGTTATGGTCGAAGATGGTGATGACGCCAGCATTAAGATTCTTAGTGGCGGAAAACAGTTGCTTGTGCAGCTTCCAACCTCAAGGCTCAATGCAGGTGCAGACTACACTGCATCCCTTACAGTTAGTGCAGCTGCGGTCGTTCAAACCATTGTTGACATGTACAATGTCGACATGTTCGATGCACCTATCGTTAAAGGTGCTGTTTGGGGTAACTACCCACAGACAATGGACATGAAAGGCGGTAATGTCGCATCTATCCTCAACATCCCACAAAACAACGAAGGTCTGGGATACTCCTTGAGGAACATTATGACAAACCACATTGCAGCAATCACCAACCGTAAAGCAATGAACGCTGCAGCACTTTCTTCAATCTATGAACAGACTGGAATGTTCGAAATGGGCAACGCAGTAGGTCCATTCGAGAGACACCAGCTTCTTGGATTTGCATGCCAGGGTCTTAACGCAAACAATGTCGTATACGACATCGTTAAAGATAACGGCAAAAACGGTACCATCGGTACTGTGGTTCAGTCAACCGTTGGCAGGGCAATTGAAGATGGTGTAATCAGCGTTGATGCAACTGCACCTTCCGGATACAAGTTCTACAAAGCAAATGATGTATCCGCATGGAACGCATATGCAGCAGCTGGTCTCCTCGCAGCAACCATGGTAAACTGTGGTGCTGGCAGAGCAGCTCAGAACGTTTCATCTACAATTCTGTACTTCAACGATATCATTGAGAAGGAAACAGGCTTACCAGGCTGTGACATGGGAAGAGCCCAGGGTACAGCAGTCGGTTTCTCCTTCTTTAGCCACTCAATCTATGGTGGCGGTGGACCAGGTGTCTTCAACGGTAACCACATCGTAACCAGACACTCCAGAGGATTCGCAATTCCATGTGTATCCGCTGCAGTTGCTCTTGACGCAGGTACCCAGATGTTTACCATCGAAAAGACATCAGGACTCATTGGTGACGTGTTTGGATCCATCAAAGAGTTCAGAGAGCCCATTGACGCGATCGCAGAATCTCTCTAAGATTGTCACAGGATGTTAAAGGTTTCACAATGACAGAAACTTCTTCAGATAACGGAAATCCCATTCAAATTGAAATATTCCCAAGCAGGTTAGTTAGACCTGATACTGCTAAAGAATTGCTGAATGAAATCAGCAATCTCGATGGGATCATAAGGGCATTTATCCAGGGACCCCGATTGCCAACCAAAGTCCCCTATGGGCCTGCTAAAGGAAGTGCGGTAAACCACACAGCCAGAGAGCACGTTCAGATAGGGGATGTAGATATTGAGTTATCAGTAATGGTTGGAAGGCTACGTCTGGAAGTGGAAGATGAAAATGCAAAATCAAAAGTCCGGGAAGTGTGTGAGCGAGTACTTCCATTCGGTTTTGAATTCCGAGAGGGGCTTTTCATCCAGAAGAAACAAACCGTTTCAGACTATGCTGAAAGGGGTTCTGGAGCTGATCCAAAGTTATTGGGCCTTTATGATCCAAATAGCAAAGTGGATAACCAGATCACTGTACTGAAATCCGAAGAAAGCGAGGAATAATTAATGGTAACTTTTGACCGGGAAACTCAGGTAGTTGATTGCCGACACGGCATGGGTCTTGGCCGTGGAGGAGGGCTTGCACAGCGCGGCACTCTTTCCGAAGCCGGACACACCGATGTTATTGCAGTCGCCATGAGTCCCGGTAGAAGGCACATTACCAAACCGGTATGTGAACTCACCTATGGAATGCGCAAAGAAGGTATTCAGGTGAGTGTACTTGTCCTCAACACTGGCTCCGGTGAACCTAATGCAGAAATGAAATCAGGTTCTTTCGGAATCAGCCCGGATGAAGTAGAGCAGATCAACAGGCATAAAATGGCTGTTATCCACACCGGGAATATTCGGGATCATGTTGTGAAGAAGGTAAGAGAAATACTGAAATATGCAGAAGTCCCCGCTGTAGTCGTCACTCAGACTATGGTCGATTTTGAGGATTTTGCAAAAATCGGTACTAAAACTAGACTGGTGAAACCACAGGAAAATAACATCCAGACAAAGGGAAAAGTGATGGAAATTGTAACTGGCGTGACGAGAGGTGAAACTTGTCCTCGGGACAAATTAAACGAACTTGTCAAAGCAGTGAATTCCACCATGAAATCAATCAATCATAGAGGAGTGTAATCATTATGGCATATGAACCACAATTCTACCCAGGTGCAACATCTGTTGCAGAAAATAGAAGGAAGCACATGTCCGGTAATGTTGAGAAGCTCAGGGAAATCTCTGACGACGACTTAACAACCGTTCTTGGACATCGTGCACCAGGTACTGACTACCCAAGCACCCACCCACCACTTGCAGAAATGGGCGAACCAGAGTGCTCAATCCGTGAAATTGTCGAACCTACACCAGGCGCAAAAGCCGGTGACAGGATACGATACGTGCAATTCGTCGACTCAATGTACAATGCACCTTCCACCCCATACTTCAGGTCATACAACGCTGCAATCAACTTCAGAGCTGTAGACCCAGGTACTCTCTCCGGCCGTCAGGTCGTTGAAGCCCGTGAAAGGGACATGGAAGAACTTGCAAAATTCCAGCTCGAGACCGAAATGACCTGTCCTGCACTTGCAAGCCTCCGTGGCGCTACTGTGCACGGTCACTCACTCCGTCTTCAGGAAGATGGTGTTATGTTTGACATGCTTGAAAGGACAGTTCTCGAAAACGGAAGCATTGTTGCTGTGAAAGATCAGGTCGGAAGGCCAATTGACAAAAAGGTCAACATGGGCAAACCAATGTCCGAAGAAGAAGCTGCAAAGAGGACTACCATCTACCGTGTGGACAATGTAGCCTACAGGGATGACAAAGAAGTCATCGAATGGGTTCACAGGGTATTTGATCAGAGAACCAAATATGGGTTCCAGCCCCTCTGAGGTGATATAAATGGCAGATGATAGAAAGAGAATGTTCCAGAAAGATTTAGAAATTAAGTTTACAAAGGAACACGGTAGCAACAAGATGGAAGGCGGCGATATCACTGATATGCGAATCCAGTACCACCGTCTTGGTGTTGACCAAAACCCAAGAAAAGTAGAGATGAAGAAAGCCGGTAAGGAACTCGCTGAGAAGAGAGGTCTTGTCGGATATAACCCAATGATGCACTGTGGCGGTATTCCACTCGGCCAGAGAGCACTCACACCTTCATTCATCTCCGGTACTGACATGATGGTAGAAACAGATGATCTTCACTACGTCAACAATGCTGCAATGCAGCAGATGTGGGATGACATTCGCAGAACCTGTATTGTCGGTATGGACATGGCTCACGAGACCCTCGAGAAACGTCTCGGACTCGAAGTTACCCCAGAGACCATCAACCACTACCTTGAGACCCTCAACCACGCACTCCCTGGTGGAGCAGTTGTTCAGGAGCACATGGTAGAAACTCATCCTGGACTCGTGGATGATTGCTATGTAAAGATCTTTACAGGCGACGATGAACTCGCAGATGAAATTGATGACCAGTTCCTCATTAACATCAACAAGATGTTCCCTGCAGAACAGGCAGAACAGCTCAAAGCTGCAATAGGCAAAACAACCTGGCAGGCAGCACACATCCCAACCATCGTAACCAGAACTACAGACGGTGGCACAACCAGCAGGTGGGTTGCAATGCAGGTCGGTATGTCCTATATTTCAGCATATGGAATGTGTGCCGGCGAAGCAGCTGTAGCAGATCTTTCCTATGCTGCAAAACACGCTGGTGTTGTCAACATGGGGGACATGCTCCCGGCAAGGCGTGCACGTGCACCAAACGAGCCCGGTGGAATTACCTTCGGTAATTTGGCTGATATCGTACAAACCAGCCGTGTAGACCCAGAAGACCCAGCACACGTAACCCTTGAGGCAGTCGGTGCAGGTTGTATGCTCTACGATCAGATCTGGTTAGGTTCTTACATGTCTGGTGGTGTTGGTTTCACACAGTATGCAACCGCTGCATACACCAACAATATTCTTGACGATAACCTGTACTACAACGTTGACTACATCAACGACAAGTACGATGGTGCAGCAAACAAGGGCACTGACAACAAAGTCAAAGCAACCCTTGAAGTTGTCAAGGACATTGCAACAGAATCCACACTCTACGGTCTTGAGAACTACGAGAAATACCCAACTGCACTCGAAGACCACTTCGGTGGTTCCCAGAGGGCAACAGTATTGTCCGCAGCAGCAGGCAGTGCAGGATCCCTTGCAACCGGAAACGCAAACGCCGGACTTTCCGCATGGTACCTCTGTATGTACCTGCACAAGGAAGGCCTTGGCCGTCTTGGTTTCTTCGGATTCGACCTGCAGGACCAGTGTGGTGCAACCAACACTCTCTCCTATCAGGGAGACGAAGGTCTGCCTCATGAACTCCGTGGTCCAAACTACCCTAACTACGCCATGAACGTAGGCCATCAGGGTGGTTACGCCGCAATTGCATCCGCTGCACACGCAGGCCGTGGGGACGCATTTACGCTCAACCCACTTATCAAGGTCTGTTTCGCAGACGATATGCTGCCTTTCGACTTCACCGCTCCAAGGAAGGAGTTCGGAAGAGGAGCTCTTCGTGAGTTCGAGCCTGCTGGAGAAAGATCACTCATCATTCCAGCAAAGTAAACCTAAAATATACAATTGCAGGCGCTTTTGCGTCTGCACATCTTTTTTTTTATTCATAATTCCTATAGGGCTACCTGTTTTAACCCGATAGTTTTATCTGTTTATGGCAGTTTTATTTATAATCTCTATAATCAGGCGATCATCATGACAATTGATATTGAAAGTAAAGTCATTGAAGCAAAAAAAGCATCCATTCGGCTTTCCAGCATCAAAACCGCTAACAAGAACGAAGCTCTTGAAAACATGGCGGATGCACTTGGCAAAAACAGGGAAGCAATACTTGAAGCAAATAAGAAGGATTTAGAATTGGCTGAAAAGATGCTTCAGGATAATAAACTTTCACAAGCACTTGTTGACAGGCTGAAAGTAACTGACAGCAAAATTGA
>CAZHNA010000073.1:0-8789 GCA_964532775.1 uncultured Methanosarcinales archaeon
TTATCAGGGGTGCAAGTTCGAAATGTCTTTGTTTTGCAGTAGCAAAATCTCCACTTGCAGCGGCTTTTACAAGTTCCACTGTTTTTGCAGGTGCGACATTTGCAACGACGGAAATAACTCCCACGCCGCCTATAGCCACAATTGGGAAAATAAGATCATCTTCTCCGGAAAAAACAACAAAGTCTTCATTAATTGTCTCTTCAAGAATCCTTGTGATTTTAGAGATACTACCACTGGCTTCCTTGATTCCAACAATATTACTAACTTTAGCTAGCTCAGTTATAACTTCAAGAGGCATGTCCTGAGCTGTCCGAGAAGGTACGTTGTAGAGAATTATTGGTACGTCTGCAGATTCGGCAATTGCTTTAAAGTGCCTTAAAAGTCCTTCCTGATTGGGTTTGTTATAATAAGGAGAAATAATAAGAACAGCATCAACGCCTGCACCAGCGGCAAACTTTGTAAGCTCAATTGCCTCTGCGGTGTTATTTGAACCGGTTCCTGCAATTACCGGTACACTTGCATACTCAATAGTAGCGTCAATTAGTTCTTTGTGTTCTTCAGTAGAAAGGGTTGCGGATTCACCGGTAGTACCACATGTTACTACTCCGGAAACGCCTCCATTTTCAACGAATTTGATGTTCCGTTTGAGACCTTCCCTGTCAATTTTGCCATCATCAGTAAAAGGAGTTGTTAGAGCAGGTAGGACGCCCTGGAACATGTAATCACACACAATTAATTTAATGGCATGCGGTTCATTTTTCTGGTAACGTAACCAGCGACACGGTTTCTGATCACTTTACTTTCAATGGATGTGTATTTCTCGACAAGCTTTTTGTTTTCGTCAAAATCGCCTGTAAATACATCTTCATATTCGTTGATCAGCTTGAATGTAAGTCTTTTGATACTTGTTGGTCTAATATTTCCCATGTTATTGCTCCAATTAATATTAGTGTAAAATTACTCTAATCTGCGTTATTTGAACCGGTTTTATGTATTTATAGCTTTTGGATTATTCGGGAGTTACATCTTCTTTCATGATGTCTGTTTTACCAAAGAGCCTCTCAACGGCAGTAGCTTCAGTAAAGATCTTTTCCCGCGTTCCTTTCTTGTTCACAAAAAGACCTATCAGTACAAACAATAATCCCACGTTAGGGGATGCTGAAACAAATAAAACCCCGATTAAAATAACAGTTGATGCCACGATTCCTCTTGTTGCACCTTTACGATAGGAAGGAAAAGCTGTGCGCCTGTAAATCCTTATATCCCTAACCGTAAGGAAGATTGTTACAAAATAAGCGGCTGCTGCAATGTAGATATACACAGGGCTAAAAAGGGTGTTTTTGTTAAAAAGTCTTTGTGAGGCTTTTGTTAGAAAAGTTCTGCAAACTTTTCGGTAAAATGGCTTTTGTGAATCTTTTTGTCAAACTATCTTTGTCATTCACTTTCACCTCGTTAATGAAATTGTTTTATTGGATAATAGCAAACAGTTAGCCAATGGACTCTGCTTCTATAATCTTTCATATTGACATGGATGGTTTTTTTTCATCCGTGGAAGTCCGCAAAGACAGCTCCTTGAGAGGGCTGCCGGTAGTTGTGGGTTCAGATCCAAAAGGCGGTGAAGGCAGGGGTGTGGTTAGCACTTGTTCTTATGAAGCACGGGAATATGGTATTCATTCAGCAATGCCAATATCAAAAGCATATAGGTTATGCCCGGACGCAGTTTTCCTGCCTGTTAACATGCGTCTTTACCATCAGGTTTCAGAAAGTATTATGGAAATCCTGAGAAGTTATGCTTCGGGATTCCAGCAAGTTAGTGTGGATGAAGCGTATTTGGATGTCACTGGCTTGGTATCCGATTACAAAGAAGCTGAAAAACTTGCAATGAAGATTAAGGATCACGTCAGGGTTTCAGAAGGAATTACCTGCTCAATAGGGATTGCATCTAACAAAACAGTTGCAAAAATAGCTTCGGATTATGAGAAACCAGATGGATTGACAGTAGTAACTCCTGATGCAGTCCGTGAATTCCTTTATCTTCTGAATGTATCAAAGATTCCGGGTGTAGGTACAAAATCACAGGTTACCCTTGAAAAAATGGGAATAAGGACGATTGGTGATATTGGCAGATGCGATGTCCAGCTTTTAGTAGCCAAATTCGGGAAAAGGGGTATTCGACTCAAACAAATTGCAAACGGCACTTATTTCTCAGAAATGGTAGAATTCAGATTAGTCAAATCCATAAGCAAGGAAGATACATTTGAAGAGGATGTGAGTGACATGGGTTTTGTGAAAGAAACACTTTCCCTGCTTCCGGACAGGTTCATGAACGCCTACTTCGCAAAGGCTTTGTTTTCAGGACTGTAAACCTGAAAGTCCGGTTTTCCGATTTTTCTACCTATACTAGATCCATCACTCTCAGTGCATACAGCAATGATAAAATGTCCATATACAGGAATGCACTAAAAATGCTTTCTGAATTTGAAGGGACAGGTAGCTTCAGGCTTGTAGGTGTCGGGGTTTCAAAACTTGTAAAAATGGATGAGCGGCAGAAGCGCCTTGACGACTTTTTTTGATGTTGCGTAAATTAGAGGAATGGCAATTCAATTAGTCCCAGAATGTAAAGGGCAGAAATTATAATCGGTTGATGCACAAGATAAATCACAAGTGATTTTTCCCCCATCCATCCAATGAATTTTGGTAGTAGTTCATTCGTTTTGTATGGTATGGAAAAACTTCTCCTGTGTTCGGGATAAAATCGATTGCCTGCTATAATGCCGATTAAGAATACGGCAAACCATGGAAATATTGGGAAATAATCCAGCGTTGTGAAATTGGATGAATGCAAACCTAACCATAGGAACCAATTCGTTGAAGTATTCACTTCCCTAAATAGAAATCCAATTGCAATGACCAGTAACGCAATGGGCACGCTACGTTTTTTGGAATTAAGGAAGAAGTAACCAATTATTATTGCTACACCAAGGAAATGAAGTATTCCAAAAACAATAGTTGCCTCTGGTACAATTATCCATGTTGCAAATGTTATGAGTATCCCCAAATTGAAGATCCGCCATCCTCTTTTGAAGAATTTCCTGAATGCTTTCTTTTCTCCGGTTTTGATTATGTGTTTTGAATAGCTAAGTGAAAGGGATACACCTGCTGTAAATATGAACAGAATTGCTGCGGCTCTTCCTATAATCCATAGAATTCCTGAATTAAGTGAAAAATCAAAAGTACCCAGATAGTCAAGATCAAAAAAAAGATGGTAGACAACCATTAGAATAATGGCAAACCCACGTAAAATATCGATTTCCGGGAAACGGTGTTCATCCTTGTGCATACTTTCTCCCGGAAACAAAGAAAGATGATTGTTATTTCTTCTGTTTTTGGCCCTTGAAGACGGATGAAAGATCCACTGCATACGTGCCGTCTTCCTTGATTGCCATCACAATTTCCTTGCGGTTTAGGAGGGAATCAAGGTTAAGCTCATAAGATCCCGGGCCAAGGATACGGACGGATTCCACTTTCTCCCCGTTTTCCTCGGTGACACTTCTTTCCTGATGCTCTATGCCTATTAAATCGTCAATTTCCTGAATAAAATCTTCCGAAGGGGCAGTATTTTCTTTCTCTTCAGAAGTTTCTGCCTTTACGTGCTCTTCAGCGATTTTTTCACTTTCCTCTTTCTCAGGCATTACATAGAAGAATTTATTCCAGCCGCAATTAGGGCATCCGTTGAGGATTACTGAGGCACCGTCTTCAAAGATTGATTCACACCGGGTACATTTATGTGGCATCTGTTCACCGTTTCAAAATGAAATAAGGATTTTTTTCTATATCTCAGGTAGCTTTCACCCTTTAAGATACTTTCCGATAAGTGGCTTTAACTCTCGTTTTGCATCATCCGGGATAAAATCTTCTGCTGTGGCAATTGCCCCGGAGAGGGCGCTCCTGCATGTGCAATCATCTTCTGGGATTAAGTTCTCCAGTGCTTTTGCAATGATTCCACGAACAGCCTTTTCGTTTTTCATCACATTTTCGATAATGGCTTCAATTGTTACATCTTCTTCATGCCAGACGTCATAATCAGTTACTGTAGCAATGGTGGCATAACAAATTTCAGCTTCTCTTGCAAGTTTTGCTTCCGGGATGGCAGTCATTCCAATAATGTCAAATCCAAGATTTTGATAGACTTTTGATTCTGCTCTTGTGGAAAATTGGGGCCCTTCAATGCAGACATAGGTACCGCCATTGTGTGTGTTGTGTTCTTCAGATGAAGAGATGTCGTAGAGCATTCTGGACATACTTGGACAGAATGGATCTGCAAAACCCGTATGGACAACAAAATCATCGAAAAATGTTGTGGGTCGGAGTTTGGTTCGATCGTATATCTGGTCAGGAATCACAATATCCAGAGGTTTAAGCTCCGGTTTAAGGCTTCCAACCGCTGAAGCTGCAATAATCTGCTTTACTCCCAATTTTTTAAGTGCGAAGATATTAGCCTGGGAGTTGAGATTTGAGGGGGATATCCTGTGACCGCTTCCATGTCTTGGTAGGAAGCATACTTTCCTGTCACCAAAATCGCCAACTGTGATTAGATCGGATGGTCTTCCAAAAGGTGTATCGATATCCACTTGTTTCACGTTATCAAACAAACTGACATCATATACTCCACTGCCGCCAATTATGGCAATATCCGCATTTTCCATTATTTCCCCTCAGAGTTTTTTCCAGAATCCTTCGCCTTTCTCTACTTTTTCAACAATGCCCCTTCTTTCCATTTCCGTAAGGATTTCTTCCATCCTTCCGGGTTGGATCATCTCGAAGTACATTGGTTCAATTGAATGGCTTTTGTAAAGGATGTGTTTTATGGTCGCAAGGTCCCAGACATTGTGTTCAGTGTCCTTTTGCATGATTCCACTTATGATGTCTGTCATGTCCTCGATGAAATTCCAGGGATATACAATCCATGCCCATTCATCAACTTTTTCTCCGCAATAATCGGGTTCAAATACGGAATTGTAAAGGTATTGGAGTGTTGCCGTACGAACTTCTTTTGGTTCCTGCTGCATGACATATTCTTTTGCGTGTTTCATGCTCAGACCGGTGTCAGTAATATCGTCAACAAGCAAGACCTTCTTCCCTGCTGCAACTTTGTCAGCAAGTGGATACTTGATGTGTGGCTCTTCGCCATGCTCAGCAGCACCGATGTAGTGCTCAATTTTGAGACTTGAAAGGTCATCAAGATTCAGGAAATCGCACAAAACCCTGCCGGCAAACCATCCGCCTCTAGCAAGGGCAATTATAATGTCGGGTTCGTATCCGTCATCTTTTACTTCTTCTGAAACGTTTCTACACAGGTTGTAGATATATTCCCAATTAGTTACAACACATTTGAAATTGTCTGGCAATGCCATACTTTCACCCTCCGATTTAGAATAAATTAGTATTCAGATGTTTATATTATTTCGCATACGGCATACTAAACCATACGTAAGCTTTATCTATAATGACTATGTTATTGAGGGTCCCGACACATTACCACCCTAGCGGGGTGGGGTAGCCAGGAGATCCCGACGGGCTCATAACCCGTAGACCGATGGTTCGAATCCATCCCCCGCTATTCTTCTTTTCTCTGTTTTCGAATTGTTTTTACAGTAGACTTTAAGTATTATTTCCGGTTCAATTTTAGTATTAACAAATGCTGATGTCGGAAATTAAAGCATGGAACGCAATACCAATCCCACTTCATACAATGCGGCAGAATACGATACGAATGTCCGCAAGACTCTCCCGTTTTACGAGATATTCCATTCGGAAGTAATTGATTTTGTCAAAAATGTGAACCCGGATGTTAAGGTCTGGCTGGACTCCGGCTGCGGAAGTGGTTCACTTGTCAGGAGTGCCTATCCTGAATTTCCTGAAACTCTTTTTGTCCTGGCTGACCCTTCAGAATCGATGCTGGAGCAGGCCCGACTTAACTTAAAAGATCTGCCAGAAGATAAATTGCATTTCCTTGATCCGGTTTCCACGCAAAATCTTCCTTCTGATTTTTCCGGAAAGCCTAATGTCATAACAGCAGTTCTGTCTCATCATTACCTGAGTCTTGAGGAAAGGCAAAAAGCTACAAAACGATGTTTTGATCTCCTGTCGCCGGGTGGCTTGTACATCACATTCGAACACACTCGCCCGTCCTCTAAAGTAGCAACTGAACTTTCCCTGAAACGCTGGGAAAATTACCAGCTCTCACAGGGTAGGGATGAGCAAACAGTTGATGAGCATCTGGGCCGGATTGATATTGCCGTTTTCCCGATTTCTGTGGAGGAGCATTTGGAACTATTGCAATCTTCCGGTTTTAGTGTGGCCGGCTTATTGTGGTATTCACATATGCAAGCGGGATTTTATGGGATTAAGTGAAACCCTTTTTTCTGTTTTGGTTCAGCCAGCAACCCATCTGAAAAAAGATAACGTTAAAAATATTTATATTAAATATGGGTGTAAACTTCTTTCAAATAGTTAATTCCGTCCACTGGATTTCTACATAAGGTTCATACAAAGAATACCATATTTCAATAGGTACTAGCAAATGAGTCATAATCAGAATCCTGAGCAGGAAGCCAGAGACAATATCGATCGGAAACTGAATGATTCTGGTTGGGTTGTGCAGGATAAAACAAAGATTGACTGGAATGTTTCGGATGGTATTGCTGTAAAAGAGTACCTGACTGATGTGGGGCCAGCTGATTATGTTCTTTTTATTGATAGAAGGCCAGTTGGGATTATTGAGGCTAAGAGAGAGGAAGAATGCCATCATTTGACGGTTGTTGAAGAACAGTCGTCGGAATATGCTACTAGCAAATTGAAGTATCTTGATAATGATCCAGTGCCTTTTGTTTATGAGAGTACCGGGAAGGTGACGAGGTTCACTGATTATCGTGATCCGAAGCCAAGATCAAGATCTGTTTTTTCTTTTCACCGACCTGAAACCTTCAGGGAGTATCTCAAAACAGAAGAACCTTTGAGGGAAAGACTGCTTTCAATACCAGAATTGAAGGTTGATGGGTTGAGAGGCTGCCAGATAATGGCAATTAACAATCTTGAAAATTCTTTTAAGGATAATCGGCCAAGAGCTCTTGTTCAGATGGCGACTGGTTCAGGGAAGACCTATACTGCAATTACTTTTATTTATCGCCTGCTGAAATATGCGGATGCTAAAAGGGTACTGTTCCTTGTTGACACGCGAAATTTGGGTGAGCAGGCAGAGCAGGAATTCATGGCGTATATGCCAAATGATGACAACCGGAAATTTACGGAACTATACAATGTCCAACGGTTGCATTCCAATTATATTGCCTCTGATAGTCAGGTGTGCATTTCTACTATCCAACGCCTGTATTCGATCCTTAAGGATGAGGAATTGGATGAGGACACAGAGGCTACCAATCCTGCTGAGAAAGAATGGCAGAAAAAAGAGCCACTTCCAGTTGTCTATAATGCGAGCATACCTATAGAAGAGTTTGATTTTGTGGTCATTGATGAATGCCACCGTTCGATCTACAACGTGTGGCAGCAGGTCATCGATTATTTTGATGCGTTCCTTATAGGTCTGACTGCAACTCCTGATAAGCGGACTTTCGGCTTTTTCAATGAGAATGTGGTGAGTGAGTACTGCCACGAGGAAGCTGTGGCTGATGGGGTGAATGTTTGTCAGGAAGTTTACACGATTGAGACCGAGATCACGAAGAATGGAGCCCAGATTAAGGCGAACGAGTTCGTGGATCGGCGGGAGAAGCTTACCCGAAGAAGGCGCTGGGAGCAACTGGACGAGGATTATTCGTACAACAGCAAGAAGCTTGACAGGGATGTTGTGAACCCAAGCCAGATACGCAATGTAATTCGTACTTTTAGGGATAAGTTGCCGGAGATATTCCCGGGAAGGACTGAGGTCCCCAAGACATTGATATTTGCCAAGACCGACAGCCATGCAGATGATATTATCCAGACGGTGAGGGAAGAGTTCGGGGAAGGTAATGCCTTCTGTAAGAAAGTGACTTACAAGGTTGAGGAAGATCCGAAATCGGTACTTTCACAATTCCGTAATGATTACAATCCCAGAATTGCTGTGACGGTGGATATGATCGCTACCGGCACGGATGTTAAGCCGCTGGAATGCCTGCTGTTCATGAGGGATGTTAAAAGCAGGAATTATTTCGAGCAGATGAAGGGCAGGGGAACTCGTACTATGGGTCATGATGACCTGAAGAAAGTTACACCTTCGGCTGCTTCTGCCAAGACACATTTCGTAGTAGTGGATGCTGTGGGTGTTACCAAGTCCATGAAGACTGATAGCAGACCACTGGAACGTAAGAAGGGCGAATCCCTGAAAGCGCTGCTTGAAGCGGTTACTTTTGGCGCACAGGACGAAGACCTCTATATTTCACTGGCCGGCAGGCTGGCACGATTAAACAAGCAGATTTCCGATGAAGAGAGAACCACTTTTGCCGAGAAGGCCGGCGGAAAGGAAATGAATGTGGCTATTAGAGACTTGTTTAGTGCCTATAATCCCGATATAATTGATGTCAGAGCTGCCGACATAATACAGCAGCAACCGGAGATGGCTGAACCGATGGCACAGAAGCAGGCTCAGCAAGAGCTTATTGATGCTGCCAGATCGACTTTTACAGGAGATCTTAATGAGTACATCGAGAATGTCCGCAGGGTGCATGAGCAGATAATTGATACGATCAATACTGACACTGTCCTCAGGGCTGAGTGGGACAAGGATGCTGTTG
>CAZHNA010000074.1:0-6618 GCA_964532775.1 uncultured Methanosarcinales archaeon
ATCTCAATTTTACATAGGATTAACTTTTTTACGGAGAGCCGGAGGCTTGGTAGAACTACTATTGAAAAACGATGTAGAATCTAAAAGTAAAAACTACTAGAGTAGTTTTAGCAAAAAATGATAATTCATTCAGTCTTTTCAATAATAATCCTGCCAATTTCTGTTGGATAGTAAATTATCCAATTACCCTCTCTTTTACCTTCAATAAGTCCACCATCGCTAAGAATCGATAAGTGGTATGAAAGCTTGGAGTCAGGAACATCAACAATTTCCTTAATTAGGCAAACGCAAAGGGGATTCAGTGCTAAGAGATGTAGTATCTTGATCCTTAATGGCGAGGAAAGGGCATGATGTACACGGCTTTGTTTTTGCATATATTCTTCATTAGGTAGTTTATCTGCCAGCTCCCTGACGTCTTCTTCACTTTTAATTGTACACTCAAGAGGCTGTGGGATTTCCATTTTGATTCTCCGGATTCCTTTGTTTATCAATTAAGTTTCATTCCATTTTTAACTTTCCTCAAACGTTTTCGGTATCTATCACTGATGTGCAAATACAAATATATACTATCATCCTCATCTAGTGCCATCATGTCAACTGTGTTTGAGATTCTCCATAAGGATGCTGCAGGACGTATTGGAAAACTAACTACTCCTCACGGTGTAGTTGAAACACCAACAGTAATGCCTGTGATAAATCCAAACATACAGACGGTTCCTGCATCAGAAATGCGCAGTTTTGGCGCACAAATTCTCATTACAAATTCCTATATCATTTATCGCAAAGATGAACTAAAGGAAGTTGCTCTATCCCAAGGTCTTCACTCTCTTATTGGGTTTGATGGTCCTATTATGACTGATTCCGGTTCATTCCAGTTATCTGTATATGGCGATGTAGAAGTTAATAATGAACAGATAATTGAGTTCCAGCAAAAAATAGGAACTGACATTGGAGTTCCTCTTGATATTCCTACAGCACCTGATGTCACTAGGGATCAGGCAGAGAGTGAACTTGAAACAACACTTGAAAGACTTAAAGAAGCTCGTTCAATGGTTAAGGAAGGTATGCTTCTTGCAGGTCCGATACAGGGATCCACATATTCTGATCTCAGGCAATACAGTGCTGAAGAACTCACACCTCATAATTTCGATGTTTATCCTATAGGCGCAGTTGTTCCGTTGATGGAAAACTACAGGTATGCCGATCTTGTTGATGTAATAGTAGCATCTAAAAAAGGCCTTTCTCCAGTAGCACCAGTGCATCTATTTGGAGCCGGACATCCGATGATGTTTGCATTAGCTGTTGCACTAGGTTGCGATCTTTTTGATTCAGCTGCCTATGCACTTTATGCCAAAGATGGTAGGTACATCACTACTTCCGGGACTTATCATATAGAAGATCTAAGTTATCTTCCATGTTGCTGTCCTATATGTCTGGAGCACACAGCAGAGGAAATTAAAAAGGCTCCTAATAAAGTGGAGTTGCTTGCAAGGCACAATCTCTACGTAACATTCCAGGAAATTAATCTTATAAAGCAGTCTATTCGTGAAGGAAACTTACTCGAACTTGTTGATATGCGTTGCAGAAGTCATCCTTCAATGATGGATGCGCTTAAGCATTTTTACTCACACGCCGAATGGATTGAAACTCTTGATCCGGCATCAAAATCAACCTTTTTCTATACGGGTCCGGAATCGGGGCTGCGTCCGGAAATAGACCGTTATTTGCAGAGGATGGAACGTCTGGAAATCAAGGGCAAAGCACTGATTACTGCATTCCCAATAAAAAAATCAGATGAATACGATCAATATCTTCGTTTTAAGGCACCATTTGGGGCTTATCCAGTTGAGCTTTCCGAAGTATATCCATTTAATGCGGAAGTTCCAAAAACAGTGGACTATGGACCAATGGATAAAGCACTTAATAATACTATTGAGTTGATATTGGGAAATCCGGATGCACAATTTACTTTTGTGTGTGATAATTCAATAGCAAATCATCCACGATTTGAGAAACTTCCGAAAAGTGTGGAAGTAATCATCAAAGAATCATCTGATAAGTTCTCTTCACAATCCTAATATGGCATATTGGAGATTACATACTTTCACTGGTGATGCAATTGGTATCTACTGCCGGATCAAAAACTAGAAACCCATATCTTGAATTACTGAGGCCAGAGATTTCCGACATGGATCTGGCTCTTCCTGCAGCCAGTGCTCTGCTTGCATCATATATTGCAGTAGGTTCTCTTCCAGCACTAATTCCTTTTATAATTGCAGTTATTGGAGGCTATGCAGCTATTACGAGTTCATATGTCTATAATGATTGTTGTGACATTGATATTGATCAGATAAACATTCCTGACAGACCGATTGCGTCTTCAATCCTTTCTCAAAAACAAGGGCTTGCTTACGCAGGTTTTCTTGCATTGGTTGCCTCAGTAGCAGCGTTTTACCTGAATCCAGAATCATTTGTAGTACTGATTATTGCTGTTACCACAATCAGTATTTATTCAAGATTTGCAAAAAGGCTAACTTTTCTGAGCTTCGTACCTGTGGGGATAGCATACGGCCTTGTTCCAGTGGGAATCTGGCTTGCGTTTGACCCTGCCGGGATACTCAAAGGTGATGATGGGGTTATTCTCCCATTGTCTGGTATATTCTTTTTCATAATGATGTGTGTGGCAGACTGGGGTTTTACTCTTTCAGGTGTTGCAAGGGATGTTGAGGGAGACCGAGCACGTGGAGCACCCACATTTCCTGTTACCTATGGTGTTCCGCTAACGTCAAAATTTGTAACTGTATGTTGGTTTGTAGGAATTGTGTCATCAATAATTATCGGTTTGACTGCTCATTTGGGACCACTCTTTTTCCTTGGTGCAATCCTTGCAGGTGTATGGATGTTGTCTCAGTCATTTGATTTCGTTCGCAATCCAACGCCCAACAGGGGGGGCAAGCTTTTTCTTCAGGGATCAAGATATCGCGGAGTTATGTTTGGCTTCTTGATAATTGATGTAATATTGTCAATTAGTTTTGTAGACTATGTTTCAATCCTTTGGTAAGGAGATTTTCGAAATGGATGCTGATGTCATTGTTATAGGTGGCTCTCCTGCAGGACTCGCAACTGCAAGGCAGGCCTCATCGCTTGGATGCCGCGTTATTCTATTAGATAAAAAAGAATCAATTGGAACTCCTCCACACCCGGCGAATACATTTTTTAAGGGAATGTTGGACAGGGCAGGGGAGGTTGTGGATAAAAGCTATATTCTCCGTGAACTTCGCGGCGCCAAGCTTGTTGCACCTTCAGGCGGGACAGTTGAAATAGTGAGTCCTGCTTATTTCCTTGATCGTCCGGCATTTGATCGGTATTATGCCCAAAAAACAATTGATACGGGTGTCGAGATACTTTTTGGTGTAGAAACGCATAATATAATACGTAAGGATGGGGGGATGTCTGTAAGCACATCAGAAGGTGTCTACAGCTCTCCACTTGTCGTGGTTTCAAATGGTATCAATTCAAACCTCGCATCATTGTCTGGCTTATCTCCCATACGCTATCCCCGGGACATTGCCTGGGCAAAGGAAGCTGTAATTGAAGCCGAAGGAATCGGTGAACCTGATATGTTTGAATATTATCTGGGCAGCCTTGCACCGGGTTGGAAATCTACTTATTCTCCATGCGGAGGAAACCGGGCAACACTGGGAACCTATGTGAGACGGCATGGGTCAGATATCTCTACCTATTTTGACAGTTGGGTGGAGAAATTCAAAAACCTGAAAGGTATTTCTGATCTAGAAATTATAGAACCTTCTACTGGGGGGGATCCAATAATTACAATTCCTAAAGATATACTTGCTGACGGTCTCATGCTTGTAGGTGGAACTGCCGGCCAGTCTGGTATTGGTTATAGTATGCATGCTGGCAATATGTGTGGGAAAGTAGCTGCTGATGCGGTTAAGAAGGGCGATTTTTCAGCACGTTCACTTTCTGGCTATCGTCGAGCCTGGAATAAAGCGTACAGGATGGAACACTGGCTAGGAAGAATCGGACTTGAAACCCTGAGAAAAATGGATGATAGGGAAATTGACAGGATAATGCAAGTTTTTGAAGGTAAAGATATGTCCTTCCTAAAAGGGACACCATTGCACAAGTCAATGCAGGTTTCTATGTACATGCTCAGGCATGATCCTCTATCAATGTTGAACTTCAGGGCACTTCTCAGAAACAGGTAAGGAGCAGGTGACGTGTAGCTATGAAATACTACTTCTATCAGAATCCTTTCTTCAAGGTTTATGCAACAGTTGAGGACGGCTATGTCAGAATGCACACTTCAGGTGTTGGTTCGAAGCCCCTCAAACCTCTCGTCTCCGGTCTCTTTGACATATTTGAAGGTTCGAAAGTTGCAGAAATATTGGATGATCAGCTTATATTTTCTACATGGATGCCTCCTATACCCAGCAAAGCCTTTGATAGGCTTGTGAAAAGCCAGATGGGGGCTATGAGGGGCAAACTGGTTCCGGAGCAGGTAACAATTTCTATTACTGAGGAATGTCCTAACAAATGCCTTCACTGTGCACTTCCTGATACAAAAAATAAAGCAACCTTGTCCCCTGATGTCATAAAAAATACTATTGATCAGTGCCTTGATCTGGGTTCTACATTCATTGTATTTGATGGTGGTGAACCTCTTCTTTACGAAGGCCTCGAAGATTTGATTAGCTATGTTGACAGGGACAAAGCAATAACAGGAATGTTTACCTCTGGCGTAGGTTTGACTTCTGAAAAAGC
This sequence comes from uncultured Methanosarcinales archaeon, assembly GCA_964532775.1. Taxonomy (GTDB): domain Archaea; phylum Halobacteriota; class Methanosarcinia; order Methanosarcinales; family Methanosarcinaceae; genus Methanohalophilus. Next base: position 4,789 of record CAZHNA010000074.1, read on the forward strand.
TCACTCCCTTAAAGATGCCGGTCTCGATATGTTAAGTGTCAGTCTGGATGGTGCAAATGAAAAGGGGCATGATTCCATGAGGGGTAGGGCAGGAGTTTTCAAGGATGCCATGAACGCCATTCGCTATTCCCTGAACGCTGGTTTACGTGTCAATATCTATGTTGTATTGTCTCCTCTTAATATCAATGAGCTTGAAGATTTCTATAATTTAGCTATCGAAATGGGCGTACACGAAATCTCATTTTTTGAAATTGTGCCTACTGGGCGCTGGATTGATCATGAAACAGACGTTCTCACAAAGCAGGATCTTAAAAGATTTGATGATTTTGTGGAATGGGCAAATCAACGAGAGGGTCCGCGAGTTTTTCCGATTCCCCATGTTCTCAGGAAAATAGGTTGTTTTGCAGGCCATAAATGGATACACATAACGCCACAAGGGGATGTGAACCCCTGTGCATGTATGCCAATGGTAGTTGGTAATATTCATCAGGAAAAAATCAGTGAGATCTGGAAAAAACTACGTAGAAATCCAGTTTTTAATGCAGGGCCATGCCTTATGCGTAACGATGAATTCAGGGATAAATACATCCTAAAAACGATGGAATAAAATACAGAATTAAAAAAGACTCCAGGGGATAATCCCTGGAATATTCTTCTACGATCAGAGAAGTCCTGATTTCTGAAGCGTCATGAGGTTTTCGGTGGTCAGTTTCTCACCGGACTTAAACTTCTCAAAGATGTCTTCTGCATCTTTGCGAACCTCTTCCATATCTGCTTCTCTCTTAACACCAGTGTCTTGCTTCTTGAGCTTGCGAACTTCTTTCTCGATGTCCCTTAGCTCTTTCTGGATCGCGATAAATGATTTGTGCTCTTCATCTGCCTTTTCCTGAATCTCGACAAATTCTTTGTGAGCAGTATCCGAATCTGCGCGTATTTTATCTGCTTCCTTGAAGGTGGCTATCATCTTGTCATGATATTCCTGTGCCTTCTGAGCGAATTCGGAGAGTGTAGTGTGGAATGTGGATGCTTCTTCGCGGATATTCTGTGCCTCATCAAGGAGTTCCTTGAGTTCGACATTACCCTCAAGCTGTGTCTTCTTTTCAGCATACTGTCCCTGAAGTTCGGAGATCTTTTTGACGATTTCCTTTTCCTTGGAAGGAGTCATTACTTCAGTCTGCTGTGCAAATTCCAGCCTGTCAATATCCCTGCGGATTTCTTTGAGTGATGGGCCTGTAAGATTACTGGCACTTCTGAGCTCGTCAACCTTTGCAAATACTTCATTTGCCCTTGCGTTGGTTTCGTCTCTTTTCTCTTTATATTCCTGAACCTTACCATTGTTCTCATCACGAAGCTTCTTGAATTCTTGAGCCTCATTGATAAGTTCTTTAGTTTGCTTATTTAGCTCATTTCGTTTTGTGGCAAGTGAACTTGCAAGAGTATTAAGCTCGTTACGCTTATCTTTATGCTCGTCTGCTTCCTTTCTTAAATCCTGCCTCTTGTTCTTTAGTTCTTTCATCATACTCAGGTTTCTCCCTGTCCAGCAACGTTGGCTGGTATTCCATGCATTTCTAATGCACGATTCCGTAAGTGATTCACTGGAGTGAATCGATCACTGGTATTATTGCCCTCATGTCTTTTTGTCGTATGACTACGTCAGCATACTGGCAAAGTACGGGTTTAGGGTTGAAGGCTATGGAGTGCCCTGCCCGTTTAAATATACAGATATCATTGGCACCATCACCTACAACTACGCAATCTTCGGTTGTAAGTCTATGTTCATGGGCCAGTTTTTCAAAGACCTTTTCTTTTGAATTATCGCCTGTCATTGGG
>CAZHNA010000074.1:6628-8725 GCA_964532775.1 uncultured Methanosarcinales archaeon
ACCTTTCCTGTAAGCTTCCCTTCCTTAACTTCAAGGATATTCGAAAAGACGTGATCAATTTTAAGATATTTTCCGACACCCTCTGATTTAAGGGTAAATCCGCCGGACAACATGGCTGTACTGTACTTATGGGATCGGATATGTTCCAGAAGCTCTTCAGCCCCGGGCATAAGTGGTATCTTGTCCATCGTTTTTTGTGCGAGTTCGATGTCAAGCCCTTTGAGCATCCCCACGCGCTCTACTAAAGCTTCACGGTATTTCAATTCCCCGTTCATAGCTTTTCGGGTAATATCTGATACAAAGTCCTCAGCTCCGGCAGCACGTGCAAGCTCATCTATGCATTCAGCATCGATAAGAGTGCTATCCATATCAAAAACGATTAATTTGGGTTTTTCGTTTCTAGAATCGCTAGTTAAGCTCACGTCATCAAACCCGAAATTTAAAGTGATAAAGTCATGTAATAATGAGGATTGGTCTCTACAATTACACACATGCCTTTTAACGTTTTCGGCTCATTTAGTCCTTCTAGGTGTACATGTCCAGAATTATCTCTAAGTTGAAGGGAAAATCCAAAACTAATATATGCTACGTAGTTATCTTCCCTCTGTGATTCAATATGGCAAAAATTGGATTTATTAAACTGGGTAATCTTGGCATGAGCCAAGTTATTGATCTTGTACAGGACGAAATCGCAGCACGCGAGGGTATCAGCATCCGTTCCTATGGTACCGGTCCAAAAATGGGTAAAGATGAAGCTGCTGACACAGCAGAACTCAAAAAATGGGATCCTGATTTTGTTATAATGATCAGTCCTAACTCCAGTGCACCAGGTCCTAAAGCCTGCCGTGAAATCTGGAATGATGTCCCATGTATTGTGATCTCTGATGGTCCAACCAAGAAAGACGATAGAAAAGCACTCGATGATGCAGGATTTGGTTACATAATTATGACCGTTGATCCTCTTATCGGTGCAAAGACCGAATTCCTCGACCCTGTTGAAATGGCTTCATTTAATGCAGATGCAATGAAGGTACTTTCCACCTGTGGTGTAGTCAGGCTCATTCAGGAAGAACTTGACAATATTGCCGCACAGGTAGATGCTGGTAAATCAGGTGCAGACCTTGAATTACCTCACATCCTTGCAAAACCTGAGAAATGCATTGAGCGCGCTAACTTCAACAACCCATATGCAAAAGCAAAAGGTCTTGCTGCACTTCACATGGCCAGCAAAGTTGCAGAAATCAACTTCCCTGCATGTTTCATGATGAAAGAACTCGAGCAGGTTACACTTACAACCGCAACAGGGCATGAAATGATGAGGGCAGCTGCACAGTTGGCAGTTGATGCAAGGGAAATCGAGAAAGCTAACGATTCAGTCTTCAGACAGTCACACTCCAAGAAAGGTGTCCAGCTCCAGAAGACAAAACTTTACGAGAAACCAGCAGAAGTGTGATTACACTTCTCTTCTTTTTTATTTATGGAAACTTCCACAGCACTTGCAATCGGTCTTTTTGTCTTTATTTTGATGGTGATTACTACTGCTGTTTTTCTGAAAATGGCTTCAGAAATGGAAGCTGTAATCAGGGGTAAGAAAAAATCCTGATTAAGCACATGTAAGGAATGGTAGTCCTTTCAAAAATAGCTTTAATCTTCTTTTGCCCTGGGCATAGCAATTACTTCACGAACTTGTAATCCAAAAAAGTTCTGTGAATGTGCAGGCCTAACAACAACAGCAACATCTGCTCCCTGACGTGTGCCACCAAGAGCAATTATTTCAGTATCCTTTGAGACTGGAATATGCCCCGAGTCTGCCGCCATCATTGTGACTTCAAGAGCGACTTTAAATCCTTTTCCGAATACTGCACGCAAGGTGTCTGAAATAACGTCTGTACGGCTGGCTCCTCCATATTTCTTGGACATTGTGCGCTCGACACAGCCAAATGGATGTGATTGGGTTGTGACAAGCACTCCCATATCAGTGAGTTTCTTATAGTTTTCATCATCCATTTCCCATTTCCCTTCTTCACGCAGTCCATACTGGTGAGTCATGGCAATGATCTTTAAATCCATGTCACGGGCTGCTTCAGCCATCTTCAG
>CAZHNA010000075.1:0-8710 GCA_964532775.1 uncultured Methanosarcinales archaeon
ATCCCTCATGGCAGTAGCGGATCAGTTCGATCCGATGCTCATGAAAATTGCATTTGTATTTATCATAATTGGTTATGGCACAAAAGTAGGTCTTGCTCCCATGCATACCTGGCTCCCTGATGCCCACAGTGAAGCTCACTCACCGGTGAGTGCACTGCTATCAGGAGTACTATTAAACTGTGCCATGTATGCAATTATCCGTTTTCATGCTATTGCCACACGTTCGACAGGAATGGATTTCACGAATAATATCCTGATAATCTTCGGACTTTTGTCCCTTGGTATAGCAGTACCCTTCATCATCATGCAGAAAGACTACAAACGGCTTCTGGCCTACAGTAGTGTGGAACACATGGGTATCATAGCATTGGGAATCGGTATTGGTGGCACCCTAGGAACGTTTGGTGCTTTGTTACACATGTTCAACCATGCAATGACCAAACCCCTGATGTTCTTTGGAGCGGGAAACGTACTCCAGAAATATGAGACAAAGGATATTGGTAAAGTGAGTGGGATTCTCAAATCAATGCCCATCACGGGTACAATGCTTATGCTTGGCGGACTCGCCATAACTGGTTCCCCGCCATTTAGTATATTCATAAGTGAATTCACAATTCTCGCAGCAGGGTTCTCTCAGGGAAAAATGGTTGCCACAGTGCTGGCTCTTCTGTTTATACTGATAATATTTGCCGGCTTTATTAATCATATTAGCAAGATGGTACTGGGAACTCCCCCGTCCAGTATGCCACAAGGAGAAATTAGCAAATGGTCACTAGGTGCCATGTTATTCCTCCTGCCCTTCATATTGGTGCTTGGGTTGTACATTCCCCCACAGTTTTACGAAATGATCATGAAAATAGTGGAAATTCTGGAGTGATCCCATGAATGAAATTTTTGATACATTAATTGGGAAATTTAAGTCCCAAATCATCAATCAAAGGGTTTCACATAATGAGTTATATCTTTCAGTAGGAAAAGACGCTGCATTCAAGATATGTGATGATTTATACACTTCCTTTGATGCCTCGTTGGTACTGATGTTTGCCACGGATGAGAGGAAATCGTCCGGGTATTTCAATATCCATTATGTTTTTTCCTTTGGCAAAGCTGATGCATTTGTTATAATCAGAATACATGTTAAAGAGACAGAACCACAGTTCCAGTCACTCACCAATAAGATCCCGGCTGCTGGCTGGTATGAGCGTGAGATACAGGACATGTTTGGATTGCAACCTGTAGGACATCCTGATCCAAGACGACTGGTAATGTTCGAAGACTGGCCCCAGGGGTGCTATCCCCTGCGAAAGGATTTTGATATCAAGTCAAAACCACCCCGTGTGGAAGGTCAATATGAGTACCGCCGGATGGAAGGTGACGGAGTATGTGAAATCCCTGTGGGTCCCGTTCATGCAGGTATCATCGAACCCGGACATTTCAGGTTTAGTGTGGCCGGCGAACCCATACTCAATCTTGAGATCAGACATTTCTATACCCACAAGGGAGTGGAAAAACTATTTGAGAACATGGATATCGATAATGCGGTGTTCCTTGCAGAACGCGTATCAGGCGATACATCTGTGGCTCATTCGGTGGCTTTTTGCCAGGCGTTGGAGCGTAGCGCTGATGTTGAGATCCCTCCCCGGGCAAAATATATTCGCACCATCCTTCTTGAACTTGAGAGATTGTATAATCATACTGGTGATATTGCAGGAATTGCAACCGATTCCGGTTATTCCGTAGGTGCTGCCTATGGCAACCAACTCAAGGAAGACGTGCTAAAGCTCAACGAAGAGATTACCGGTTCCCGATTACTGAGAGGCATGGTAACCATAGGAGGTATTCGGCGCGATATTGGTGACAAAGTGGACGTAATGTTACCAGGACTTACATCATTTCGGCATCATTTCATGGAACTGAAGGAATTGATTCTAAACAAACCATCTGTCGTGAACAGGATGGAAACTACAGGATATATCAGTACTGAGATAGCAAGGTCATTGCATTTGGTGGGCCCGGTGGTAAGAGCCACTGGTATTGACAGGGATATCAGACGTAATCATCCGTATGCCGCCTATCCGAAGCTCGATTTCAAAGTACATGTGTATGAGGAGGGGGATGTGCTTGCAAGGACGTCTGTGCGCGCAGATGAGGTGATCGAATCACTTGATATCATCGAGCAAGCACTACATTCCCTACCCGAAGGAGAGATCAAAACCCATATAAGTGATATACCTCCCGGTTGTGGGCTGGGATACGCCGAAGCCCCCAGAGGTGAGGTTATGTACTGGGTAATGACCCGAAACGGGCGGATCGAAAGGTGTAAGGTGAGAGATCCGTCTTTCTGTAATTGGCTGGCTATAGAGTATGCAGTACTTGATAATATCGTGCCCGACTTCCCTCTCATAAATAAAAGTTTGAGCTTATCATATTCTGGCAATGATCTGTAAGGTGAACCAATGTTCAACATCCTGAAAAAAACAATTAAAACCGGTGTTGTGACCACAAAATATCCGCATGAACAGGATAATGCACCAAAAGGATTCCGGGGAAAACCGGATTTATTCCCTGAAAAATGTACTTTCTGTGGTGATTGTGCAGGAGCCTGCCCGACCGGAGCACTGCAGCTGGATGAAAAGGAGAGTGAGAAGATACTTACTCTGTCCTGTGGAGGATGCATATTCTGCGGCAGATGTGAAGATGTTTGCACAGCAGACGCCATCAGACTCACTGAAGAATATGAGATGGCTTCAAAGACAAAAAATGATCTGGACACCGTAATTCGGAGGAGATTATGACCATAGAGGATGAAATCGAGATTCTCGGGGAGAGTTTGGATTTAAGGATCCGGAATATATTCGGCCGATCCCTTGCAATACGCGAGGTAGATGCGGGTTCATGTAACGGTTGCGAGGTGGAAGTGGCTTCGTTATCAAATTCCGTCTATGATATTGAACGCTTCGGCGTACATTTTGTAGCATCCCCCCGTCATGCGGATATGCTACTGGTCACGGGGCCGGTAACAAGGAATATGGAACTTGCCCTGCTGAAAACATATAATGCCATGCCTACACCAAAACTTGTGGCATCAATGGGAAGCTGTGCGTGCAGCGGAGGGATTTTTGGAAATACCTATGCAAGTTGTGGTGGTGTTGACAAACTGTTACCTGTAGATGTCTACATTCCGGGATGCCCACCCGGGCCCAAAGCCGTGATATTCGGGCTGATGGTGGTATTGGATAAGATGGAACAGAAAATGAAAAAGACAGAGGTAAGTGTATGACAAGATATGATATACTGCTAGCAACTGACGGTTCCAAATGGGGACACAAAGCTGAGATTGCAGCTATTAAGATCACTAAATCCTATGGCATTCACATGGCAGCTATCTATGTGGCCACTGCACTGAAGGATTCAGAGCGAGAGGAAATGGCTGCAAAAGGTGAAGAAGTACTTAATAATGTAGTTATGGAGGGAGCTGCTATGGGGGTTGATGTGGACAAAATGCTGTTAGGAGTAAGTATGCAGCGGATGCCTAAAAAGGGGGCATGTGCAGAATCCATTGCTAAAGCCATCCTGGATGCTGCTGAGAAATCCAGGGTACATACCATAGTTCTGGGAAGTAAAGGTGAAAATGAGTTCAATCAAGAAATGGGCAGTGTGGCACTGGAAGTTGTTAAGAAGGCAAAGTGTACCGTGCTTGTGGCACGATAAGGAATATATTCTGAGTCACAGCATGATTCGTAGAATGTATATAGGTGTGATTCTACACATGCCAAAAATGTGATTTACTTATTGAAAATGAGGGACATTGGAGAGAGTAACGCATACTAGTGGAAACTCATACCCCCCACAATAGTTCACTTAAAAACTGTTACTCTTTTTTACGTTCTTCCGCAAGTTCCTTGAGAATCTCATTACGCAATTCATTGGCCTGACGGCTGGTACGATCTCGCGGCCTCTGAAGAGACACGTTTACAATTTCCTTGATCTTACCCGGCCTTGCTGACATAACCACAATCCGATCGGCAAGATAAACCGCTTCATCCACACTGTGAGTTACAAAAAGGATTGTGATCTTCTTTTCACTCCATATCTGAAGCAATTCCTGTTGCAAGACATTTCGAGTCTGTGCATCCAATGCACCGAATGGCTCGTCCATGAGCAAAACTGATGGATCGTTTGCAAGTGCCCGTACAATCGCAACTCTCTGCCTCATCCCACCCGATAATTCATAAGGATAGCTATCTCGGAACTGTTCAAGCCCTACCATCTTAAGGTATTCTTCTGCAGTTTTGGCGATTTCTTTTTTTGGAATACACTGAAGTTCCATCCCGAAGGTGATGTTTTCCATAACCGTCCTCCAGGGGAAAAGCGAGTATTCCTGAAACACCATTCCTCTTCTCGGATCTGGCACAGTAATCGGATCACCATCAAGAGTTACACGACCTGAGTCGGGAGTGTCAAGCCCGGCTACAGTACGCAGCAACGTGGTTTTCCCGCATCCAGAAGGACCGATTAGGCAGACAAATTCTCCATCTTTTATTTCGAGATTTGCGTCCTCAAGAGCATTCGTGGATTCTCCATTATCTTTCTCAAAGGATTGGGAAATGTGTTCGATTGAAAGCTGACCCATCAGACAACCACTCCTTTACGCCATTTAAGGATCTTGCCATCGACATACCACCTGAAAATACGATCAATTACAAGCCCAAGGAAACCTAGTACCAACATGTAAACCAGCACATAATCCATCTGGTGCAGATAATAATGCCACCAGATCTTGTATCCAAGACCATTGTTGCTCACACCAAACATCTCTGCTGCTACGAGACACATCCAGCCAACGCCCATTGCAATTCTGATACCTGCAGCAATTGAAGGGAACGCAGAGGGAAATGCAACATGACGTATTAGGGATCTGTCATTCATACACCCAAGTACTTTGGCAGCTTCCACATAGACTCTGGGAACCCCCTTAAAACCTGATACAGTATTAATGACAATTGGAAACACGGCCCCTACAAAAATAACAAACCCTGCAGAAATCTGGGTCAGACCGAACCAGACTATTGCAAATGGTATCCATGCAAGCGGAGGAATCGGACGCACGATTTCAATGAGTGGATCAATCGCCTTATCAACATATTTGAACCAGCCCATTGCTACACCTATCGGAATACCAATGATAAGAGCAGCAACCATACCAATTCCGAAATGGATGAGGCTTGTGAAAAGATCTATTAAAAAAGCCCAACTTAGAATAATATCAACAAATGCCGCAAGAACATCAGTAAAACTCGGAAGAATTAATTTTTTCTTTATTATAAAATCTGCGATTAATTGCCAGATTATAATTACAACAGCAAGTGAGGCAAGCTCAATACCTTTTCCTGCCAGACGATTTTTCTGGGATTTCATAAATTCCTCCGAAACCGGATTAAGCATTCCCGCTTTCGGGTTTTATTACGTACAGCTCATTAATGTATGTTGCTGTTATTCTTCGATAGCAGCTTCATAAAAACTCAGATCAAAGATATCGTCCTGAGTCAATTCAGCTTCTATGTAGCCCAGTTCATGCTGAACTTCAGCATAGCTCACGGTTGATTCAACAATAATATTTGGATCTGCAATCCATTTTCCATCCCACTCATCGAGAGAAGCACGTACAATATTTACATCCCATCCAAGTTTGTCTGAAAATATCTCGGCTGCTTCACCCTCATTCTCAAGGTTGAAATCATTTGCCTTGATGTGGGTTTTTACAATCTGTGTTACCATATCAGGGTTTTCACGAATCAAGTCTCCGCTCACAACCATTACACAGCATGCGTGATCAGGCATAATTACACCGGAAGCAATAACTGATCTGCCGGTACCTTCACTTTCAATGAGTGCAGGTGCAGGGTGTGGAAGGAAAGCACCATCAATCTGGGCTGCAGAGATCGCAGCAATAGCATCTCCAGGACCCATTGATTTTATGATAACATCTACATCCGGTTCAAGTCCATTTTCAAGCAGCCAGTTGCGAAGGATGGTATCTTGAATTGTCCCAGGCGGGAAAGTTGCAATTGTAAGTCCTCTAAGATCTTCAGGAGATTCGTAGGGGATATCTGTGAGCAATACAAGATCTGATCCCTGTGAATTTACACCTGCGACAGCTTTGGCATCAAGGCCACTGGCGACTGCTGCAATAAATGGTGCAGCACCAACATATGCAACATCAAGATGTCCTGCAAGCATAGACTGCATCTCTGGAGCACCTGTGGGGAATTCAAATTCATTAATAGTTGTTACACCAAAAGGTGCAAGGTCTTCAGCCCACCAGCCTTTTTCAAATGCAGTCATATACGCAATTTGATGAGTGCTTGGCTGGTAACCAAAATTGATTTCTTCTACAACAGATGTTTCATCGCCATCTTCCGAAAATATGCATCCGGAAACCAGCACAACACCGGCGATTAAAATTGAAATAAACAAAATTGTTTGAAGTTTTTTCATAGTAGTACCTCTCAAATAAATAAGTTCTATATAGTCAATGAATACTTACCTGCATCTGGAAGCATTGAATTTATACTTTACCGTGAAACGTAGTTATTTAACCTAATAGTGATAATTTTGAATGATATCTTTCCTTATAGTGAATATTATGCACCGGAGATTGTACAAAATGAGTAATGCAAACAAAGTCATTGAAGCTGCGTTTGAATCTGATGAGGCCTTCCAGCAAACTTTGCTCAAGGTAATTAAAGAAGATCTAGGGCTTACAGCAATTGAGTTTTCAGAACATTCTGGAATACCGCCTAGCACTCTTTACAAACTTATGTCAGGAAACAGGGAACCAAACCTGCGAACCATTAGACAAATTGTAAAAACCATACGCAAAATTGAGGGACAGGAAAAAGGCGATTTTATTGCGGTAATAGCTGCAAGACCTGTTCTTGATAACATAAAAGAAACGAAAAAGAAAATCGCCGGAAATCTCTGCACCATCCGGGAATACTCAGCCACTACTATGGAAGAAGCAATCATAGCTGCAGTGAGGGCAGAACGAGAAGGTGCAAAAGCACTTGTATGCGCACCTATAGTAAGCCCCACTGTTGAAAAAATACTGCGCATCCCCGTTTCAACAATAATGCCAAAAAACAGCCTTTTAGAAGCTATTGAGAATGTAGCTCACAAAATTGAAATTGAAAAATAAAACTATATAATAAAAAAGGAATTGTTGTGCCCTCTCGGGCACAAACTTTTGTTTTGACTTTTGGCTTATTTTCTCAGTCCGCTGATCATTTCCTTAATGGATTCAATTGCCCCATTAAGTCCTGCAGCACCGCCACCTTGAGTGAAAAGGTAGATAGCTCCTCCGGCAAGTGCAAGTGCACCAGCACCGGCTGCATACCAGATAATGCCAAGTCCTTTCTCAACTTCAAGAGTTTCTGAGAAGCCACCTGCTTCAACAAAGTAGGTACCTTCAGCTTCAGGAGTAAAGCTCAATTCAACCTTTGTAGAATTGTTTATACCAAGAGTGATTTCCTCACTTGTTGCCAGCTCATTATTTACAAAGAGTTCTACAGTGTAACTACCTTCTGCATAGCCATCATTTACGGCATTCAGTGATACTGTAACTTCTTTGTTAACCTTTGCAGGACTGGAAGAGAACTGGAATTCACTGAACACAAACTGAGCTGCAAGTTCTTTTACCTGAATATTTAACTCAGAATCAAGCAATCCTGAAAGTGAAGCTTTTATCTTGTGCATTCCGGGTTCTGTGGGGTTATAGTTAATGGTTCCATCATCGTCTGTTTCCCCAAGCATTTTACTGTCAAAGTAGACTTCTGCACCTTCAATTGGATCAGAGCCAATTGCTTTGAGAACTGAGATTGTTATTGGAGTCCCTTCAAAGATTTCCTCAGGTGAAACTTCAATTGTTATCTTCTTGCTCTCATCTTCAGGTGAAATTACCTCAACTTCACCCTCATCTGAAACAAAACCTTCCTTTTCAGCAGTAATCGTGTAGGTGCCGGAATCATCGAATTCATATTCGAATGTTCCTTCCCTGTCAGTGTCACCTACTTCAACACCGTCAACCAAAATTAAAACGTCCCTTACAGCAGTTCCACGAGAGGTTACTGTGAAAAGAACATCGTCATCTTCAAGTGCGGTTGTGGGTTCGATGTCAAGATCAAGGGATTCAGATGGTTTGGTGCTAACTTCAACGAATGGATAATATCTCACAGCACTATTGTCATCTGCGACCTTTATCTGGATTTCACCCATAATGTCAATGGTATCGCCTTCATCAAGATCAATATCATCCTCGTTTTCCATCTCAATCTTTGTTGAAGTAACGGAATCTACAGTCATTTTACCATAATCATCGCCTACTTCGATTTCAACGAAGTCATCGGATATCTGGAAGATACCTTCAACGAAAACAGCGCTTGTTTCAGAACCACTGAAGACTTCGTCAAAGTGTACGATGATTAAAGGAACGTCATCTATTCCACCAACATCGTCTTCGTACACAAACTCACCATTTGAAGAGATGATTTCTTCATCGACCTCATCGCCATCCTTGGTTAACTCGACAAAAACTCGTTCACCGTTGACATCAACTTCCTTGATGTTAAGAGCATATCCTTCCTCGAGAATAAGGGATGAACCTGTGTATACAGACCTGTCGTCATCATCGTCAATTAATACTTTAGAAAGC
>CAZHNA010000076.1:0-8567 GCA_964532775.1 uncultured Methanosarcinales archaeon
GTGATCAAGATGGATAGCAAATACTCATTTTCTTCTGATGAACAAAATCTTCTGGATAGTCTCGTAAAGGGTGAAATATCCTTCTACAAGGTCGAAAAGCAAACGGATGTTCAAACTGCTATCAAAATAAGGAGGGCAGCACTGGAAAAAATGAGTGAAACTGACCTTATTGCTCTTGGACAATTTACAATCGATGCGGAAGATGTTTCCTGTCGCAACATCGAAAATATGTTCGGTGCTATTCAAATTCCTGTAGGTGTTGCAGGTCCAATTGGTATAAATGGGGAATTTGCAGATGGGGAGTATTATCTTCCTCTAGCTACCACCGAAGGGGCCCTTGTAGCCAGTGTTAACCGGGGATGCTCTGCAATAACTGCGTCTGGTGGCTCCACAACAAGAATATTTAAAGACCAGATGACCCGGGCTCCAGTTTATAAACTTGAAGGGGTGAAGCAATCAAGGGATTTTGTTGATTGGATAAACTCGCCTGAAGTTTTCATGAAACTTAAGGAAAAAGCGTCTGAAACCACACGTTTTGGTGAATTGATTTCTGTTGAACCTTATGTAACTGGAAACAATGTCTATCTACGTTTTTCCTTTGACACAAAAGACGCCATGGGAATGAATATGGTAACTATTGCAACTCAGGCAATTGTGGACCTTATCGGGGATGAATTCGGTGTGTATCCCATATCTCTTTCAGGAAATATGTGCTCCGACAAAAAACCTGCTGCAATAAACAGTATTCTAGGCAGGGGCAAAACGGTCGTAGCAGACGTGGAGCTTAGTCCTGAAATCGTTCAGGAAAAACTCAAAACAACTCCTGAATCCATGGCAGAGGTAAATTATCGTAAGAATCTTCTTGGATCAGCCAGAGCAATATCCCTCGGATTCAATGCGCATGCAGCAAACACAATAGCTGCTATGTTTCTTGCATGTGGGCAAGATCCTGCGCATGTTGTGGAAGGTAGCAATGCAATCACAACAATGGAAGTTACAAAATACGGTTCACTCTACTGCTCGGTTACATTGCCTTCCCTTCAGCTTGGAACTATAGGAGGAGGGACGAAAATTGCAACTCAAAACGAATGTCTTCGGATTCTGGGAGTTGCTGGCGCTGGTGAATCACCGGGTTTCAATTCAAAAAAGTTGGCTGAAATAATTGCTGCTGCAGTTCTTGCAGGAGAAATATCACTTGTGGGGGCACAGGCAGCAGGTCATCTTGCACGTGCTCATGCAGAACTCGGACGCTAATCTGACTTTCATTCCCATTGCGATTTGTAAATCTGTGAAATACGTTCAATTGTTTCGGCTTCTTCCGGGGATTTATCTTCCCGGACTCCTACAAGTCTTGGGAATCGAAGGGCATAGCCGGATTCATAATTAGAACTTTTCTGGATTTCCTCAAATGCAATTTCAAAAACAATTTCAGGACGGATTTCTATCTGTGTTCCGGATTCCATAATAATGAGGTCGTTAAACATTACCGTAAGTTCAGCGAGCTTCTCATCTGTAATGCCGGTAGCTACTTTTCCGATGGGTAAAAACCTTCCACTTTCCGGTTCATAAGCTGCCAAAGCGTATGATCCAATTAGGTTTGCACGTCTTCCGTATCCCCATTCGGCTCCGATTACAACCAGATCAAGGGTTTCCATAATTGGCTTCTTTTTAAGCCAATTCTTTCCACGCTTGCCGGGAGAATATGGAGCATCCGGGTTTTTCAGCATGATGCCTTCATGGCCTGCACTGAGAGCTTCTTCATAGATGCGCTGGATTTCCTCGTCATCATCTGTAATTATTTGGCTGTCAACATGGATGTGAGAATCGTTGTCGACACATTCAATTAGTTTTTCCCTTCTTTCCTGAAGGCCCATATCCAGCAGGCTTTTCCCATTGAGGTACAGGATATCAAAAAGGTTGAGTGTAAGGGGAATCGATTTAACTGCATTTTCCACGTCATATTTCCTTCTGAAGCGCTTCAGTATTTCCTGGAATGCGCGAGGTCGGCCGTTTTCGTCGACTGCAACGGCTTCACCATCAAGAATCACGGATTCGATTTTTACTCTGTCTTCAACTGCTGCCACGATGTCTGGCAATGAAGCAGTAACATCTTCAAGCCTGCGGGAAAATATGCGTATTTTGTCCCCGTTTTTGTGGATTTGTACTCTTGCTCCGTCGAACTTCCATTCAACGGCAATTTTTCCAATGTCATTAATGGCACTTTCGATACTGGGAGTTATCTGTGCCAGCATCATTCTTATTGGCCGGTTTAGCTGGAGATCAAGTTTTGCAACTTCTTCCTCTCCACCATGCTTTGCAGCTACTGCCACGGTACCAAGATCATTGGTTAGCATAAATGCACGTTCAACCATATCCACCGGCACTTCAAATGCTTTGGATATTGAATCCCTGACAATTCCTTCACCTACTCCTATTCGCATATCCTCTATGACAAGTCGTGAAAGGTATCTTGCTTCAATCGGGGTAGTTGCATTAAAAAGATATTGCAAATTCTTGACTTTTGTCGCCTGTGATTTTTTCCCGGATGCATCTGCCATCTGGTTTAGCCTTTCGTAGACTTCAAGAATCGTAAGTTCCTTTTCTTCCTCAATGTATGAATCAAAGGTAAGTTGTGATGAAGAATCCCTTTTCAAGGCTTCAACTGCTGTTTCCCCGATGTCTCCGGTTTTCCGGATGATGTCCTCTATTTCTCTTTCCGAAGTTCCTGCGGATTTTGCAAGTGCAGTATAAAGTGTGCGGTTTCCGATTCCAAGTAATTTTGAACTCCATGTTGGGAACACTGTTCCCATAACAAAATTAGTGACTATGGGAAGCTCTTCTTCCTCTATTTCCTTCAACATTCCGGACACAACATCGGTCATATCAAGAGATCCGGGTAT
Organism: uncultured Methanosarcinales archaeon; assembly: GCA_964532775.1. Lineage (GTDB taxonomy): Archaea > Halobacteriota > Methanosarcinia > Methanosarcinales > Methanosarcinaceae > Methanohalophilus. The sequence goes on from CAZHNA010000076.1 coordinate 2,901, forward strand.
ACTCTCGATTTTTGCACATATTTCTGCAAAGTAGCGGAAAAGATTCATTTAAATCAACTCGGAATTAGGTTAACGTTCCCTGTATATTGACATAATGTCACTCAGGATGGCACTCGCGGTTTCAATAGAACCTGCACCGAGACCGCTTACTGTAACATCGCCGGCTAAATCCGTTTGTATGTAAGCTACATTCAAAGTTCCTCCGACGGCTAAGGGATGATCCAGTGGAACTAGTCTTGGTGATGTTTTCAGTGTACCTTCCTTAACTTCTCCAATAAGCCTGACTGCATATCCTTCATCGTGGGCCAGCATGAGTGCTTCAGGGGTGATTTTTGTGATCCCCGTAACATCTACATCTTGATAGTTAACATCCATTCCAAATACGCTGTTTGCAACAATTACGAGTTTGGACGCAGCATCTATTCCTTCAACATCATATGTGGGGTCGGTTTCTGCAATACCCAGTTCCTGTGCTTCAGCAAGCATTTGCTCATAGGGTGCTTTTTCTTCCATCATTCGACTCAAGATATAGTTACAGGTACCGTTAAGAATTCCCTGGATACTTTTGATTTCGTTTCCTGCAAGAGTTTCTCGTACAAGGCTAAGCATCGGCATGGCTCCACCAACAGTTGCTTCATAGCGGAATACGGAACCATTTTCTTTAGCGGAATCTATTAGCTCACAGAATTTGAGTGCCAGTGGACCTTTATTTGAAGTCACAACATCTCTACCCTTACTAAAAGCCATTTGCATGTTTTTAAGCCCAACTCCGCCAGTATCAATGTCTGAAGGGGTGGTTTCAATCACCAGCTCATGGTCAACGCTTTCAATAATTTCAATCCCTGAGATGTTTTCGTCGGAAACTTTGCCAATGGTTGCTTTTTTCTCTAGAATGTCCTCGAGATCAAGTCCTTCAGGATCAATAATGCCGCTTCTTGAGTCCGCAATCCCAATGACCTTAATCTCAAAGCCTGCTTTCCTGATTTCAGTCTCTTTTTTGAGCAGGGTTTGAGCAACTCCTCTTCCAACAGAGCCAAATCCGATTATTGATGCGCGTATTGTTTTCATATTTGGCCTCAGGTAAGTTGTATTGGTTCAATAACCAGTAGATCTTTTTCTTCAGCTATGTTTTTCAGGACTTTGATTGCATCATATAGTTCCTCTCTTCCGACTGCATCAATTTTGAGTGATGCAGATGAAGTCGTATCTATATGTGGCATTGATAGTGAAATCTCCACAACTTCCGCATAGCCTGTCTTGTCAATGCTTTCGATTGTGTTCTGTATGTCCGTATGTACAATATGGCCAACCAGCAAGACTGCACCATGTTCCATCATTCGTTCTTCATCAACTCGGATGACTCCGATTCCGTTTTCTTCCAGTTTTGTTATAATATTGTCAAGGATACTGGGCTCAGCTTCAAAAACAAGTTGTACAGGTATGGTTCCCCGGGGTGTGTGTTTTTCGTGATGATGTACTACAGATTTTAAGTTACCTTTTAATTCTGATATTGGCTGGAGGGCGTTAAGAAGCTGCCCGGGTGCGTCCTTAATCTCAAGATCCATTGAAACTCTCATGTATTCCCTCGCTTTATTTAGTCGTAAATACTGGATTTCGTATCACTAAGGTACAAATGCAGTTATACGTTTTGGTATTTATTTTTGGGAAAGGACAATAACGTTTCCTCTTCCCTTTTTGAATTTCTGGATTAGTCCACGATTCTCAAGGTCGGCGACCATTAGACTAACTTTTGCTTCAGAATAATCTACTTTCTGGCGAAGTTCTTTCTGTGTAATTCTTCCGCCATTTGATTCGATGATTTCAATTACTTCCCTGAGGTCTTCGGGTAACGTATCTTCTTTTACTTCATCATTTGAGACATTTTTCTCTTTTAGTTCTTCCTCAGGGGCTATGTTTACAATAAGTGACTCTTCCTCAACTTCATTTGTTCCAGTATCAATATTCTTTCCCTTTTTGCGAACAACAAAGATCGCAAGAATAACTAGTATTAAAAAAATTGGAAAAGCATACAAGTAAACTGAAACCTCATCTCCATCTTCCAAAAGCTCTGTTCCTTCTTCAATGGAAGTGGTTATATTTTCATCTCCCACTTCTTCAAATGGGTTTTCATATACCGGATGAAGCAACAAGTCTACAATATAATCCCCATCACTATCGATTATTATCGTTTCTTCAGTAGAGGATTCAAGGCTATTTTCCTGATAGTAATATGCATTGATCTTGTAGGTTCCTTCGGCAAGATCGAACGAATATATCCCGTATTTTGCTACAATTGTTTGTGGGGGTGTAGAATTTACTTCTACAACTGCATCATCAAGCAATTCAAAACTGTACCATTCATACACTGCTCCATGTACTGTTGCTGTGCTGCTGGCAAATGCCGGCATAAATGAGGTCAGGATTAAGAAAGACATCACAAGAACTTTTAAGGAAACCATTTTGACCTTTTTTAATTATTCCCAAAGCATATATTGTTTTGGACAGGGCAATTAAATCAACTCTTTAGGCTTTAATATGTATTTTAACTTACAAATTGAGCTTATATCCAAATTTAATGCGTTATAAAGTTTTAATGATTCAATTAGTTCCTAATAAAGGTTAAAGAAAAACAAATTCTGGCGATTTCAAAAGAATGCTTATATCCAAAATATCCTCAACTATACATGTTTAATATTAATTGTTCTCTGGACTAACACGGGAGGTTTGATTACATGAATTCAAAGACAACTAAACTACTAGCTCTATTATCAGCAGTTTTTATGCTAACAGCAATTTTGCCATCGGTGGCATTTGCTAATCCAGATTCACAGGAAGACTGCTCGGATTGTCATACTGGAAATAATAATAAAATAAATGCTGTCCCTGTATCATCAGAAAAACCACAGGCAGTTGCTAAGCAAGTTCGTGCTGAAAACGCTGCGGGGCTTGCTTTGATGAATGGAACTCAGGTACACGATAGGGATCGGATACAGTATTCACAGCAAATAAAGCTGGATTATCAGGAAGCAAGAAATAGCCTGACACATACCCGAGCAATGCTGAATAACGGGACTTCAACAGAAGAAGAAATGTTCAACGTGTCAAAAGCTTATCTGGATACTACAATAGAATATATGATCACAACGCTGAACGAGACAACAACAGTTCTTGAAGAGAACAATGGTGATGAAGAACAAATCGAACTTATGAAAGGATACATCGCTGATCTCGAAGATGCAAAAGAAGAACTTGAAGATGCAGAAACCAGAAAAGATCTTGCTGATATTGCGAAATCGGTTCGTGAGACTTGGAGGGAAGCAAACAAGGATCTCAATTTGTCTAAAGCTATTCATCTTGTAAGAAATCTTGAAAATTATATTGTAAAGGCTGATAGAACTTCTGAGAGGTTGGATGCCGAAATATCACGTCTAAAAGAAAGTGGTGTGGATACTTCCGATGCAGAAGAAATGCTGGATGAATACAAATCCCTTGTTGAAGATGCAAGTGAGTATCTCGATCTTGCAAAAGACAAATATCAGGATGATACAACTGAAGCTGCTTCATATGTTCAGTTGGCGATAACTAGTATCAAGGAAGCCAATGATGTTCTCAGAGATCTTCTTGACGAGATAAAAGATCAGCGTCCTGGTTATGCCAGATTCGCAGGTTCCGGGAATGTAAACGCGGAAGGTAATGGTACAGCTGTTCTATCCGGTAATCTAGATATTACTCTTTCTGCAACAGACGCTACCCTTGTAATTAAGGATCTGGCGGGTGATGCAATTGTTGAAGTGGATGGAGAGTCTGATTTCTACAATGGCGGTGAATCCAGAGGTCAGGGTACGCCTGCACAGGTTTACCATAATTTCACCGGTGAAGCCACGATATCAGGTTCAAGGTTAACTGTAATGGTTCATGGATTTGATTTGTCTCTTGAAGGTGAAGGTAGTGGAAGTGTAATGCTTTCAGGCGAAGGTTCCTATGAGGTACGTGGTGATGACAATTCTCTGCAAAGCCTTGAATGGGCTCGTATGATTGAAGACGACAACAACAACGAAGAAGAAGAATACGAGAATGAAACTGAATCTGCTGATTCTTCGGAGCAAGAAGGGGATAGTGAAGACGACGATGATGAAGACGATGATTCCGATGAGAATGAAACCGAGGAATTGGAGTGAGTAAAATGAAGCAAATTCGCTATATTTTGCTTGGCTTGCTAATTTGTGGATTTTTCGTTTCCGGGTGCATAGGAAATGATGATTCAGCAATTGAAACCTCGGAAGAACCATCTTCTGAAAACTCGGCTTCAGATTATGCTGATGAAATTCTTGTTGAAGAAGGCGTGGGTTTAACTGATGAAGAAATTGATTCCTTGGAACAGGATCTTGCAGAATTAGAAGCAATGCTTGAGGATCTTGAAAACGGCACTGATCTAACTGTGGAGGACGTTTAAAGTCCCTCCTTCTTTTTTTTCACCGGATAAATATAAATATCATGCAGAAAAACTCTCTCTTGGTGATGCGGTATGATTGATTTTAAAGAGATCGTTAACAATGTTGACGCTCAACACAAAACCGGCACAATGGCAATTATTTTTGCTATAGTTGTGATGTTTATGCTGGCTCTTTTGTTTGTAGGCCTTATAGGCGTGCGCTAAGATCGGCAACCAATGTGCTTATATAGAATTACAAAACACATTTACTCGCCTAGTTATAGGTTTCATGTATCTTTGATACTATGAGGTAAATTATGAAGAATATGCTAAAAACCACCGTATTACTTGCATCTCTTACAGGGTTGTTAGTAATCATTGGTTCATACTGGGGCACAGGTGGGATGATAATAGCTTTTGCTTTTGCTCTCCTGATGAACTTTGGTGCCTACTGGTATAGTGATAAAATCGTTCTCAAAATGTACCATGCTCGTGAGGTTACTGACTCTGAAGCACCTCAAATATACCGAATGGTACGCAACCTTTCCCACTCTGCAAGGCTTCCAATGCCCCGGGTGTATATTGTGCAGACTTCAATGCCGAATGCATTTGCAACCGGCAGAAATCCAGAACATGCAGCAGTAGCTGTTACGACAGGCATCCTTAATCTCCTTTCCGAGGAAGAACTTGAGGGTGTGCTAGCGCATGAATTAGCTCATGTGAAAAACCGGGATACTCTAATAAGTGCAGTTGCAGCAACAATTGCAGGTGTAATTACTATGCTGGCAATGTGGGCAAGATGGGCTGCAATTTTTGGAGGCATTGGTGGACGTGATGGTGATAACAACATCGTAGGCTTTATTGCAATGGCAGTTATCGCTCCACTGGCAGCAACAATCATCAAACTTGCGATTTCAAGATCCAGGGAATTTGCAGCTGATGCTGAAGGAGCAAAAATTTCACATAAACCGTTGGCTCTTGCAAATGCCCTCTCAAAACTTGAAACGGGTTCCTCCAATTACCGGGCTCATCCTTCAGACGTAAAGGCTTCGGAAAGTACTGCGCACATGTTCATTGTCAATCCTCTTCGGGGAAGTTCCCTGATGAAACTGTTCAGAACACATCCTTCCACAGAGGAGCGCATTAGCAGACTAAAACAAATGTAAATCGAAAGATCAAAATATGAGTGATGTCTGGCCCGGTTCAACAATGTGAATCATCCGGACTCCTCTTTT
>CAZHNA010000077.1:0-8424 GCA_964532775.1 uncultured Methanosarcinales archaeon
TCATGCATCTCTGCATAGGTCTTTGCATCAGCCTTTGTCAGGGCATTGCCTGTACTGTCATCAAGCATCTCACAGACCACCATTGCCGGAGTAATACCTGCAATTTCCGCCATTGCGATTGAAAGTTCAGTTTGCCCACTGCGGTTTTCCATGAGTCCTTTCGCAGCCCTGAGCAGTGCCACATGGCCCGGTGCATGGAATTCATCTCCGAAATCCACAGTTTCACCGTTGCGGGTAGTGTCACTTATTTCTGCAAGCTTGTTGATAGTGAGGGCACGTTCCCTGTCAGGAATACCGGTTCTTGTATCATGGTGATTTACCCAGATAGAAAATGAGGAACGAGTATCATATTTCAGGTCACCTGCTTTCTCTGCAATGCTCGCAAGGGCAGGCCACTGCGAATTGACATCATGCAGGACATCAGCCATGAAAGGCAGCCCGAGTTTCTCACAAACATCATCAGCAAGGGCAACACAAATGAGTCCGCCGCCGTCAACACGCATCCACCTGACGTCCTCGGCTGTAACAGCCGCTGCCGGGATTGTGAAATCAGTTTCCCCTTCTCTGCTATCCGAATCAAAAATAAAGATCATCTTACCTTCCCGGATAGCTTCAATAGCTTTTTGGATATTTGGACTAAAAATAGAATCTTCCATGAATACACCTCTTCTTAATTCCCATCAATAATAATACGCACTTCATCCCCGTCTTTAAGTTTCAATTCCTTTCGCAATTCCACGGGGGAAACAATCTCTAGTAGATCTTTAGGATAATGTGTCCTGTCAGGCATCACAACTGCGCCCTCGACACCGTTAATACAAATACGATAGCAGTTTACGCCACCGAATGTCCTTTCACCGTCGGTAAAACCGGATAGCGGTATTATTGCACCCTTCTCTGACTCTTCTCGCAACTTCATGCTGAAATCCGTCAGGTGAATATTGAGGGTTCCCGGATACGGGGAAAAACCCAGCTTCTCGTGAAACTGTCTCTGGTAACCATCCTGTCCAATGTAGTACTGCCCTTCACCCAAACCTGTAACCACATGGCCGTGAAATTCAACACGTTCGACCTTGTCACTGCTATCGAAAATATGGTGATAGTCGTCAAACTCCTTCTCAATAATTGCTTTTCCACTGGCAGAAATTTGTATCATCTGCCCGCCTGCAACCAGTCTCCTGTCAACAAGACCTTCCTCCTCCAGCATCTTAAGTATCCGTGCTGCAGTCTTTGAACTTGTGGAAAGATATTCCGCAAACTCAGCCGATGAAAGCTTGATTGGTCGCTCCAATGCGCCCAACAATCCCAGGTTCTTGAGTGAAGGAATAATATGCATAAAAGGCACCCTCTCATTTTTGAGACGTATCTCATATATGAGTTGTTTTGTTAGATAAATGTTTCAGTAAAAGGTGCAAGTAACATTATATCATGCCACTCATATAGTTGGAATAACTGTGGGGATTCCGATGACACGCCATCAAAAGTATGAAAATGCTCCGGAAAAAGGAAGCTGGAAAGAGCCCATATACAACATTATTTTCGAGGCGGACACACCAGTCGGAAAGTATTTCGATCTGGGTCTGATACTTCTGATAGTAGCCAGCGTGCTCGTAGTCATGCTGGACAGTGTGCAATCCCTTAGCACAACTTACCATAGCACATTCTATTACATGGAATGGGGATTCACCATCCTCTTTACAATCGAATATATTCTGAGAATAGCCTGTGTCCGGGAAAAGAAGAAATACGCTCTCAGTTTTTTCGGGATAATTGATCTCATCGCAGTTCTTCCAACATACCTGACAATGTTCCTCCCGGGTGGACAATTCCTGCTCGTAATACGCAGCCTCAGGCTTTTGAGGATTTTCAGGATTCTCAAACTTGTCCAATACCTGAGTGAAGCCGAACTTCTCATGGAGGCATTTCGAGAAAGCCAGCGTAAGATTGTAGTTTTCCTCTTTGCAGTACTCAATCTTGTAATCATCCTTGGCTCACTGATGTATGTCGTTGAAAACGAGAACCCCGATTTCACAAGTATCCCGGAAAGCATTTACTGGGCAATCACAACAATAACCACTGTAGGTTACGGTGACATCGTCCCGACAACCCCGCTTGGGCATGTGATAGCGTCAATAGTCATGATAACAGGTTTTTCAATAATTGCAGTACCTACAGGCATTGTAACCCATTCTATAATCAAAGTTTCAAGCCGTGGGACAGAAGCTCAGGTTTTTGAGCAGAAAGAAAAAACCATTCCCAGAACATGCCCGGATTGTGGAGCAGATACACATGATTCAGATGCAGCTTACTGCAAGCATTGCGGAACTAAACTGTAACCCATGATTTTTCCCTTATTGTAATTCCTCATGCTGTTTTCAAAGTGCAGCCCTGAAAACAATGTCGAAGAGTATTTGTATTGCAAAGGGCTTCTAATCTGTACTTAAAACAACGTTATAAAGGTGTTTTCATGGAAATTAATGGAGTCGAAATCGAAGATACGTTTGCAGAAGCATTCCCTATCAAAATTGCACGTGTACTGATAACAGCCGCAACCAGCCACTGGGCAACGGTAGCAGCGCAGGAAGCAACAGGATTCGGAACATCAGTTATCGGATGTCCTGCAGAAGCAGGAATTGAGAGATATGCAGACTGTGAAGAGACACCTGACGGCAGACCTGGTGTTTATATCCAGCTATGTACCTTCGGATACAAATCATTGGAAGGGCAGTTGCTTGAGCGTATAGGACAGTGTGTCCTGACAGCACCTACAACAGCAGTATTTAACGGTCTCCCAGATGCTGAGAAACAGTTCGATACAGGACGCAAACTCAAATACTTCGCAGATGGTATGGAATCCGAAACTGAAGTTGGCGGACGCAAGATGCATGTAATTCCAATGATGGAAGGCGATTTCCTTGTAGAAGATACCATTGGAGCAGTGGAGGCTGTGGCTGGCGGTAATTTCTTCATTTTTGGAGACTGCCAGATGACAGCACTCACAGCAGCAGAAGTTGCAGTGGATGCCGTCCAGGGTGTCGAAGGCACTATCACACCATTCCCAGGCGGAATTGTTGCAAGCGGTTCAAAAGCCGGAGCAAACAAGTACACATTCCTCAAGGCAACAGCCAACGAGAAGTTCTGTCCATCAATCAAGGACAAGGTAGAAGGTACCCAGATCCCTGCTGATGTGAACTGTGTGTATGAACTCGTGATCAACGGTCTGGACGAAGACGCTGTGGGAGAAGCAATGGAAGTCGGTATCAAAGCAGCCGTATCCGTGCCCGGTGTCAAGAAAATTACCGCAGGAAACTACGGTGGCACCCTCGGACCTTACAAATTCAACCTTCACGACCTTCTTTAAGGTCGTATCTTCTTTTCTTTTTCCTTTTTTTTATTTCATATTTACACGTTTACCAGACGCTAGTTTTATTACATGAGATGCTAACTTTTTTTCGTGAATTAACATGGCAGATATGCAGGATTACCTGAAAGCAACGGATATAATCGACTGGAAAAACCCCGGTGTCCTGAAGAAAGCGAGAGAGCTTGCAGGAGATTTTAAAGATCCTGTTGAAATAGCCAAGCTCTGTTTCGAATGGTACGGGATGAAATACTTCACAGTTACGACTATGAAATAAATACTGTGAACCTAAAAGCCTCAGAAGTGCTGGAATACAGTACTGGTTACTGCTATGCTAAAAGCCATTTATTAGCAGCTCTTTTAAGAGCAAATTCCATTCCCTGTGGAATTTGCTACCAACGACTGAGCAGAGATGATAATGGGAACCTTTCTGCCTTCATGCTCTTAATGCCGTATATCTTCCTGATATCGGCTGGTATCGCATAGATGCCAGAGGTAATAATGAAAAAATTAATGCTCAATTCATACCTCCAAAGGAACAACTGGCTTTTGGAATAAAATTTGAAGGCGAAGCAGATCTGCCTGAGATATGGCCGGATCCACTTCCTATTGTTGCTGATGTACTGGAAAAGTGCAATAATTTTGAAGAGGTTTTTGAGAATCTACCTAACATCTTATTACTCGAAAAAAAGAAAAGTTAAAGGATTGTGATCCTCACAACCCAAATCTTATCATCAAATTATTGAAACCCGCTTCAATGATATCCCGGGGATCAAGTCCTGTTACGGTTATCATAACGTAAACTCCCAGGAATGTGCCGATAACGCTTCCAAGGTTTGCAAGAGCTGCCACCATTATGACCCTAAAGAACTTGTTGTTCTGCATCTCGCCAAATGTTTCAAGTTCTGTAATTTCCTTCAGGTCATTAGCTGTGGGACGGCGCTGTTTTGCTTCCATAAGTCCTGCAAACCAACCTGCTGCCATCATTGGATTTAATGATGTGAGCCATGCAACTCCGAAAGCAGTTAGTATGGAATACGGATGGCCTTTTGCAATAGCTGCACCGGCAGCACTGAGCACACCGTTAATAATAAACCACCAGCCAAACGCCAGTAGTAATAATTCAATAGGTGTACCTGAAAAGATCAGCATGATAAAAGTCAACAATGCAAGAGCTACTAATGCAAAACCTACCAATTTGACAACATTAAACCGGGGTTTTGGTACTTCCATCAGTGAAGAAAGAGGTGGAATAGTTGAGGGATTTGAAAGGTAGCGTTGAATTCCGGGTTTGTGTCCTGCACCAACAACTGCCACAATGGTTTTTCCTTCTTTTGAAACCAGATTTAACAGGCTGCCGGCAAGGAAAGCGTCCCTTTCATCTATTAGGGTTTTTCCTGCATTAGGAGCTGTGTCCCTGAGTTCTTCAGTAAGCATTGTGATAGAATCCTGACTTGTGATATTATCCATATCAATCTGCTCTACCCCACCAACACCTAAAGCAGTACTCAAAAGATCCCACATCATACGCGCTTTTTCAAAAAAGCCCATGGAGCTCCAGAAACGCTGCATAGTAACCTGAATATCCCTATCTATCAGGGCTATCTCGTAACCTTCTGCTTTTGCAGCATCAATAGCGGCTATCATCTCGGAACCGGGATCAACTCCCATTTCACTTCCGATCTTTTTCTGAACATAGGAAAGGAGGACCTGAACAAGAAGGAAATAGAATTTGCCTCCTGTAAGCATCTCCTTAATAGGTAATTCAGTTGATGATGATTGGTTTTGGTTTTGCAATGCTTCATAGCGCCCATGACAAAGTTCAACTGCAACAATATCAGGTTGCTCACGCTTTATGGCTTCCTTTACTTCCTCGACACTTTTTTCAGAAACATGTGCGGTTCCAACTATTATAATTCGAGACTTAATAGATTTATTATCTCCTGAATTCTGTGAAACCTTTGCAGTGGAATCGCTATAAGATGAATGTTTTCCGTTAGAGGAAACGTCATCGTAAGAATAATCTACATTCTGACTACTGGAGTCGCTTAATCGAGCTTCCCTTTCCATAATAATCCCCTCTGATGTGCTTCCTCACTCACTCAGCAACATCATAGCATGCATGAGGTCTGTACGGGAAAGGATACCTATAACCCTATCGTCTTCCATAACCACAAGCCTCCCGATGTTATTTGCAGTAAGAAGCTTAAAAGCATCGGTTGCGGACGCATCAGGGGAAATGGAAATAACGTTCCTCTTCATGACCTCAGACACCAAAATAGCAACTCTTTCTATAGGAGCCACATGGTGTACATCCGTAAACGTAACGATTCCTTTTAAATCATTGCGTTCCACGACAGGATAACCCATATGCTTGTGTTTAAACATAAACTGCATCAGTTCTTCCACAGTAGAATCGGGAGAAACTGTCACCAAATCTTCGGACATAACGTCCCTGACAATAACGTTTTCAAGAGTTGTAGTTACAGCAGTTGAGCGATCTTCGCCTGATGCACCCATGTAGATAAATACTGCAATGAGAAGAAGCCAAGGGTTCCAGGGACTTGAAAGCAATCCTGCAAGAGCCATTAGGATAGCAAAGAATTTCCCGACTGTAGCGGCATTGTGTGTAGCTCGGGCATAGCTCATTCTTTTGGCAAACCAGGCACGAAGAATTCGACCCCCATCCATAGGAAACGCAGGTAGCAAGTTGAAAACACCAAGCGCAATGTTAATGGTAGCCAGTATTCTCACGACCATGTAAACAGGAGTATCTACGTACGAAGTTACTGCAGAAGCAATTACAAAATTGAGAAGCAAAAGAACAAAACCAATTATGAAACTAACCATTGGACCTGCAAATGCCATTTTGGCTTCCTGTGAAGGATCACGTGGAATTTCTTCCATTGAGGAAACTCCGCCAATAAGGAAGAGAGTGATATTTTCAATTTTGACCCCATAGCGCTTTGCAAAATATGAATGGCCGAGCTCATGCAAAATCACACATGTAAAAAGCAGTATGGTTGTTAGAAGTGCAAGAGCATAACTCAAAAGAAGAGGTTGGATATCCTGAAAACCATATGGTGCAGGAGCCGAGGCAAATATCAACGCAAATAAAGGCAATACAATCAGGAATGAAATGTGAATCAAAATTGGGATCCCCATTATAGTTCCAATCTTAAAAGAGCTAGCCATGCTGACATTTTTCATTTTTATCTTATTTAGTTCTATCCGGATTTAAGGTCCGAACACTTTCACCCCGCTTTCTTCAAGGATATATATGCCGAGAGCGTAGTTTTGCTTAGTCACGGATTCGAAGGGTACACGCCTTACAAGCTTCAAGGCTAGGTGCTCTTCAAGTAATCCTTTTCCGTGATGCTTTCATCCTCTTTTTTCTTTTTTTGCTCAAAACTAGCACTAGCTATCGTGATCTAATGCATCGTGATTTATTGCAATTTTGAAATGAAAAAAGAAAAATATAGCCCTTAGCATTATGTTATGGAAGCAAGATCATCAAGGAACTCGGAAATGATTTCTTTGGTTAAATGAGGCATAATTACAAGTCTGACTGATTGTGGATTGCGTGTAACCGAAACTCTCCAACCAAAATCTGACAAGAGCCTATTTTGTATTTCTTTAGAATATTCTGTTTTCAAACACACTATATTCATTACTGGATCGATTACAGGAGAAAAACCTATTTTCTTTGCTCTTTCTGCAAGATAGTGAGTCATTTCCATGCAGTTGTCAACAACTTTCTTGTACCCGTCCATCCCCAAATGAGTCATTACAGCATAAGTTGCAGCTACTGCAGCTCCACTTCTTGTACCGACAAGGGAACTCTGGGTCCTGATTGTCAAATATGGTGTATGAACTGAAAGTGATTCAAGAAGATATTCATCCCTGAAAAGAAGGCCACACGAAGGAATTGTACTCAGACCCATTTTGTGAGGATCTACTGTTATAGAAGAGACGCCTTCAACTTCGAAATCATAACGATATTCCTTTTCCAAAAAAGGAATAACAAATCCACCAAACGCTGCATCAACGTGCAAAAACAGATCGTTTTCTGTTGCAATTGAAGAAAGCTTTTGGATATCATCAATTTGTCCGAATTCTGTTGTGCCGGCAACTCCGACAAGTCCAATGGTATTTTCATCAACTAGACTTTCTACAGAATTCATATTCACACAGAGCTCTGAATCCAATTTCGCTCTGCGCATCTCAACTCCTGTTAAATTACCTGTTTTTTCAAATGAGAAATGAGCTGAAGAAGGAATTATTACATTCGGTTTTTTAGAATTACTGCAATTTTTCATTGCACGAACTGCCTGAATATTTGATTCAGTCCCACCAGTACTGAGATACCCACATGTATCTGGTTTGTGGAGTAAAGTTGCCAGAAGTTTAATGACTTTTTCTTCAAGAATAGTTGTTCCCTTAAAGAGCCCAGGATCACCCATATTTGCTTCAAGAAAATCTTGATGCACTGCTGCAGCTATTTTATGAGAATAAGTGCACATTGAACTAAGAACCTTTTCATAAGGTGTATCAAGTACTCTTATCTTAGCGAGATCAATAAGGACATCTTTTTCGGGAATTCCGTTTTTATTCATCAGGATCGAAGTAAAATAGCATTTTCTGCTTTAAATATTTGTCTTTGTTATTTCATTTATCTTTGATTTGAATGTTTTTTAAGAATACATGGAGAGATGTGGACAAAGAGAGGGACCCCATGGTTTCTTCTGGAGAACAGTAACATTTTCTATTCTTTTTTGATTGGATATGATTCTTATCAATATGTTATAGGATTTAATTCATAAATTTTTAGTATTATTAAATTTGAATTCAAAAGTAGGATAAAATGTTACTTTTGTATTAGTTAATTATAAATACTATTTTTCCTATACTTACACAACCATATTTTTTTCTACTTTTTTATTAAAGATGTTTTACATCTTTTTTCTATCTCCACACGAAACCATAGGGTGCCCCCCTGTTATAAAGTCTCCAATAGAAATTAAGGGGTGTTTATAGGATAAATTTACAAATTATGTCTTAAG
>CAZHNA010000078.1:0-8248 GCA_964532775.1 uncultured Methanosarcinales archaeon
AAGGCTGGCTTTTGTCAGCCTGCTTAAATCCATACAACTTTTTTACTTTTTCCCGGAATCTGGAAGAAGATGTTTAGAATACCGAATTACAACACAAGAGTCTGTGCATTTTCCACAGTGTGTGCAGGAATCAAGGATTTCAATTTTCCCATCGTTGCCGATAACAATAGCACCAACTGGACATGCATGAATACAAACGCCGCATCCAGTACATTTTGCTATTCTCAACAATTGCTTTGAAGCCCTGTGATAAAGTCGTTCAACATCCTTTTGGGAACGACCTGTTATTTTCACATTTCCTGATTTGAAGAATTTGAGGGTGGCACTTTTTGTTTTTAGCAAAACTATCCCCAATTCATCTGCAAATACAACCTCACCGAGAACCTTCAAAACAGATGCAGCTTCAAGCATTGGAACTCCAGAAACAGCAAGCTCCATGGAGTAGCTTCCATCTTTGCATGGCGCATAGCCAGAAGCAACACTCAAACTGAAATTATCATCAATTTCCTTTGAAGAGGTAGACATGGTCATTTTTTCTGCAAGTATCCGCATCTTTGCAGGAAGCTCCTTCCACCTCCAAAAACCATATTCAACATAGGATTCAGGCAAACCCTGTGCCTTTGCCCATTCTTGCAGATAGTTGTACCAGCGAGAATAGAGATCCGGATGGATTTCTTTTAGCCGTTTGAATTCACTGGAAAGAGAAGATGGACATAGATAGCATCCAACCCTTTCAAAACCCATGTCATAAAGTGGGTTATACGGAAGTTCTTTCCAGAATATATAGAGCCAGACTTCAAGCGCTCTCCAGTTACGTAAAGGGAAAATGTTGAGTTGACCCTGAACAAATGGATTCATTTCAACTGCTTTGGTATTTGAACGTGAGAAGGATTCGTATTTTCTTTTTCCGTCAATTGTCAGGCAGGTCGCATTTTTCTGTCCACATTTTTTCATCACAGCATTTGCAGGTCCCAATTTACAAACCTTACAACACCATCTGAAATCTTTGCCGGGTGGCCCAAACTTATCAACGTTCTCCCAGAAAGCGTCCTTTGCTTTTTCCTCGGTAAGAGAAATATTATGTTGGTTGCAAAAATCGTGTGCAAATTTTTCGGTTTCCGGGAATTCAAGACCTGTATTAACAAAAAATGCTTCCAACCTCTTTGCAGGTAAGGCATCCATTGCAAGGGAAAGTGCAACCAAACTATCTTTGCCTCCGCTAAAAGAAACGTAAACAGGAAGATTGCGATATTTTTCTTTTCCTGCAACAGCCCGAATATCTTTAATTGCTTCACTTTCAATATTTTCAAGGTAAGAGAGATTGGCCTGAATTACTTTTTCCATTGAAGGAATTTTAACATTTAATTCCATTTCTCCCTTGACAAACCCCTTTACTTTCAGGACATGAGATGTTGAAGTTTCAAAATTTGCGGGTTCTTCAAGTGCGACTCCTACACCCACTTTAGTACCCATAAATAAAAGAACATGAGAATTCTTGTGGAAATCATCGGAATATGAGTCTACTGCATCCAATCGGAGTTTCTTCCCCCCAACTCTCTTTTTTGTGGGATATAGCTCAACATACCTTTTGGAAGTGAAATTTGAAAGAATCGATGCACCTTCCGGAGTTGGATCAAAAGCATATTCATTTTCCAGCAAGTCAAAATAGAGAAAACCTATGCGGTGTCCGTCCACTATTACCTCATCATTACGATCGTCTCCCGGAACTTTGTTCAGGAGGATAATACGTTTCCCGAATGGGCTACAGTTGTAGTCGCGCAACAGTAGATCGCTGAGAATTTCTCTTTCGTAAGGAGAACAAAAACGAACATCTCCGGGTTGACCCAACGAAACTTCTTCCCCGAGACCCTTACATAAATTACATTTTTTCCCGATCAGGGGAACATTACAAGTCTTGCACCAGTAAATTATGTTTCCGGCAGAGCCACCGGATTTCCTGAAGTGAGTGGATTTTCTCTGCATCTTCGACCCGAAGGTGGATTTGGATGGTTTAGAAGATGCTGAAACAAGAGAAAATGAACTTTTTTTTGGTTGTTTTGCCATTATAGATGAATAAAGGAAAGAAAGGGATTTAATCCTTTGTGGATTACCCTTCCATAAGATACTTGTTAATTGTTGCAGCAGCCTGCTTGCCAGCACCCATTGCACTGATAACTGTTGCAGCACCGGTTACGGCATCACCGCCTGCGCATACACCATCCACAGATGTCATCATGGTTTCCTCATTTACTATAATGGTACCCCATGCACTTGTTTCAAGCCCTTCTGAACCTGCAAAAATAACAGGATTCGGGGATGTGCCTATAGCCATTACCACAATGTCTGTGTCAACAACGTACTCGCTGCCTTCAACTGCAACTGGACGCCTTCTACCTGAATCATCAGGTTCTCCAAGTTCCATCTTGATGCATTCAACACCTGTGACTTCATTGTTATCGCCACCAAGAATTTGAACAGGATTGGTTAAAAGCCTGAAAACAATACCTTCTTCCCTTGCATGTTCAATTTCCTCACGCCGGGCAGGCATTTCATCGTCACTTCTTCGGTAAACAATTGAAACTTCATCTGCACCAAGCCGCAGAGCACTACGGGCAGAATCCATAGCGACATTGCCGCCACCGACAACTACAATGTGGTTTCCCTTTTTGATAGGAGTATCATAATCCGGGAATTTGTAAGCTTTCATAAGGTTGACACGTGTCAGGAATTCATTGGCAGAGTAGACACCATTGAGATTCTCGCCTTCAATGCCCATGAACTTTGGAAGACCTGCACCGGTTCCAATGAAGACTGCGTCAAATTCTTCCTTCAGATCATCAAGGGTTTTTATCCTTCCAATTACGTAATCAACTTTAACATCAACACCAAGATGCTTGATGTACTCGACTTCTTCCTTTACAATTGCCTTTGGAAGACGGAATTCAGGAATTCCATAAACAAGCACACCACCGGTTTCGTGGAGAGCTTCAAAAATAGTTACTGCATGCCCTGCTTTTGCAAGATCAGCAGCCACGGTTAAACCCGCAGGACCAGATCCGACAACTGCAACACTCTTGCCAGTTGGTTCGGGTTTTTCAGGAATCGAAACTTCCTGTCCCCGTTCATAATCTGCACAAAAACGCTCAAGACGCCCAATTGCCACAGGTTCGTTTTTCTTACCGACTATGCAAAGCGCCTCACACTGCTCTTCCTGAGGACAAACACGACCACATACTGCAGGAAGTGCGTTGGAATCCTTGAGAACTTTGATAGCATCATCTAAATTTCCAAGCTTAATCTGTGATATGAATCCAGGAATGTCAATGTTTACCGGGCAGCCTTCAACACATTTGGGTTTTTTACATTCAAGGCATCTGCCAGCTTCGATAGCTGCTTCTTCTGCAGTGTAGCCAAGAGCCACTTCATTGAAGTTTTTTACACGCTCTTCTGGCTTTTGTTCAGCCATCTTCTGCTTCACTGACATTTGCAATCCTCCTCGCTGCATTTGCGCTCATAGTCCTCGGAACATTCCCCTTCTTCAGGACGATAAAGGGACAAACGGCTCATTAGAAGATCAAAGTCAACCTTTGAAGCATCAAATTCAGGACCATCCACACATGCAAATTTGGTTTCACCACCAACGGAAACACGGCACCCTCCACACATTCCGGTTCCATCAATCATTATTGGATTCAGACTAACAAGGGTCTCAACACCATAAGGTTTGATGACACCTGCTGCAACTTTCATCATTATAGGTGGACCTATAACCACGATTCTTGCAATATCCTTACCGCTATCAAGAATCTCTTTTACGATATCGGTCACAAAACCGTGATGACCTTTACTTCCGTCATCTGTTGCAATGTATAATTCATCGCTGTCAGCAGCCATCTCATCCTCGAGAATTAAAAGATCTGCACTTCGAGCACCAATAATTGAGATAACATGATTACCTGCTTCCCTGTAAGCACTTGCCTGTGGGTATATTGGAGCAATGCCAACACCGCCACCAACAAGAATTACAGTACCTAATTTTTCAACTTCGGAAGGAGTACCCAGAGGACCGACAAAGTCTTCAATTGAATCACCTTCAGACAGTTTTGCAAGCTGTTTTGTTGTTTTTCCCATAGTCTGGAAAATAATAGTTACATATCCCTCGTCTGGATCATAGTCTGCAATTGTTAGAGGAATACGTTCCCCATTCTCATCTATGCGAAGGATAATAAATTGTCCCGCCTTTGCAGCCTTTGCTACATCTTGTGCCTCAATTTTCATGAGGAAAGTGTTTGGAACAAGTTCGTGCTTCTCGAGTATCCTGTAAGGCATTTGATCACATCAACTGTTTTAGAATTAAAGAAATGTTATAATTAACTATAATCTATTCGCTAATCTCAACCAATTAATGTTATTTGTAGCTTACCATGAGAAGGAAATCAAATTCCCATAGGTCTGATAAATAAGTTTACTAAAAAACGATTCTGTTAAGTTAAGGAGTACAAAAAACGAACACAGAATAATAAAATAACATGGTTTAAAAAAAGAATTAGGAAAAATTAAAAATGTAATAAAATTAAGGGGTTGCAATTCCAAACACAATTGGATTTGTAGTATTGTTCACAATATCTATATACACAAGATCTGATCCTCCCAAATTTGTTCCATGGCGTATTTCTACAGTTTCATTTTGTTTAATTTCTTGATCTAATGTAACCTGAAGTCTATATGTACCTAAATCTTCATTTATACCTTGAAATCCTGTACGATTTCCAGATTCAAGAAAATACGATTTGTGATATAAAGGATTATTATCAATATCAAACATTTCCACAGTAACATTATGTTTGATATTATCTTGATTATCTATAACAAATTTAAGAGCTCCAGGAGATGGTTGGAGTACAAAAATAGGAATTGCTAATATTGCACCCATTAAAAGAACTAAAAACAACCCTACAACAATTGGATTTCTTTTTTGAATTTTAATCAACTCCAATAAGATATATTAATGACTTAAAATAAAAAACAATTGTACCATATGATACAATTGCATTTATGCAAAACGTTACAAGTTTCAATTTGTGTTATGGTGTTTTAAATCCGGCAACGGTTGCACCATTTGTATCAACATTATCTATATTGTCACATGAAACACTACCTTGTCTATCTACATCTGAGAATTGTAATTCCATGTAATGTGGATATACATCCATAAAGGTAGCAGACATTATAGTGTGGTGCATAGGATTCTGTTAAGTTAAGGAGTATCTTCATTTTTTTAAATCCATGAATATGGAACAACTTTTATAATATACAACTAATAAATAACTATGAGTATTATCATAGCCTGACGAGAGATAATCATATGGAGCAGGAAGATTGGTACAGAAAGGGCCTCGAATTACTGGATTTAGAAAAGTATGAAGAGGCAGCAGAAGCCTTCGATATAGCTATA
The DNA here is from genome assembly GCA_964532775.1 of uncultured Methanosarcinales archaeon. Lineage (GTDB taxonomy): Archaea > Halobacteriota > Methanosarcinia > Methanosarcinales > Methanosarcinaceae > Methanohalophilus. Next base: position 5,456 of record CAZHNA010000078.1, read on the forward strand.
GAAAAGGATCCAAAAAACGCAGTCATTTGGTTAAGTAAGGGAACCGTATTTGGGATTCTGAAAGAATATGAAAAGGCACTAAAAGCATTCAGCAAAGCAATAGAATTAGATCCTGAAAATGCGAATGCATGGGGAAATAAAGGCATTGCATTGAGCAATCTGGGAAGATACGAAGAAGCATTACAAGCGTTTAACAGGCTCATAGCAATAAAACCTGAAAATGCGAATGCGTGGGGAAATAAAGGATTTGCTCTGGAAAATCTGGGGAGACTTGAAGAAGCTTTGCAAGCTTTCACCAAAGTTATTTCCATACAACCCAGAAATGCGGATGCATGGTTTAACAAAGGCCTAACTCTCTTTAATATCGGAAGATATGAAGAATCACTGAAAGCCTTAGATCAAGTAACAGGCATGCAGCCTGAAAACATAGATGCATGGGGAAACAAAGGGATTTTACTAGAAACTCTGGGAAAATACGAAGAAGCTCTGCAGGTATTCAATAAGATAATAAGAATACAGCCTAACAATGTAGCTGCGTGGTTCAATAAGGGACTAACTCTTTTAAATCTGGAAAGATATGAACTGGCTCTTCAGGCATATAATAAAGTGATTGAATTCGAGCCTGAAAATATAGCAGCATGGGGAAACAAGGGCGTAGTGCTAAGCAACCTCCACATATATGAAGATGAGCTGGAAGCTTACAACAGAGTAATTAGAATTGACCCGGATAATTTTGATGCTTGTGGAAATAAAGGTCTTTCTCTAATGAACATGGAAAGATATGAAGAGGCATTGCAAATATTCAACGAACTTATAGCTATCCAGCCTGAAAATATTGAGACATGGTTCAATAAAGGGATTGTTCTTGAGAACATGGAACGCTTCGATGAAGAGTTGGATGTATTTGAGAGAATTATTGAAGTCGATTCTAGCAACATAGCTGCTTGGTTTAACAAGGGAATTGTACTGAAAAACCTAAGTCGATATGACGAAGAAGTCCGGGCTTTTGTCAGAGTTAATGAACTTGATCCGAAAAATGCGGATGCATGGGGAAATAAGGGAGTGGCACTGAGGACTCTGGGGAGGCATGCAGAAGCCTTAGAAGCTTTTAGCCGGCTTACTGAGATTCAGCCAAAAAACGGAACTGCATGGTTCAATAAAGGACTTACACTTTTAAATTTAGGAAGATACGAAGAAGCATTGCTTGCATTCAACCGGCAGATTGAAGTGGACCCAAAAAATGCGGATGCATGGGGAAACAAAGGGCTTGTACTGAAAAATTTGAAACGAAGTGAAGAAGCCCTTAATGCGTTTGACAAGTTGACAGAAATACAACCCGGTAATGCAGAAGCATGGGAAAACAAAGCGTATGTTCTTGAAGAGCTTGGAAAGCATGAAGAAGCGATACGTGCTTTTGACAGGCTGATTGAGCTTCAACCTGAGAATGCCGACGCATGGGAAAGCAAAGGGTTGGTACTGGAAAATCTGGGTCAGTATGAAGATGCGTTGCAGGCATTTGATATGTTGATTGAAATGCAGCCGGAAAATGCGGATGCGTGGGAAAAGAAGGGTATTGCTTTAGAGAACCTTGGAAAGTACAAAGAAGCGGTGCAGGCGTTTGACAGGCTGCTGAAAATACAACCCGGGAATGAGAGTGCGTGGTTCAACAAAGGAGTTGCACTTGGTAGCATTGGGGAACATGAAAAAGCGTTGGAAGCATTTGACAGGCTACTGGAAATTTACCCTGAAGATGAGCGAGCCTGGAGCAACAAGGGAATTGCACTTGGTAACCTTGAAAGGTATGAAGAAGCTCTCACAGCATTTAGTAATCTGACTGAAATTCAGCCCAAAAATGAGCGAGCATGGTTCAACAAAGGCATTGTCCTGAAAAATCTTGAGCGATACGACGAACAATTGGATGCATTTGAGAAAGTAATACAGATTAATCCTTCAAATGGGGATGCATGGGAAAATAAAGCAATCGCTCTTGAAAAACTGGGAAGAAGTGATGAAGAGCTGGACGCATTCGAAAAACTGCTTAGAATCAACCCGGAAAATGAAAAAGCATGGGAGAGCAAAGTAACCCTCCTTGCAGATCAGGGCAAATATGAAGAACAATTGCAAGCGGTCAATAAGGTAATACAAATCAACCCTGATAATGAAAAAGCATGGGAAAGTAAAGCAGATGTGCTGGGAACTCTGGGAGAAAGTGAAGAAGCACTCAAAACCTATGAAAAGTTGCTGCAAATAAATCCTGAAAATGAAGATGCATGGGAAAATAAAGTTGTTTTGTTGGAAGATCTCGGAGAACATGAAGAAGCCCTTCAGGCAGCCGGCAAACTTATTGAAATTAAACCGGAAAGCGAGCAGGCATGGGAAAACAAAGCTTTTGCACTTGGCGGACTGGAGAGATATGAAGAATCTGTGGAAGCTTTTGACAAATTGCTACAAATAAACCCAGACAATGGAAATGCATGGGGAAGCAAGGCAAGTGTTTTGTGGAATTTGGGGAAACAGGATGAAGCACTGATTGCATACGACAGGCAAATTGAGACAAAGCCAAAGGACGAAAAGGCTTGGGAAAGCAAAGCTATCGCATTGGAGAGTCTGCAAAGACACGATGAAGCTTTGCAGGCATATGAAAGTGCATTGAACATTAATCCGGAAAACCAGCACACATGGGAAAGTAAAGCAAGCATACTAAACGATCTTGAAAAGCATGCTGATGCTTTACAAGCATACGAAAAAGTGTTGCAGCTAAATTCAGGAAATGAGGGTGCCTGGGAGAATAAA
>CAZHNA010000079.1:0-8072 GCA_964532775.1 uncultured Methanosarcinales archaeon
TCTCCACCATTTGGAGTGGAGTTGTTTAGGTAAACAGAATGAATTGTTGGATTGGTAGAGTCGGTCAGCGTGGTTGCAGTATTATTTTCCCACGTTGCATTTACATTCCCTGAAGTATCGACGGTTCTTGTTTCGATTTCATAGATAGTTGAAAGATTGAGGTTTGTTGCATTATAGAATGTAGTGACATTGCTAACATTTGCTTTAAAAGTTCCATTCAGGTAAATCCTTGTATGGTTGAAATCAGAATCATTTGGATTGGTCCATGTCCAGTTAATCCACGTAAAGCTGTTTGATGTTTCATTGAGGTTAGAAATTGATTTTGGTGCAGTCACGTCCAGAGTTGAGGCAGTATCATTGACCCATGATGCATTGGTATTCCCATCTACGTCCACTGTTCTTGTTCCAATCTCATGGAGTGTATCATCTGTCAAATCTGTTGCAAGATATGAATAACTAGTGTTACTCACCATTGCTTTGAACTCGCCGTTAATGTAAACCCTTGTATGGTTGAAATCAGACTCAATGGGATTGGTCCAGTTCCAGTTAATGCTGGTACCTGTAACAGTTAATTCATCCAGATTTGTTACACATGCAGGTGCAGTCACGTCCAGAGTTGAGGCAGTATCATTGACCCATGATGCATTGGTATTCCCATCTAAGTCCACTGTTTTTGTTCCAATCTCATGGAGTGTATCCTCTGCCAAATCTGTTACAAGATATGAATGACTAGTGTTATTCACCATTGCTTTGAACTCGCCGTTAATGTAAACCCTTGTATGGTTGAAATCAGACTCAATGGGATTGGTCCAGTTCCAGTTGATTGAATTATTTGTAACACTCAATTCAGCTAAACCGGTTACACTTGCCGGTGCAGTTGCATCAGTAGTGAATGCCTTAATACACACATTTGCATTATCGCTTGTAATATCACTCCACGTGGAACCATACGCACTGATATAGCTTTCTCCGGCATTTGCTGTTGCTTTACTGCTGTAGCCAGAGTCGGGGTATTCAAATGCAACAGGATATGTATATCCAGATGTGGTGAAGTTGATCACCACTGAGAAATCCTTACCGGAACTGATCGGGATCCCTAAATCGAGGGGTACTGTATGATATCCTGTCTCAGAGTACGTACCGCTCTTTATCGCCACGGCGCCGGAACTGTTGATGGGACCTCCAGGCGTGGGTTCAAGATAGATATAGATGTCATACTGTGTGCCGGTATCTGTTGTATAGAAACTCACGGCTTCTAGGGTCTCATCTGTTCCAGCGGTGAACACATTGGCACCCCATGTCGTGTTTCCGTACCCTAAGCGATTGACCCATCCTAATGGATCATACTGGTACACACTGTCGTAGTTATCAGTTCCCTCGGCAGTGAATATTGTCGCCTTATCGCCAGCATGTGCATCATGATATGACAGGTAAAAATATCCTCCGTCACCCCAACCGGCTCCCCAGCTGTTCTTGATTATGTATGCGCCGTTTCCCGGGAATTCCGGGGAAGTGAAAGTGTCATTCCATCCAACAATAGCTACTCCATGGTTAGTGTATTCTGAGCCATCATAATAGTAGGAATAGTCTGTAGCGTTGTAGTAACTTGAATTCCAGTAAAATGATGTTTTGACTGCTCCATTGTTCATTACCGCATCTTTGATGGCATCCATACTTGTCAGCCACAAGACTTCTTGAACGTGTTTTTGTTCAGAAAGGCTTGCTGGTGATATTCCATACGTTGTGCTGTAAGGGTCGTCAGATTCATCGATGGGACCACTCCACCGCGCAAGGTAGGCTGCTGACATTAGGCTATTTCCTCCTTCTGGATAATCAAATCTCTCCTCATACGGACTGCCCGACCAGTTATTGAGGAGATTTTTCATATTGTTCTCAGAAAAATCATGTGTCTCGGAGGTGAGCAGATAAGATTCAAGGGATGCATATGTTGCAAATGTCCAGCAGGAGCCTGCACTTCCCTGGTTTTTCACAGACGTTACTTTTCCCAGCGTTCGGAGGTCATAGGATAAAGGATATGCCTCCATGGATGCAGTATATGTACCATATTCCTCGATATTACTTTCCACGAAAGTGTTTTCCTCTATATGTGATAGGTCCACAGGGGATGGCATGTAGCCCAATCCATGACCCTCTGGGCTCATTTCATAGCTACTCATTTCATAGCTACTCATTTTATAGCTATTCACTTTCATCTGATATTCTATAAACTCAGGATTCAATGGGGCCAGTGCACTTACTTCATCTATAGTTTCCGGTATGTCCCCCACATCTACATCGTTATCTGATGCTACATCTATGACGTTAGTTAGCACACTACTTTCAGTAGTATTTTCTGGTAGCGTTGCTCCCGAAGCTAATGCTAACACGGAAAACAATATTCCAACCACTAAAAGGATAGTGAAAACCCAAATTGTTTTTCTCTGCAACTTCACCACCATCACCAATATTATCGAAGATGTACTCAATACAGATTCCTACATCTTGGAAGCCGTAGTTTTATAAATAATTCATTTTCTTTCAAATTCATATATAGCCTTCCATAAAACACAACCCAATATGTGGCATCAAGGACTCGGTAATGCGTGAATAAGCCTCCGTTTTTATATGAATTGTTCCCATTTTTAGCGGGCTTAGGTCCAAAACCGGGATATTTTCAGTTATCTTTACCTGATAAATTTCTTTCCAGAATAATCGGCCAGATAAGCAAAGCTATCATAAGGCTAAGTATCAAAACAAAGATGGCTCCTGCAGCAATATCTACTTCAGAATAGCTCCTCAGGGGACTCCTGTAAACCAAGGTAAGTAAAACAAAGGCAAGACTTAGGAGTAACGCAGAGAGAAAACTTAGTATTGGTACACGGTTTTTATCTTCTTTTGTTGCCATTTTCACCGTCACATGGATTTGTTTCTTTTCATTAACAACGAATTGGTCATTACCGATACGGAGCTCAATGCCATAAAAGCTGCAGCTATTGCAGGACTAATTAGGATTCTCTCAACAAATGGGAACAGAACCCCTGCAGCAATTGGAATGCCAATTGTATTGTACCCAAAGGCCCAGAACAGATTCTGTTTTATTTTACGCATGGTAAGTTTGCTGAGTGAAAGAGCTTTTACAATATCATTCACATCGTTTTTAATGAGTACTATATCTGCAGATTCCACTGCTACATCAACTCCCGCTCCCATTGCAATTCCTACGTCTGCCTGTGCAAGTGCAGGGGCATCATTTATCCCATCACCTACCATTGCAACCTTTCTCCCTTCTTCCTGAAGACGCTTGATTTCAGCAGCTTTATCGGCAGGTAATACTTCTGCAAGAACCCTGTCAATACCTCCTATTCTTGCAATTGCGCTAGCGGTTTTGCTGTTATCTCCGGTAAGCATCACAACTTCAATACCCATGTTCTTGAGGGATTGCACTGCAGCAGGAACTTCTTCTTTAAGTGTATCGGCAACAGCCAGAATACTTTTGATTTTATTTTCCATGGCAAGCATCATTACGGTCTTACCCTCGTTTTCGAGAGCATCAATTGCAGATTCAACTTCAGTTATCCCAATTGGTTTTTCTTCCATGAAACGTCGTGTTCCGATAAGGACTTCATTGCCCTTCCATTTCCCGCTGACACCCTTTCCGGAATGAGATTCAAAACCTTCAATTTTCTGTAACTCAATGTTTTTCTCCCGTGCCCCGTTTACAATAGCCTCCGCCAAAGGATGCTCGGAAAGGTTTTCTACTGACGCTGCAGCTTCAAGAACCTGTGCTTCATTCATTCCAGAGAACACTTTTACATCGGTAAGTCGGGGTTTTCCGGTGGTCAAAGTTCCGGTTTTGTCAAAAACAATCGTATCAATCTTTGGGGTATTCTCAAGGCTTTCCCCACTTTTGATAAGGATTCCATTCTCAGCACCCATTCCTGTTCCAACAATTATTGCAACAGGAGTTGCGAGTCCGAGGGCACAGGGACAGGATATCACAAGTACTGTAATTGCTGTCAGCAGTGCAAACAGGAAAGGACTGCTAACACCTGTTAGCGAAGCAACATCGAACCTCCAGTAGCCTACGAAGTACCAGAAAAAGAAAGATGCAAGGGCAAGTGACATCACAATTAGTATGAAATGACCGGCTACTACGTCAGCCAACCGCTGGATTGGTGCTTTGCTTGTCTGTGCTCTTTCAACAAGTCTTATTATTTGTGACAAAGCAGTTTCAGCACCTACTTTGGTGGCACGGAACTGGAAAGAACCTGTTTTGTTAAGTGTAGCGCCTATGACGACATCATCAGCTGTTTTCTCAACTGGAATGCTTTCCCCGGTAATCATGGATTCGTCAACTGCAGAATTCCCTTGGGTTATAACACCGTCTACAGGGATTTTCTCACCGGGACGTATTTCCACAATGTCGCCTGCCTGTACTTCTTCCACAGGTACTTCTTTTGTTTCCCCGTCAACAATTATGCGTGCGGTTTTTGCCTGCAAGCCCATGAGTTTGCGAATCGCATCTGAGGTCTTTCCTCTGCTTTTTGCTTCGAGGTAGCGACCAAAGAGAATGAATGTAATCAGCATTGCAGCAGAATCAAAATAAGTTTGCTCATAGCCAGCACCAAGATCAAAAAGTGCTGCGGCAGTGCTTGCAATGTATGCTGCTCCTGTACCGGAGGCTACTAAAAGATTCATATCGGCAGATCCATGACGCAGCCCCTTAAACGCTCCCGTAAAAAACTGCCTTCCCGGGAATGCAAGAGCCAGAGTTGCAAGGCTAAACTGAATTACGTCACTGGAAAGAAAATCCGGGACAATCGCATCAATGCGGAGCATGTTTTGCATGGCTCCAAGCATTAAGGGTAATGTGAGAGCAAATGCAGTGATAAGGTTAAAACGCTGGTTACGAATCTCTGTTTCACGCAGGTCTTTTTCAGAATCTTCAATTACTACATCAGATGCAATTGTTGTTTTGTAACCTATATTCTCGATTGCCTGAATGAGGGAAGCAGGCTTTACTACTGAACCATCATAGGTGGCTTCCGCTTTTCCAATGGAAAAATTAACAGTTGCATCAATCACACCTTCCGTTTTGCGAAGTGCTCTTTCAATATTGCTTGCACAGGAGCTGCATGTCATTCCTTCAACATTAAAGGTAACATTGTCTTGTCTCACTCCATAGCCCAGATCTTCAACCGTTTTTCGCATTTCCTGAAGATCAATCTGGCTTTCATCAAAACTCACAGAAGCTTTTTCAGATGCAAGGTTTACAGCTGCTTCCTGAATACCTTCTATTTTAAGTAGCCCTTTTTCTATTCTCTGGACACAGGCAGCACAGGTCATTCCGGAAACATCAAACGAGATCTCTTTTTTGGCCTTTTTGGAAACTTTGCTCTCACTTTTTGGAGAGGGGGTTTCCGATTCGGAATTAATTGCATTTTTTGCTACTATCTCTTTTTCAACAGAATAACCAATCTTCACAATGGCTTTTTCAAGCATCTCAATTGTAACCAGAGTAGAGTCAAACTCCACGTCTGCAGAGTTATTTTCAAGACTTACAGTGACACGCCTGACGCCGTCTAAGGAAGTAAGAGCTTTGTGGATGCGATCACTGCAATGACTGCATGTCATCCCGATAATATGAAGTGTGACAGTTTCCATGCCTGTTCACAGCTTTATGCTTCATATCCTGCATCAACAATTGTTTTTTTCATTGATTCAGTTGATGCTTTTGAAGGATCATATGACACGTTGGCTTTTCCTTCATCAAGATCTACAGATGCGGTCTCAACACCCTCTATACCCATCAAAGCTTTCTCAACCGCTATTTTACAGTGCCCACAGGACATACCTTTTACTTTTAGCTCTGTTTTTTCCATAAATAAACCCCAATATGCAATATCTTCCATTACTTTAATATACGTTAGTTCTACAATAACCGCAGTTAACACCGTTAACAAAAATAACTATATGAATCTAACAACGTATATACTTTTAGTGAGACCATGCAATCAATAGCTGATCAGATTAAAGAACTCAAAGAAGAGCTAAACGCCACCATACTTGCACACAACTACCAGCGGTGCGAAATTCAGGAATTGGCTGATTTTGTAGGGGACTCACTGGGGTTAAGCCAACAAGCTGTTGAACAAGACGCAGATGTAATCGTCTTTTGTGGCGTGGATTTCATGGCAGAAAGTGCTGCAATCCTCTCACCTGAAAAAACAGTACTATTACCTGTTGAAGAGGCCCATTGTCCAATGTCGGCAATGGCAGATGCTCCTTCTCTAAGAAAAGCTAAAGCTAAACATCCTGATGCTGCTGTAGTTTGCTATGTAAATTCTTCAGCCGCAGTAAAAGCGGAAAGTGATATCTGTTGTACTTCCTCAAATGCAGTGGATGTTGTTAACTCACTTGATGCCGACGAAATCCTGTTTGTTCCAGATATGAATCTCGGCAACTATGTTGCTAGGTTTACCGATAAAAAAATCATTACATGGGAAGGCTATTGTCCAGTTCATCATCAAATGATGGCAGAAGACATACTTCTTGCAAAACATGAACATCCTGATGCTGAAGTTTTGGTTCATCCGGAATGTCGCTCCGAAGTCATCGACCTAGCAGATGCAGCTTTAAGCACCTCTGGAATTCTTCAACACGTAAAAGAGTCTTCTTCACTTGAATTTATTATTGGCACTGAGAACGGAATGCTCTGTGGACTTGAAGCAAATAACCCGGATAAGCAGTTCTACTTTGCTTCTCCCTTTGCAGTGTGTGTGAATATGAAAATGATCACACCTTCTAATCTCTTGGAATCTATGAAAATGAGGAAACATGTAGTTACTGTTCCTGAGGATCTCAGAGTAAAAGCACATCTTGCTCTTGACAGAATGTTGGCAGTCCGATAATTACTGGTACTCTCTAAACGGCGTTAGCCGTTTTTCTATTTTTGAAAAAATGATGTCAATAGTGATAGCAATGAGGATTGCTGGAATTGCACCTGCAAGGATTTTTTCATTGTTAAATTGGACAAGGCCTTCAAAAATGAGTTCCCCGAGTCCCCCACTTCCTATGTAAGCCGTCAAAATGGCAATGCTGTTGACAAGGATTGCTGCAAATTTAATTCCCGCAAACATCGCAGGATAAGCATTTGGAAGTCGGATATACCTATGAATTTGCCATTCGCTCATCCCTACAGCTTTTGCATAATCAATTAATGCAGGATCGATATTTGACAATCCAATATATGTATTTTTGATAATTGGAAGCAATGCTCTTAGCAGTATAGCTACAAGTGCTGGAGTAAAACCGATTCCCAGTAATGGAACTACAATAGCAACAACGGCAAGGCTTGGTACTGCTTGTGCAAGATTTGCAAACCTGATTACGGTTGAAGCCACAGTTTTGCTATAAAGGGAGATAAAAGCAAGAGGTAGTGAAATTGCTATGCTGACCAGTAAAGTAATTGATACCAGATAGATATGATCAATTGTATGGAATAAAATAACGTCTAAGCTTACCATGATCCATACCTCTTCTGTAATTTGTTTTCAGCAATCTCGGCAATGCTGTCAAAGAAAACAGCCATTAGCCCAACCCACAAGCCGGCAATAAGAATTGTATCAACCTGATACAGTTGTACTCCGGCAATCAGCGCTGCTCCAATACCACCTGCGGCAATAAGACCTCCAAGAGTCACAACTCCCATTGAAAACACAAGAGCTATCCTTACTCCTCCCGCAATAAGGGGTAAGGCCATGGGAAATCGAATCTTTATCAAAATATCAACAGGTGACATGCCCATTGCTGTGGCGACATCGATGTATTTGTCATCTACATTTTTTAGTCCGGTGTAGGCATTGCGTGCAATCGGAAGTATTGAATAAAGTGTGGATGCAATAATTGTTGGTGTGGCTCCAATGCCCACAATTGGAAGTAGAAGTACAAGGAGTGGTATATCAGGAATTGTTTCTACAACATTGAGAAAATTCAATGCAGGATGAGCAATTTTTTCTTTGAAGAAGAGGACAACACCACCGTCAGCCATACGATCGCTTGTTCGGGTGGAA